>JAPOVI010000045.1:32032-59044 GCA_026708265.1 Acidobacteriota bacterium
CGTGCGGCCAGCGCTCTGGGTATCGCCGGGTGCCTCGGTGTCGCCTGCGCCGGCGGGCCGGAGGAGCAGGCGGCCCGGTTCGACGTGACCGAGAAGTCGGTGCGCGAGCTGGGAGCCGCGCTCGAGGCCGGAACCGTCACCTCCGTCGAGCTCGTCGACGGCTACCTGGCGCGCATCGCGGCCTTCGACCGGCAGGGCCCGGCCATCAGCGCGATGGTCGCCATCAACCCTCGGGCCCGGGAACGCGCGGCGGAACTCGACGCCGAGCGCGCCGCGGGCAGCGTCCGGGGTCCGCTGCACGGCATTCCCGTGGTCGTGAAGGACAACTACGACACGGCGGACATGCCGACGACGGCCAGCTCGATCGCCCTGGCCACGTCCGTGCCTCCCGACGACGCGACGCAGGTGCGACGTCTGCGCGAGGCGGGCGCGATCGTCCTCGGCAAGACCAACATGCACGAGCTGGCGCGCGGGATCACGACCATTGCGTCGTTCGGCGGCCAGACCCGGAACCCGTACGATCCGCGGCGCAATCCGGGCGGATCGAGTGGCGGCACCGGCGCCGCCGTCGCGGCCAGCTTCGGCGCCTTCGGCATGGGGAGCGACACCTGCGGGTCGATCCGCATCCCCTCCGCGCACCATGCCCTGGTCGGCCTCCGCGGGACGCGCGGACTGGCGAGCGGCGACGGGATCGTGCCCCTGTCGCGCACGCAGGACATCGGCGGTCCGCTCGCGCGGTCGGTCGAGGACCTCGCGCTGGCCCTCGATGCAACGGTGGGCGTCGACCCCGCGGACCCGGCGACCAGCGTCGCGCAGGGGAACGTTCCGCCGACCTACACCGACTCGCTGAACGCCGCCGGACTCGAGGGGGCGCGGCTGGGCGTGATGACCGCGATGCTCGGCGGGGGAGGTGCCGAGCGCCTGGTGCGGGAGGTCGTCGAGGGAGCGGTGGAGGAGGTGGAAGCGCTCGGGGCGACGGCGATCGAGATCGAGGATCCGGACTTCACCGAGCTGGCGCGCGACGCTTCGGTCATCGCCCAGGAGTTCCGCTTCCACTTCGACGACTACCTGCAGGCCACGCCCGGCGCCTACGTCCGCTCGCTCGCCGAGATCATCGACACGGGGCTCTACCACCGCGTTCTGGAGGCGGGGCTGGCCTCGTCCCTCGAGGTGGAGACGCTCGACACCGACGACTACCGGGAGCGGCTTGCCCGGCGGGACGAGCTGCGGAGCGCGGTGGTCGCGCTGCTCGACGAGCAGGATCTCGACGCCCTCGTCTACCCGACCATTCGCCAGACCGCGCAGCCCATCGGGGCCATCCAGTCCGGCAGCAACTGCACGCTGAGCGCCCTGTCCGGGACGCCGGCGATCACGGTGTCGGCCGGGTTTGCGGACGACGGGATGCCGGTCGGCCTCGAGATGCTGGGGCGGCCCTGGTCCGAGCCGCGGCTCATCGAGCTCGCGTACGCCTACGAGCAGGCAACCGGCCACCGCCGGGCGCCCGACTTCACGCCGAGCCTCGTCACGCCGCCGGCGCCCGTCGAGCTGGCGGCCTCCGTGCAGGCCGCGGAGGGACTCTCGGCGGACGTCCGCTTCGTGCTCGATCCGGCCACTCGCGTCGTGCGCTACCGCGTGTCGGTGTTCGGGCTGCTGGACGACGACGTGCTGCTGACCGCGCTGCACCGCCGCGACGGAGAGGACGCCGCCTCGGTCGGCCCGGTGTTGCGCGACCTGGAGCGGGGGGGCGGCGCGCGAGCGGCGGGGGAGTGGCGGTTGTCGGGAGCCGGGATGCAGGCCCTGCGCGACGGGCGCCTGTACCTCGCCGTGCACACCGTGGACCACCTGGCCGGCGCGGTCCGGGTCGAGCTCGCGCTCCCGGCTGCGACTTCGGGAGTCGGCTCGCCCTGACCGGGCGTGCGTGCAGCTCGCGCGACCTTGTCGTCGCGTCGGGAGTCTGCGCGGGCGCGACGTGCCAGCGCCGTTCTACGGCGCAGACTCCGAGCGCCGGCGCGCGGCGACCGCTGGAGGAGGGTCCGGGATGCAGACGCCGAGCCGCGCGACTCCGCGCCCCGGATTGCGCACCGGGCCCGGGGGCGGTAGGCTGGGCCGGACGCAGGGGCGCAGCCGGCGCCGCCGGTCGAACCGGCTGGCACGGGGCATCCGCGGCGGGTTCGAACTCAACCGGGGCGCGCGCGCGGTCGAGCGTGCGGGCGGCTGCAGCGTAGCGAGGCACTCATGATTACCACCTGCCGGTTGACCGTAGTCACCTGCGCCGCCGCGGGCGTGGCGCTCTGGATCGGGTCGGCGTCGGAACCGGCGCGCGCGCAGGACGTCGCGGCGGGTGCCGCGTGCGCCGCCGTGGGGCAGGCGCCGCTCGGCCTGCCCCACGTCATCCTGACCGTCGCCGAGGAGGTCACGCCTCCGTTCACGCCGCCCGAGACGTTCTCCTCGCGCGGCTTCACGGTCGAGGACGTCGCCTTCTGCCGCGTCGCCGGCGTGTCGCGGCCCGAGCCGGGGTCGGAGATCGGCTTCGAGGTCTGGCTGCCGGCGCCCGAGGCGTGGAACGGCCGCTTCCAGGGGATCGGGTCCGGCGGCTCGGCGGGCGCCATCCGCTATCCGCAGCTCGCCTCGGCCGTGGCCGGCGGGTACGCGGCGGTCGCCACCGACAACGGCCACACGAGCACGAGCGGATTCGACGGGAGCTGGGCCCTCGGGCACCCCGTGCGCCTCGTCGACTTCGGCTACCGGGCCCAGCACGAGGCGACGGTGGCCGGCAAGGCGATCACGGCCGCCTACTACGGGCGTCCTGCCGACTACGCCTACTTCGTCGGCTGCTCGCAGGGCGGCCACCACGCCCTGATGGAAGCGCAGCGCTATCCGGACGACTACGACGGGATTGTGGCGGGAGCGCCGGCCAACTACTGGATAGGCCTGATGACCGGCGAGCTGTGGTCCGGCCTCGCCACGACGCGGGACCCGGCGCAGGACCTCCCGCGCGCGAAGCTGCCCGTGCTGGGCGCGGCGGTGATGACCGCGTGCGACGCGCTCGACGGTCTCGTCGATGGCCTGATCGACGACCCGCGGGCGTGCGACTTCGACCCCGGCACGCTGCTGTGCGAAGCCGGCGATGGACCCGACTGCCTGACCGCGGGCGAGGTGGCGGCCGCGCGGGCCATCTACGCGGGGCCGACGCGGCCGGGCACCGGCGAGCGGATCTTCCCGGGCTACGCGCTCGGCAGCGAGCACTTCGAGGCGCCCGACGGCCTCGGCGGCTGGGCGCGCTACTGGTCGGGTGTCGAGAAGCCCGGCGGCAGCGCCATCGACTTCATGCGCTACAGCGTCTTCCAGGATCCCGACCGCGACCTGCGCGGCTTCGACTTCGACGCCGACTGGGACCTCGCCAACGACCGGGTGATCGGCACGGACGAGTCGCTCGCCTCGGCCCTGAACGCGGTGGACCCCGACCTCTCGGCGTTCAAGGCGGCCGGCGGACGGCTCATCAGCTACCACGGATGGGCGGACGCCCTGATTCCCGGCCAGTATGCGATCGACTACTACGACAGCGTGATCGCGTCGATGGGCGGTCTCGCAGAAACCACCGATTTCTATCGCCTCTTCATGGCCCCCGGGGTGGCGCACTGCCGCGGGGGGCCGGGCCCGGATCGCTTCGACGCGGTGACCGCCCTCGAGCGCTGGGTGGAGCAGGGCGAGGCCCCCGAGCACCTGATCGCGGGGAAGGTGGTCGACGGCGCCGTGCAGCGCACCCGCCCGCTCTGCCCGTATCCGCAGGTGGCGCGCTACCAGGGCACCGGCAGCATCGACGACGCGGCCAGCTTCGCCTGCGTCGATCCGGACTGAGGCCAGGCCGTCTCTCTATCGGGAACGGCCTGCGGACGCGAGTGAGAACCACGCGGGAAGCCTGATGTCCGGCCACGCCTCTGTCGGGTCGCCGGCTTCGAGCGGTGGGTGGATCACTCCGGACGCGACGAGCTCGTCGAAGCGCCTGGACGTGCTTCTCGCCGCTGCACCTGGCTGAACAGGTCTTGCCGGGTGTCGTTTCGCCGTGTCGGCTCCTCGGCAGCCAAGCGGTCACGCCCCACCTGCATCCTCGTCGGTGCGTAGCGGAGCCTCGCCCGCAGATCATGGCCACACGTAGCCTCAGTCACAAGATGTTGCCGGTGTTTCCGGCGCGGTTCGCCGAGGTCCCCGAGCCAGGGGGCGGGCCCGGGGAGTCCCATCTCCTTGAAACTGCATTCAGGCCCTCTCGAAGAGCGCGATGGTCGCCATCGTGAGAGCGACGCAGATGCAATCCGGGAACGCGTGCCCCGCGAGCCCCTGCGCGGCGGCGCGGCGGTTCCTCGAAGGCCGGCACGCTGGTCGCGCTCTCCGGCGGCTTCGTCGAGTTCGACCGCGTCGGTAAGGACGGCGCAGTCGATCGAGTCGGCGGTGGAGGCGGGTCGTGGCTGCCGACGCCCTGCCCTGGCGCGGCGCTGACTGACGGCCCTCCGGGCCTGGGAGCAGACTTTCGTCCTTCGTGCCCAGGCCGTACCTACCCAATGGGAGTGTGACGCCCTTCCCCGGTTTGGCGTAGGGTGCGGGCGTGCCTCCCGGCCGCGCTGCACCGCGTCCGGCAGTCGTTCAGGAGAGAGTGTCGTGAACCCGCTCGACGTCTTCGACCGCATCCTTGCGTTGCTGCACGAAGCCGCGCTCGACGACGCCCGCTGGCCCGCCGCAGCTGCCCTGATCGACGAGGCCTGCTGCGCCACGGGCAACGCGCTGGTGGTCGGTGAACGGTCCGGCGACGACGCGCGGATCTACTTCGGCCGGTATCTCTACCGCGGCGAGCCTCGGCCGGACCTGGCGCGCGAGTACTTCGACGTCTACTTCCCTCGCGACGAAGGACCGCCCCGCCTCACGGAGCGGCCCGCCCACCGCCTGATACATGTACCCGACCTGTACACCGCAAGGGAGTTGAGGAAGTCGCCCGCGTACAACGAGAGCTGGCGTCGCCGTGTCGCCCAGAACGGCTTGATCGCGCGGCTCGACGGGGAAGACGACCTGCAGATCGTCTGGACCATCGGCGACCCCCTCGGCAGCGGCGACTGGCAGTCCGCTCGACTCCAGTTGATCGAGTCTCTGCTGCCGCACGTCCGCCAGACCATTCATGTCCGCCAAGCGCTGGCCGGTGCCGATGCGCTGAGCGCCGGTCTGGCCGGCCTGCTGGACAACAGCGGCATCGGCGTCCTGCACCTGGACCGCGGCGGCCGCGTGCTGGCGGCGAACGACCCCGCCCGCGACATCCTGCGCCGCGGCGAGGGGCTGACCGACCGCGACGGCGTCCTGCATGCCTCGCTGCCGGCGGACGACGGTCGCCTGCAGCGGCTGCTGAAGCGTGCGCTGCCGACGTTCGGGAGCGCGACGCCGCCGGCCGGCGGCTCAATGCGGCTCCAGCGCCCGCTGGTGCGGTCGCGGCTGGAGCTTCACGTACACCCCGTGGTCACCGCGCAGGTGGACTTCGGGGGTCGGCGGGTGGCGGTGCTGGCGCTGGTGGTCGACCCGGAGAGCCGTTTGCGCATCGACCCGGGCCGGGTGTCGGCGCTGCTCGGCCTGACGGCGTCCGAGGCCCGGGTGTCGGCGCTGCTGGCCGAGGGGAGCTCGGTGCGCGAGATCGCCGCGGCCACGGGGTACAAGGAGAGCTACGTCCGCTGGCTTCTGAAGCAGGTCTACAAGCAGCAGGGCCTCTCCGGTCAAATCGCCCTGGTGCAGCGGATCCTGGCCGCGTACGCCTTGCCGCGACGCTGACGGCCGGGCGCCCGCCAGCGGCTTCTCCCGTCCCGTTCTGCTCATCTCCGGGCTGTTCGGTATCTCCCAAACGGGATATGACAGGCCTTCCTCTGTTGGGGTAGGGGTTGTGGTTTCAAGCAATGACGGGAAGGCGAGGGCGCATGCATCTGCTTGACCTGTGACTGTCGAGGGCCCCTATCGCCGGCTGGCGAGTGACGTCGAAGGATCGGGCGAGGGGCCGATTCTCTGCCTGCGGGCCGTCCACGAGGATGTGGAGTCGGGTCCGGCGCCCGCCGTCCGGGTGGGGGCCGCCCGCTCCCCGTGCTCTCCGGGTTTCCTGCCGCGCCTCCGCCGGGCGGCGGCGGCATGCCTGCTCGGGCTCGCGGCGCTCGTCTTGGCCGCGCCGCCGGCGCTGGCGCAGAACGTGACCGCCCCGTGCAGCGATGGCGTCATCATCCCCGACGCTGCCGATAACCTCGAACTGGTCGCCGACTGCGAAGCTCTCTGGGCTGCAAGGGACGTTCTGAACCCTGCGGGCAACGCTCTTCGCAGCTGGAACGCGGACAATGCCCTTTGGAATTGGATTGGCGTCACGGTCGGCGGAAGTCCACAACGGGCAGATCACTTCCATCTTTCCAATAACCGGTTGAGCGGGAGTATTCCTCCTGAGTTGGCCGACATAGACAACCTGGGCGGCTTCTTCCTCGACAACAACCAGTTGACCGGCGCAATCCCGGACAAACTCAAGGACGCCAACGGGATCTACTCGTTCCACGTGCAGAACAACCAGCTCTCCGGCCGTATTCCAGGCTGGATCGGCAACAAGGGTTTCTACCAAGAACTCTACCTCGATGGCAATCGGTTTACTGGCGTCATTCCCGACCTGAGCGGGATGAACTCGCTGTGGAATCTGAGGCTCGGTGGCAACTCCCTGTCCGGCTGCGTGGCCGACTCGCTAAAGGACCAGATTCGGACTCGCTACAGCAGCACTGCGCCCTATGGCGACATGGGCGCTCCCTTCTGCGCCGATGGAACGCTGCCCGGCGGCAGGACGTCTTCGTCCACGACGGTGACCATCGCCGACGCGAGCGAAGCGGAGGGCGATTCGCTGACCTTCACGGTGACGCTGGACAACGCGGTGTCGGGCGGCCTGACGGTGACGCCGAGCTTCACGGACGTCACGGCCACCGAGGGCACCGACTACACTGCGAACACGGCGGCGCTGACGTTCACCGGCACCGCCGGCGAGACGCAGAGCTTCACGGTGGCGACGGCCCAGGACACGGACGTGGAGGCGGACGAGACCTTCACGGTGGGCCTGGCGGTATCGGGGACGACGGCGGAGGTGACGGCGACCGACACGGCCACGGGCACGATCAGCAACGACGACGGCAGCGCGGCGGTGACGATCGAGGACGAGGGCGAGCGATCACCTTCACGGTGACGCTCGACAAGGCAGTGTCGGGCGGCCTGACCGTCACGCCCAGCTTCACCGACGGCACCGCGACGAAGGGCACCGACTATACGGAGAACACCTCGGCGCTGACGTTCACGGGGACGGCCGGCGAGACGCAAAGTTTCACGGTGGCGACGACCGAGGACGCGGACGCGGAGCCGCACGACGCGAACTTCGAGCTGGCCGCGGAGGCGCAACGGCGGGGAACCCCGATGCAGGGCGAAGCCGGCAACGGGTTCCTTGGCCGCGCCACGATCGGCTGGTAGGCCGGGTCCGGGTGGAGGGAGCCGGGATGCCGCGCCCGAGCCTTCATGGCCAGCTTCGAGTACCCGGCGGATGGGCACCACGTCGATGACGCGGCAGACCTGACCGCCCGCACGTGCGTCGACTTCCGCGACCCCGCGGAGCGCTGCCCAATCACCGCCGGGTCACCGTCAACAGAGATCGGCAAGGCGCGCGCGACGGGTGCGTCACGTTGTGCGCGCTGCGCTCGCTCGGGTGGAACCCCGGGTTGAGTGGGTTGCTGGCGCCCGAGCGTTGCGGCGACCCGTTCGCACGGGCTGTCGGGCCGGTACTCCATGGCCACGGCCCACTGCATCACGGCGGCGATGCGGCGGCGACTCGTCGCGCCGTCTCCGGCTTCTCGTGTCGGATCGGGGCCAGGACCCCGAGGACGTCGGCGCTCGTGACCTCCGAGGCGGAGCGCTGCCCGGCCGCGCCGGCGTTGCGCCGGACGGCCTGCCAGGCGACCGACCTGCAACCGGAGCGGTATGCCCATCGACCGGGCCGCCACGCGCAGGCTGCTGAACACGGGCTACCGGGAGGTGGTAGACGCCGACCCTGTCGGGCTACTTCGGTCAAATCCCGCACGCGGACCTGATGCGGTCCATCCGCCGGGACACGGGCCGTGCCTACATCGGCACCCGCCCGAGTCCGGCGAGCGTTCAGAGCATCTGCCGTCGTGTGAGTGAGCTGACGACGCCACGTGATGGGGCTGCTGTCCCCGCGAGTTGTGGTCGCGCGCCTCAGCCGGTCGCTGACCGGATGGGCGAACTACTTCAATCTGGGGCAGGTCAGTCCGGCCTACGGCTCACGCGCCTGACGTTGCGAAGGGCGAGCTTTCCGTGGGCGAAGGCATGATCTCGTCCGAGAGCCGGATGCGGGACACCCGCACGTCCGGTTCGATGAGCGGCGACTGGAACGGGGACCGGTGCCGGCGCGGTCCAGAGCCGGCACCGCCGGGGTCGCCGCCCGGCCGCCCGCCGTCACCCGGCGGCGACGATCATGATCTTGTCCATCTCCGCCCTGTCCGTGGACAGCTCGTTCTCTCCCGCCGGATAGTCGTTCCGGTCGAGCAGGTAGGCCACGACGTCGGTGTACTCCTGGTCCGACAGGCGGCCCGGCCCGTCCTCGGGCATCGTCAGCTTGATCCGATCGAACAGGGCCCCCACCGACACCTCGGTCCACCAGACGATGAAGTCGGCGCCGGCGACGCTCGGCGCCATCTCGCCGCCCCGCAGGCCGTGCCCGTGGCAGGACGCGCAGTTCTGGTCGTAGACCTGCTGCCCGCGGCTCGCCTGGGCCGAGGAGAACACGCCGTCGAGGGTCGAGCTGGTGGTCTCCTGCACCGCGGCCGGGAAGGCCGCCCCGACCCCCGACGCGGTCTCGACCGCCGCGCCGCCCATGAACACGAACGCCGACACCGCCGCCGCACCGCACACGGTCAACCACCTGCTCATCCGTCGTCTCCTGTCCCTCGGGAGGCGGCGTCACGGGACGGCGAGGACTGCCCGAGGATCGGTTGGCCCGGACCAGGCGCCGCGAGGGGGCCGGCGGCCCGGCTGATTCTGCCTGCTCGCTATGCGCATTCTGGCATTCTCGCTTCCGCCCGATCAACCCGCCCGGCCGGCCGTGGCGAAGTCCCCGCGGCATCGATGCGGCGATGCAGCCCGCCTCGCCGGTTCGCCGGCGCCCTCCGGGGCGCGGTGCAGCGCGGGGTTCCGCCACGGACCGCTGGCAGTCGGCTGCACCGGCTGGCGCGGGCCGGGCAGCCGGGAGAGGAGGGCGAGGCGATGCCGGCAGCGACCATCGTCTGCGAGTGCTGGATGCGCCGCGCGGGCACCCCAGGAGCGCTCTCTCGTTCCACCTTGCCGAAGTCGCCCCAGTCCTCGAGGAACTCCCGTTCCGCGCGCCGTGCTTCGCCGGCCCCCATTCGCTCGTCACGCTGCGCTCGGCTGAGTGCCGCCGCCACCTCGGTCCGCGTGATCACCGCCGTGGCGATCACGACAGCCTCGTCCGGCCGCATCCGGTCGGCGCATGGCTGGACCGTCGGCTCCGTTCGGCGGCTCCTCGAGAACACGAAGTACCGCGGGCACTGGGTCTGGAACAAGTCGGGGACCTGCCGCGACCGCCGGACCGGCTGTCGCCGGTACTTCCTCAAGCCGGGCCGGCTTCTGGGCCGCATGGTCCTCGATCCGGTCCATCCGGATCAGGGCAATCCGTGCTACGTCGCCCGGACGGCCATCGACGTGCTCGTGCTGCTTGAGTCGCGCGGGTCCGATCCCGGCTCGGACCCGGGTCCGAGTTCATTCGGATGGTGGAGGCGGCGTCCACCATATTCGTATCGTCTGGAGGCGTCCGACAGCATCCATGACAGTCCATAAGTCTCTACAGTGCAATGTTTTACAGTCCAACTTCTGTCCGCTGAACCGAGTCCGGAACGGTCCGCCGAAATATCAGGGCACCCCCCATTTTAATGGGGGGTATAATGGTCGGTGATGCCATACCCGAAGAGAGAGCGAAGAACCAAACCCCGGAGCCGCCACCCTGAGAACGCGCTCTCGGCCGCCTTCGTGCGCGCCGTCGGCGAGGCCGGCCGCTACTGCGATGGGCAGGGACTGTACCTGCAGGTCGACCCGTCCGGCAACCGACGCTGGATCCAGCGTCTCGTGATCGATGGGCGGCGAGCCGAGCTCGGTCTCGGCGGGTTCCCGCTGGTCTCGCTGAAGGAGGCACGGACCCAGGCGTTCGCCAACCGGAGAGTCGCACGCGGCGGCGGCGACCCGCTCGCCGGCAAGCGGCGCGGGAGGGGAATCCCGACGTTCGCCGAGGCGGTCGCACGGGTGGTGGAGCAGAAGCGCTCGGGCTGGCGCAATCCGAAGCACGCGCAGGACTGGCCGGCGAGCCTGGAGCGGTTCGTGTTCCCGCGGTTCGGGCAGCGGGCCGTCTCGGAGGTCACGAGCGCCGACGTCCTCGGGGTCCTGGCTCCGATCTGGCACGAGAAGCCGGAGACGGCTCGACGCGTTCGCCAGCGCATCGCCGCCGTGATGCAGTGGGCCGTGGCCATGGAGTACCGGTCGGACAACCCGTGCGACCGGGTCGGCGCAACGCTCGGGCGCCAGCGGGACGTAGTGCGACACATGCGTGCGCTGCCTCATGCGGAGGTCGCCGAGGCCGTGGCGATCGTCCGGGGGTCGGCAGCGACCGCTGCGGCCAAGCTGGCGTTCGAGTTCCTGGTGCTGACGGCCGCGCGGTCGGGCGAGGTGCGCTTGGCGCAGTGGGCCGAGATCGACCTCGATGCCGAGGTGTGGATTGTCCCCGCGGAGCGCATGAAGGCGAACCGCGAACACCGGGTGCCGCTGTCGTGCCGCGCCGCGGAGATCCTCCAGGCGGCGCGCACGCTGCGGAACGGTAGCAAGGTCGTGTTCCCCAGTCCTCGCGGCAAGCCTCTCTCCGACATGACCCTGTCCAAGCTGCTCAAGGAGCAAGGCGTGCAGGCCGTGCCACACGGCTTCCGCTCGAGCTTTCGCGACTGGGCGGCTGAAGAGACGAACCATCCCCGGGAGGTCGTCGAAGCGGCCCTTGCCCATCAGGTCAAGGATAAGGTCGAAGCCGCGTACGCGCGATCGACGCTCTTCGAGCGCCGTCGCCGGCTGATGGGCGACTGGGCGACGTATCTGGATGGAACGGCGATGGCATAGATCGTTGTGCGGAGCGCAGGGGCGGCCGGTGCGCCAGAACTTCCATTGTCGCCAGCCGATGCCGCGTCACAAGCCTACTCGGGCGCTGTCAAGCTTCAGCGTGACCCGTGCATTGCCCCGAGGCGTCTTCGGACCGGTCTGAGACTCCTGGGGCGGCGATGTGCGTCCTTGGCACCCGCAGTACTATCTGCTACGGTCCATCAACAAAGGTGCGTGCTCAGCGATGAGCGCCTTAGTAATTTGCTCCCCTCGCCGACTGAGCCGCTCGACCCACGCTGCGCTCATGGCCGAGAAGTCAGTTGGGTAGGCGGAGGTATCCTCACGCGTTACCAGATCCGCGGGCGGAAACCTCAAACGACTATCATTCTGACCAAGATACGGAAGAATGACGTTACGCAGTTTGCCGTTCTCGCGGAGTTCGAATAGCCGTTTCATGGAAGCGTTCTGCGCGCGGTCGTGAATACAAGTAAAGGCGCTCTTGAGCCTGGCAATGAGGAACTGACTGGGCGGATCGCGGCGCAGCCCGTGGCCGGCACGACAGCAGATAATCGTATCGACACGGGCTACATTAAGACTCACGGACGGATCCCGGTCGGGCCATAGCGGTGCCAAGCCTAGATTGTCGTACACGCCGCCATCCGACAGTGTAACGCGCTCGAGGTGTACCGACCCGTCCCGGCGGAGGAAGGGTAGGCGCTCGTCAAGGGAAGGCAGGAGCAACGGATACGCGGCGGACGCAGCGACAGCATCGGCAAGCGCGACGTCGTTGTCCTGGAGACGGCCCAAGCGCCAGGAACCGGACTCGTCGGTGGTCAGATAGAATGCCGAGCCGGTACGCAATTCGGCAGCGTTGATGACGAGTAGAGGTTTCGTGCTGGGAACCTCATTCATGCGCGCCCCGTTGAAGAGTTCATCATCTAGGGCGCGCCGGAATATCGTGGTACGGCTGGCGAAGCGTCGCACAGGCGGGTACCAGTCCTCGAGCTGCCAGCGCCCTCGTCTCTCGGACGACGCCAACCGCAGCAGGATGCGCACAAGCGTGGAAAACACAAGGAATGCAATGTGGACAGTGCCGACAAGGGCCCAAGACATGAGTGCCTTGGGTCCGTCCACCGTCAGCATGGCGGTACGGACGGTCGGCCAGACAAGCCCGCGTCTGAGGACGGCGCGAACGCGTTTCTCGAACACGGGGAAAGGTTCCTCGGATAGGGCGTACAGCGCGCCGATCACGCTGCCGCCGGACACGGTAGAAAGCACCGCTACTCTCTTGAGGAGGTCGAGTTGGTGCAAGGCGCGCAAACATCCGAGGTGAAAGGCGATCGCGCGTGATCCGCCGCCAGACAGGGCGAGCCCGATTGTGGGTTCGTTCATCGTGATACCTCCCGCTCCGGATCGATCGATTGAAGCGGTTCGATCAGGAAGTCAGCCGCTGGGCGGGTTCGTGGGCAAAGACCAGGGCTATTCCCGTGTCCGCTGCGATCAATAGGAGTGCAGGCATAGAGTCCATTCCGAGGAGGCCGGCGAGCCAGTCGATCTGGCAGGCGTCAACAGGACTCGGGTGCGCCCGGGTGCGTGGCGGGTGGGAATGCCATTCGCCGACGTAGCGCACCTGACCGGCTGTCGTCCGGTCGGCTGCTTCCAGCAGCTCTTCAATGCCGTCGGTGCCTCGAAGAAAGCTGTCGGATCGCTCTTCGCTATCGGGCGGCGCGGGCGAAGCGTGCACTACATGGATTGATTTGTGTGGAATGTCGACGAGACCGAAAAGTATGCCGCCGGTTTCGGACGGTAGGCGGGCAGTGCGCATCTCGTGAATTCGCGAGGCAAGGCCCGCATCGACGGCGATGTGCCAACCATGGGCGCAGTAGCGCGATACGGGTTCGACCGGAACGGTATCGAAAGTGACTTCGTCGTTTGAGGTCAGCGTCCAGATCAGAATTGCGGGCTCGGTTCGGTCAACGGCCTCGGAAACACCGCCGGCTGCCAAGCCAGCCAGAACGGACACGCGCCACTGTGGGATGCGGTTTGTGATGGCGCGGCAAGCCCCGGTGTAGGCGAGGACCTCTGGGACCTCGCCAAGGTGGTTGGCAAGCCTCGGACTACGTAGCACAAAGCCGAGGTACTGCGCCTCGAGATCGCGCAAGGTCAGCGCGCGCCCGGTCGGTTCGGCGAGCAAGACGGCAGCCTTGCCTGAGGGATTGAAGAACGTGCTTAGGCGGCGCGCCTCCGCTGCGTGATCGGACAAGTAGCGCGCCGCCCGAACGGAAGCGGTGGCGTCGATGAGGAGATCAGCCTCGTCAAGGGCCGTCGCGATTTCACTGCCAACCTTGCCGGGCGCGAAGAGGCTCGCGGACACGGGCTGTGCCACGTCGTCCCCGCCTGCAAGCGACATGTTGAGATAGTCCGCGAGGATTGCCGCTTTGTGGCGGCACGTCTGGTCTATCCGTGCGACGTGGCGTGCCAGATTGTGCGGCAGCAAACGATCATCGTCGACGATGGTCCAGCGGAATCGTCCCTCGCGGATCAGGCAGTCGGCCAGATGGGACCCTATTGCTCCCGCGCCAATTAGCACGACGCGGCGCGTGTCTGGCTCGGCGCGTCCGGCCAGTCGCGTGGCGAGATCGCGTTCGAACTCAAGATGAACCTCCGCGGATTGCACGCAGATCGCGTGAAGGGCCGATCGGTCGACGAGGGGTTGACCGATCCTCTTGGCGTAGCCGACGCTGCTGCCGTGCTGTGGGTTGGTGTTGAACGCGACGCCCATCGCGACCGCGATGTCACCGGCCGACTGCGTTGCCAGGAAGGCGCGGAGATCGACTCCCTGTTGGTGCTCGCCGAGGGGGTTCGTGATCGGCATTTCGACGAT
This sequence comes from Acidobacteriota bacterium, assembly GCA_026708265.1. Lineage (GTDB taxonomy): Bacteria > Acidobacteriota > Vicinamibacteria > Vicinamibacterales > UBA8438 > JAGWAJ01. The sequence continues at coordinate 46,116 of JAPOVI010000045.1, forward strand.
GACGGCGAAACGGGCGTTGAGGCGCCAGGCTGCTAGCTCTCCGTCGGCCAGCCACTTCGCAAAACGTGAAGTGAGGTCAGCGCAGATGTCGATTCCTCTGGCGTGGAGCATCTCGGCGAGTTCGGCCAGAGTCGCCGGTGCGTGTCTCAGCCGTTGCATGCGCTCTGGCTGGACACGATATGTCGCGATACAGATCGGTTCCGAACCCTTTGTGATTCCCTGGATTTCGGTCAGAGGCTTGACCCGCAGGATCGTGCCCCGCTCGAGGTCATGCTCGGCGATCAGGTCTTCCGCGGCGTCAGTAGCCAAGATGGACCGCGCGACGATAAAGCTCAGCTGGCTACCTAGGAGAATGGGCTCAAGCGGTTGCCGCGCATCGTGCAGCTCGCCGCGAGCGGCTCGCAGGAACCACATGAGCATGCGGTTGATCAGTTCCGCTGGCGTCCAAGTGAGAAGCGCTTCAGCCCACGGGCGGTCGTCGATGCAGATGAACGCAGGACATCCTACGGGGACCAGCAGTTGCTTCTCGGTGTCGGGGAAATCCTCACGGAGCATCGCCACCAGCGGCATCGCGCCGGCCCGGACAAAGAGGATGCCGACGCGCTCGGTGGGACGGATCGGATGTACGGGCGCCTGTGGTGCCCCCGTGCGCAGATCGACGACGACGAGCTCGTGGTCGCCTCGTCGCCGGGCCTCCACGAAGGTAGCGACAGCGGCGGCGTAGCGGCGCACAAACTCCACCAGCGCCGTGGCTTGTGCGTCACGGAGCGCGGATGCGGAGATGGGTGCATCAAATTCCGCCAGCCAGTCCTCCACCATAGTCATCCTGCCCGCGGTGTGGACGCAGCCGCAACGGTACTAACCATCGGTGCCGCGACGATCAAGGCAACACCCAATGCGGTGAACTCGTAGCCGAACGGCCGCGGCCTCTCGGGGGACGGTTCCTCCATCGTGACAACAAATTGGCCGTTGAGCTGCTTGGCCACGCGGCGGTGATGGTTGGCAGCCTGACGGTGCGGCGGCCGAACGTCCTTGTCTTCCTTCGAGCCCTTGACCGGGATTCGCCAGCTTGGCGATACGATCCTGGCGCCAGCACGGCCCTGCGTCTCGAACAGCCACTTGACATCCGGGACGGCCTTCGTCTCCTCAACTCCACGCTCAGGCCCGAGAGCGAGATAGGAGCAGTGGTGGAACAGTTTCATCAGATCCCACTGCAGGCGGTCCTCGTTGTCGTGCTTCTTGGTGACCTGTACGATCTCAGAAATCGTCTCGTGGTCGATGTCGGAACCCAGCAAGAGGTAGGAGTCATGGCCGTTCTTGCGAAGGGTGACCTGCATCACGATCGACGACTCGTTGCGGTCGATCACGGTCTTGTCGTCCAAGCGCCATCCAAACGGGCAATGGGCGAAGAACTCCGCCCGTGGCGGGCCTTCCTTGGTGTAGCCGGGCACCAAAGTTCCGGCATCGACAATCAGGTGTTTACGGCTTTCGTAGTCGATGTCGTTCTTCTCCATCCACAGCTTGAGTCGGCCTGGGCGGGAAAAGATCAAGACGCCGTTGCCGGCTTTCAGACGGTGACGTGCCTCGGAACGGACGAGCCGGGCGTCGCCCTCAAGGTTCTGCTCTAGGACGGCGGCCGCGGGTACCCAGAGCTCGTTGATCCGGATTCGGCTGTCGTCCTGGTACATCTTGGCGTGCTTGAGCCAGAAGAAGTCGCCGAAACCCTTGCAGTGATCTGTGTCGAGATGTGTGATGCACACAGCGTCATAGAAGTCGCGGCGCGCTCTCCGGAGGTCGCGGCGCAGTTCCGCCGGAAGGTCGCACCGACGGTCGTTCTGGTCATCCGGGTTTCGGGTGTCCGCGTAGTCCAGGAGGACTTTGCGCCCATCGGCAAGATCGAGGCGGAGGGTGTCCGCATTGCCGAGCGGGAAGAAGTGGACCTTCGCCGTCATGTGGTACTCCTTGTGCCCCTGGGCGGCACGAAGTGGGTTTCGCCTTGTATGCGCCTCCGCTTGCCCCCGCTTGCGTTCGCTGGGGTCAGGGTGGCATAGTTGTGCTGATGCCTGTGCGGACAACGGCTGCACAGACGATCAGCCGCACGTAAAACGCTGTAAGCAGGGCGCGTTGGGGCTGGGAGGTTGTCCATGCAGACACCATTATGCGCGTCGCGGACGCGCCTGTCAAGCGGGAGGATGCTCTGTGGACCAGACCGCTCTCGGGCTATTGCTGCAGCACCTGCGTGAGAGGCGCGGCTTGAAGCTGCGCGAGCTGGCGCAACTGGCGAATGTTGACCACGCGTACGTCTACCGGCTCGAGACCGGGGCCAAGGAACGCCCGTCGGAGCACGTGCTGTCGAAGCTGATTCGAGGCGTGAAGGCGGACAGGCGCGAAGCTGCGATACTGCGGTACGCGGCGGAACACGCCAGTACGGCTCCTGCCCTGGCGCAGCTCGCGCTCGAGGACGCGACGATCACCTTTGAGATTTTCGCCACGGCGGCGGGGGTCGCGTTCCGCGGCACGGCGCGGCCGGATGTTCGGAGGCTGGTGGACCGGGTGCGCAGAATCCTGGACGAGGAGAATGGCTCTTGATGAGTTCACGGTGGTGATGAAGGCGCGGGGGTTCGTGGCGAAGGCGAAACCATCCGTCATTCCGGTACCCTTGCAGGTCTACCTCGCCGAGGTGGGCGCGGTTCTTCGGCGGGATGAAGATCTTGGACCTGACGAGCCTGGTTGGTCGGTCAAGTCTCCAAGCGGGCGGTACTACATCTGCGTCAACGCGCGGGACCCGGAGCAACGTCAACGGTTCACGGTTTGCCATGAGATTGGGCACATCGTCCTGGGCCTGAAGTCGGATCACGCCACGCAGCCATGGAGTGCGAAACGGCCGCCGGAAGAACGGATGTGCGACTTGTTCGCCGCCGAACTGCTCATGCCAGAAGGGGTATTCCGGCCGCTGGCTGAGGGCTCGGCTGTGAGCCTTGCAAGCGTCGACGAGCTCGCCGGGCGGTTTTCGACGTCGACTGTGGCGACCGGATCACGATTCGCCGCCGCGATCAGTACACCATGCGCCTTCGTGTTGTCGGAGCACGGCAAGGTCCGGTACACGTCTCGGTCGAGAGCGCTGGCTGACGTGAACGCGTGGGTCGCCCCGCACAGCGAGCTGCCGCGCGGGACCGTCTCTCACGGTGTCCGGGCTGGGGGGACGGAATGCAGGGGAGAGATCGACGCCGACGTATGGTTCAGCGATTGGGAGCGTGGCGGGACGCTGTTGGAAGAGGCGCGCCATCTGTCGAGGTGGGATCTGACTCTGAGTCTCTTGTGGTTCGAGAATGGAAGCGTTCCGAGGGTTCGGGATCGCGACCGGGGTAGGCGGTGGGAAATCGAGGGCCGGGAGGGCGACGAATGGGGTAGGGATGAAGATGAGGATGAGTACGGCTTGCGGGAGCTTGATGGCAATCTGCGGTGGCCTGGCAAGGGACGACGTCGTTGATGTCTGGTCCACCACCCTCTCCTCTTAAGCTCCTCAATGCAAAAGGGTTATCCGACTGGCAGGGCGCCAGCCCTGCATTCACGCGCGGTTCCGGCGGATGTCCGGAGTCGCGCGCGGACGAAGCCGGACTCTCGACCGCGGCGCGATCCGGCGTCAGCGACGGGATCTGGCGGCCCGCGGCCCCAGCCGGTTGCGGCCGTTTCGGGTTGGGTTTGCGGTCTGGCGCACGAAGGCCCGCCAGCGATTTGCCCGACACTCGGGCCTGAACCGCCGAGGGACGACGTCGTGCTCCAACGCGGCGGCTGCCGCGCCGTGGTCGCCGGCCCGGGCCGCTCGGGCCGGCGGTTCGGTGGCGCCTGGGCTCACCGGTCCGGCGGCTTCGCCATGCGGTAGCCGACGCCGCGCTGGTTGAACAGCCAGGTGGGGCTGGCCGCGCTCTCGCCGAGCTTGCGGCGCAGGTTCCTGACGAAGTTGCGCACCAGGTTCGCGTCGGCGTTCTCCCGCTTGGCCCAGAGCCGGCGCAGGAGCGTCTCGAAGGTCACGACACGGCCGGCGTCGAGCGAGAGGATGCGGAGCAGCTCGTACTCGGTGGCGGTGAGCTCGACCGGGACGCCGGCTGCCGTCACGCGGCGCCGCTCGTAGTCGATGGCGAGACTGCCGACGGCGAACGGATCGGGCGCCTCGCGGCGCCGGAGCGCCGCCCGGACCCGGGTGACCAGTTCGGTCGGCGGGAAGGGCTTGGCGATGTAGTCGACCGCGCCCGACTCGAGCGCCTTGGCGACGGTCTCGTCGCGGCGGTAGGCGGAGATGAAGATGACCGGCAGGGCGGCGAGCTCGGGGACCTGGTCCATCAGCTCGATGCCGTCGACGTCGGGCAGCATCAGGTCGAGCAGCACCAGCCGGGGCCTCTCGGTCCGGATGATGCGCGGCAGGTCGTGCGGCGTGCCCGTCACGAGCGGGGCGTAGCCGGCCTCGGCGAGCGCGTCGCGGACGAAGCGCAGCGTCCGCGGGTCGTCGTCCACCACGAGGATGCGCGGCGGCTCGCCGGGTTCCGGCGCCGCTGAGGGTGCGGCGGCGCGCCCGTCCGCCGAGGCGCCGGCGTCTCCGGCCACTCGCGACCGGAGACCGTGACCGCGACACGGTGCCGAGCCGGTGCCGGCGGGCCGGCCAGCGGGCGATCGCGACGTTGGCCCGCAGTTTGCTACTTCCCTGAACGATGCCAACACCGGGATTCAGGAGGTAGCGCGATGACGAAGCGACCGGACGTCTACACGACCCTCGGGCAGGAATGCGGCTGCTGCGGGCACCGGCACGAGACGGTGCGCGAGGCGGGACGGTGCCTGCAGGACTACAAGCGGCGGGGGTTCTCCGACCGCATGGTGGTGGCCGTCGCCGCCGACGCGCTCTGGCCGCCGGCCGAGGGCCGCTATCTGAACGACGCCGAGATCGAGGAACTCTACGGCGGAGGCTGATGATGTGGCGCGACGCCGGACGGGGACGGGAGGGGCCGCGCGGGGCGGCGCGGCTCGTCGGCGACAGCCCGCCGATGCGCGAGCTGAAGGCCCTGATCCCCCGCGTCGCGACGTCGCCCTTCCCGGTGGTGATCGAGGGCGAATCCGGCACCGGCAAGTAGCTGATCGCCCGCGCGATCCACGAGGAGGGGCCGCGCCGCGGGGCCGCCTTCGTACCGGTCAACTGCGCCGTGCTCGGCGACGAGCTGTTCGAGTCCGAGCTGTTCGGGCACGCGCGGGGCGCCTTCACCGGCGCTTCGCAGGACCGCAAGGGGCTGCTGGAGCTGTCCTCCGGCGGCACCGTCTTCCTCGACGAGGTGGCCGAGCTGACGCCGCGCGCCCAGGCGAAGCTGCTTCGCGTGCTCCAGGACGGCGAGAACCGCCGCTTCGGCGAGAACCGCACCCAGCGGCTCGACCTGCGGGTCGTGGCCGCCACGAACCGGCCGCTGGACGCGGAGGCGGCGGCCGGGCGCTTCCGCAAGGACCTGCTCTACCGCCTCGGCGTCGTCGGGCTCACCGCCCCGCCGCTGCGGGGCCGCGGGCCGGACGTGGCCCGGCTCACCGACCACTACTGGAAGGACATCGCCGCGGCGGCCGGCAGCCGCGCGACCCTGGCGCGCGAGACGGTCGCCGCGCTGGCGGCGCACCCCTGGCCGGGCAACGTCCGCGAGCTGCAGAACGTCCTCGCCAACCTCACCGTCACCGGACCGCGCTACGGGCCCGTCGGTCCCGACGCCCTGCCGTCCGCCTTCCGCAAGACGGTCGCCGCCGAGCGGCGGCCGACGCTGGCCGAGGCCCGCGAGGACCTCGAACGCGCGATGGTGCGCGACGCCCTCGGCCGCCACGGGAGCGTCGCCCGCGCCGCCGGCGAGCTGGGCGTCACCCGGCAGGGCCTCTCGAAGCTGATGGCCCGCCTTCAGGTCGACCGCTTCGATCCGGCCCGCGAGCGGTCCTCGCACGCTCCTTCCCGGTAGTCCGCGCCGGCCCGGCGAACGCAGAAACTGCGACGCCGACACCCTTCCCGGAGGGAGAAATTTGCCGGGAGCGACCCCGCGCGATGGGTGTGATTCGTGAACACCCATTGCGCCGCGAAACCGCAGGTTTCGGGGGGGGCGCTCCCGGCACTACGGGCGGCGCAATTCAGGCCGCCCGCTCCTGTTGATGCGCGCGATCGGCGCAGCGAACGCGGGGCGTTCCGGCGGGGCGGCCCGGTGGGCGGGATGTGATTCGGGATGTGACACGGGGGCATCGTCCCAATCACACGCCGGCGCGGCGAATTGCGGTGGCCACGGGTGGCTGCGGCGGGTCTCGAAGCGGGGTGCGGCGCCGCGTGCGCCGGCTACAGTCCTCACCGGTTCGGCGGCTTCGCCATGCGGTAGCCGACGCCGCGCTCGTTGAGCAGGTAGGCGGGGCTGGACGCGCTGCCGCCGAGCTTGCGAGGAGAGGTGCCGGAGGAAGGTGCAGCGCCAGGTTCGCGTCGGCGCTCTCGCGTCTGGCCCGGATCCGGCGCAGCAACGACTCGAAGGTCACGACCCGTCCCGCCCCCGGCGACAGCGCACGCAGCCGCTCTCCTTGGGGGTGAGCGAGGACCTCGAGCGCGCGATGGTCCGCGACGCCGTCGGCCGCCACCGCAAGCGTCGCCCGCGCCGCCGGAGAACTTGGCGTCACCTGCCAGGGCCTCGCGAAGCTGATGGCACGGCTCGACATCGACCGCATCAATCCGGGCCTCGACCGCTCGGCCCCGGCCCCCTCGCGGTAGCCCGCGGCGGGCCGGCGCGGCCGGCGGGCCGCAGGAAGTGCGGCGCCGGCACCCTTCCCGGAGGGAAGATCCTGCCGGTGCCGGGTAGCGCGTGCAGGTTTCTCTGACTGCCAGTACCTACCAACTGGGAGTATGGCGGGTCGTCCCCAGGCTTGTGTACGATGCGTACGCATCCACAAGCCAGTGTGTCCGGGCTCGTTGAACGCCGAGCGGCGTCCGACAGTCGCTTGTGGCGGGACGCGCCATGAACCCACTCGATGCCTTCGACCGCATCCTCGCGTTGCTGCACCGGGCCACGCTCGACGACGCCCACTGGCCCGCCACGGCCGCCTTGATCGACGAGGCCTGCGGCACCGCGGGCAATGTGCTGGTGGTCGGCGAAGGGTCCGGCGACGACGCGCGCGTCCACTTCGCCCGGTATCTCTACCGCGGCGAGCCTCGACCGGACCTGGCGCGCGAGTACTTCGACGTCTACTACCCCCACGACGAAGCCATGCCGCGCATCAGGGAGCTGCCCGCCGGCACAGTGGCCCATACCCCCGCCCTGTACACCGCAGGGGAGTTGAAGACGTCGAAGGCCTACAACGAGGCATGGAACCACTGCGTCTGCCAGAACGGCTTGTGCATTCCCCTCGGCGAGCCGGACGGCCTGCGCATCGTCTGGGGCATTGCCGACCCGATCGCGACCGGTGACTGGCAGTCGGCCCAGCTCCAGTTGATCGAGTCTCTGCTGCCGCACGTCCGCCAGTTCGTCCATGTCCGCCAGGCGGTGGCCGCGGCCGAGGCGCTCGGCGCCGGCTTGGCCGGCCTGCTGGACAACAGCCGGGTCGGGGTGCTGCACCTGGATCGCGGCGGGCGCGTGCTGGCCGCAAACGACCCCGCCCGGGACATCCTGCGCCGCGGCGAGGGGCTTGTCGACCGCGGCGGCGTCCTGGGCGCCTCGGTGCCGGCGGACGATGGCCGCCTGCGAAGGCTGCTGCAGCGTGCGCTGCCGGTTTTCGGGAGCGCGACGCCGCCCACCGGCGGCTCGATACGGATCCAGCGCCCGTTGCTGCGGTCGCGCCTGGAGCTTCACGTACACCCCGTGGACACCGCGCAGCCGGACTTCGGGGGTCGCCGGGCGGCGGCGCTGGTGCTGGTGGTGGACCCGGCGAGCCGTCCGCGCATCGACCCGGTCCGGGTGTCGGCGCTGCTCGGCCTGACGCCGTCCGAAGGGCGGGTGTCGGCGCTGCTGGCCGAGGGCCGGCCGGTGCGCGAGATCGCTGCGGCCACGGGCTACAAGGAAAGCTACGTCCGCTGGCTTCTGAAGCAGGTCTACAGGAAGCAAGGCCTGCCCGGGCAGATCGCCCTGGTGCAGCGGGTTCTGGCCGCGTACGCCCTGCCGCAGCGCTGACGGCCGGCGGGCCCGTCGGTGGCTCCTCCCCTTCGTGCTTCCTTCGTCCCCAGCCTGTTCGACCTATCTCCAAAGTGGGAGATGACAACCCTCCACTTGCCGCGATAGAAAACAGTGCTGCGTTCCCTAGGGGATGGAAAGCTGTGGAGGCGAGGGCCACGTGCATACGGTTTCGACCTGTCGTAGAGGGGTTTGCGGGCGGGCTCTCTCGCCTCGTGTGCGTCGTATTGCTGGTGCGGCCGCTTGGGCCGATGCGGAGGGTGACTACGGTGGACGCTATAGAGAACGCGGGAAGACGCCGGGGCGGGACCGGCATGATTCTTGCCAGCCAGCCAGCCAGCCAGCCAGCCAATAGCCAGCTTAGCCACGGGCGCATCGTCACGCGCCGCGGCGGCTTCCGCATCCCGCCCATGGAGGCACGGCCCATCTGAGCGCCTGAGCGGCGCGGACGGGCGCCGTCCTCCCCGGCCCGCTTCTCCTCTCCGGCCCCGTGCCCCGCGCGCGCCAGGCGCGTGGCGGGCCGCGGCCTGCGCGCTCGCCACGGCCGTCGCGCTGCTGCTCGGCGCCAGCGCGGCCGAGGCGCAGAACCGCGACTTCTACGCCGCGGAGGTGAACGGGAGTATCCTGCGAGTGCATTTCAACGAAAACCTCAGGACCGACTCGAATCCGGCGGGGCCCGCGTTCGAGGTGCAGGCGACGCCTCCGGGCGGCACGACCCGGACCATCCGCGGCTTCGGCAGCTCCGTCCACATCTCCGGCGTGACCGTGACGGTGTCCCTGTCCCCGACCGGCGGCCCGGTCTTGGAAGGTGAAACGGTGACGGTGACCTACACCCAACCGGCGACCAACCGGCTGCTGTGGGTGGACGGCGCCGAAGTGCCGACCTACGTCAACAAGCCGGTGACCAACTTGACGGACGCGACGAAGCCGAACGTCATCGCTGCGGAGTTGAACGCTACGGAGCTCATCCTGTACTTCGACGACCGGTTGAAGGCGAGCGCGGTCCCGGGTCGCTTCGACTTCTGGATCCAGCGTGGCGGCAGCGGGCAGGGGCGTCCCTTTGGGAACCCCCGGATCGACGGCAGCAATACGCTGAGAATACCGGCGTTCAATCCAGTCTCCCCGGCCAAGCACGGCGAGACGTTCGGGTTCGCGTACACCCCCCCGGCCAACGCGGCGAATCGCATCCAGGACGAGTCGGGGAACGAGTTGGATGCCATCGCGCAATGGGCGGACATCGACAACGAGACGCCGCCGGCGCCCTCGTCGGCGGCGGTGAACGGGGCGACGCTGGTGGTGACCTTCGACGGGGTTCTGGAGGAGGACCCGGAGCAGGTCCCGTCGGCGAGCGCCTTCAGGGTTTGGCGCGGACGCTCGGGAAGCAATACCGCCGTGGGCCTGATCGCAACGAACCCGGTGGCGGTGAGCGGGACGCAGGTGACGCTGTCGCTGGCCGAGGCGGTGCTGAGCACCGACAGCGTGCTCCTGCATTATCAAGCCCCCACCACGGGCGGGAGGCTGCACCACACCGACAAGAATCGGCGCCCGGTGAGGCGGTACCCGGTGAAGAGCTTCCTGAATCTGGGCGTGACCAACAACACGCCCGCCACTACGGCGCCCCAGTTCTCGAGCGCGGCGGTGAACGGGAAATGGCTGGAGGTGACCTTCAACGAGACCCTGCAAACCGCTATTTCCCATAGGCCTCCGCACAGCGCGTTCGAGGTGAGTGCGATGCCGTTGTACGGCACGGCCCGGACCATCGCCGGCGCCTCCGAGGGCAATGTCGCCATCTCCGGCAGCACCCTGTCGGTGACCCTGGCCAGCGAGGTCGAACGCGGCGAGAGGGTGGCGGTGAAGTACACGAAGCCGTCGACGAACGTGCTGCGGGGCACGGACAACAACGACGTGGGTTCCTTCGACGGGCCGGCGACCAACAACACGGCCGGCTCTGCGGCGCCCACCTTCTCCAGCGCGTCGTATTCGTATCGCGGCGGCGGCATCACGGTCCACTTCGACGGCCCCTACCTCGGCTGCGCCGCCGCGGCGGCCTGGCGCTTCAAGGTGGACGGCGGCAGGGAGCAAAGTCCCCAGGTGGTCCGCTGCGGGGACCGGTCGGTGCTGCTTGTCCTGGCGGCCTTGACGCAGCGGCCCGCGGTCGAAGCCGCGCGCGCTGTGACCGTGGGCTACAACCGGTCGGTTGCCGAGGCGGAGGAACGGTCCAGACCGATTGGCCGCCAAGGGCCGAGCACCAAGCTCACGGGCACCGACGGCAGCGCCGTGGAGAGCTTCAGCGACAAGCCGGTGACCGGGCTGAAGCCGCGGCTGGTCCCCCCGCCGACGGTGGACGGGTCGACGCTGACCCTGACCTTCGACGAGGAGATGGACCCGGGCGCGACGCCGGGGAACGTGCTCTTCGACGTCACCGTGAATGGCGACGAGCGCTACCTCGCCCGCAGCGGCGGCGTCGCCATAGCCGGCAAGACGGTGCGGCTGACCCTGAGCTCGGCGGTGGGCGCCGGCGACACGGTCACGGTGCGCTACACCAAGCCGCGCGGCTGTGGGGGGCACTGCTCTCACGGGCTGCGGGGCGCCTCCCACATCGCCGTGGACACCTTCCCCGACCAGGCGGTGACGAACAACTCGGCGGGACCCGTCTTCGCCAGCGCGAAGGTCGTCGGGTCGACGCTGACCCTGACCTTCGACAAGAACCTGGACACGGGCTCGAAGCCGTCGCCCGCGGCCTTCCGCGTCACCGCGAACAACAAGCGGCTCGCCGTCGCCTCCGGCGGCGTCGCCATCGCCGGCAAGACGGTGAAGCTGACCCTGTTTCGGCCGGCGAGCGATGGGGACACGGTCAAGGTGCGCTACACCAAACCCTCCTCGAACCCGCTGCGGGGCACCAACGGCCTCGCCGTGGACACCTTCGCCGAGCAGGCGGTGAGCAACAATCCCGCGATCTGGTCGGCGACGATGGCCGCGGGCGTTACCCGGTTTAATTTCCTAGGTTGTGATGATGCGAGCAGTAGCACTACTGAAAATTGCAGCGAGAGACTCACGAAGAACTCCTTCACATGGAAGGGAACGAATTACCAGGTCGTGCGTGTGACTCTCGTTCATGGCTCCACCGGCGGTGTCCTGACCGTTGGACTCGACAGAGCGATTCCGAGCAATTGGACGCTACATGTCGACGAGCTTCCGTTGCGCATCACGGACGCCACTCTTTCCTCGGGTGACAAGGAGGCGACTTGGCGAGGGGTCAATGCCAATTGGAGTACCTTGCCGAATGTCTCGTTGCGCCTGACGGAGGGCTCCGGCGGCGCCGGCGTGCTGAGCGGGCCCGTTGAGGAGCTCCCGGACGTATCGGTGACCGGGGTGTCGGTGGTCTCGGACCCGGGCGCGGACCAGACCTACGGCATCGGCGACACCATCAGCGTGCAGGTGACCTTCAACCAGTTGGTGGTGGACGTGGACACGTCGGGAGGAACGCCGCGCATCAAGATCGACTTGGACCCGGCGGAGTGGGGCGAGAAGTGGGCGAGTTACTCCAGCGGCAGCGGCACGGCAAATCTCACCTTCACCCACACCGTGGTTGAACCCAACATCTCCACCCAGGGCATCGCCGTGCTGGCCGACACCCTGGAGCTGAACGGCGGCACCATCCAATCGGACGGCGCCGACGCCGGCCTGGCCCACACCGGCCTCGCCCACGACGCGAACCACAAGGTGGACTGGCAGACGGAGTCGGACACCGCGGGCGGCGCGGGCGGCAGCGACGCTGAACCCGCGTCGGTTACCGGGGTGTCGGTGGTCTCGAGCGCAGGCGCGGACAAGACCTACGGCGACGGCGACACGATTCAGGTGCGGGTGACCTTCGACGAGGCGGTGGACGTCACGGGGTCGCCGCGGCTGAAGATCGACATGGACCCGGCGGAGTGGGGCGAGAAGTGGGCGTCCTACGAGAGCGGCAGCGGCACGGCCAGCCTGACCTTCGCCCACACGGTGGTGGAGCCCAACGTCTCGACGCAGGGCATCGCGGTGCTCGAGGACACGCTGGAGCTCAACGGCGGGACGATCCGCGCGGGCGGCGCCGACGCCAACCTCGCGCATGACGGCCTCGCCCACGACTCGAACCACAAGGTGGACTGGCAGACGCAGTCGGACACCGGTGCGGGCGGCGCGGGCGGCACGAACGGGACCAGCGAACCTGCGTCGGTGACCGGGGTATCGGTGGTCTCGGACGCGGGCGCGGACGAGACCTACGGCGACGGCGACACGATCCAGGTGCGGGTGGCGTTCACCGAGGCGGTCGACGTCACGGGGTCGCCGCGGCTGACTATCGACATGGACCCGGCGGAGTGGGGCGAGAAGCCGGCGGCGTACCAGAGCGGCAGCGGCACCAGCAGCCTGACCTTCGCCTACACGGTGGCGGAGCCGAACATCTCGACGCAGGGCATCGCGGTGCTCGCGAACACGCTGGAGCTCAACGGCGGGACGATCCGCTCGGGGGGCGCGGACGCGAAGCTGTCGCACTCGGGTCTGGGCCACGACGCGAAGCACAAGGTGGACTGGCGTCCGGAGGCCGTGACGGTGACCGGGGTATCGGTGGTCTCGGACGCGGGCGCGGACAAGACCTACACGCTGGGCGACGCGATCCGCATCCGGGTGACGTTCAGCGAGGCGGTGCCGGTGACCGGCGGGCCCGTGCCCTCGATGGACATGGACCCGGCGGAGTGGTGCGCGAGGCCGGGGCCGTACCAGGGCGGCGGGGCCACCAGG
>JAPOVI010000207.1 GCA_026708265.1 Acidobacteriota bacterium
AACCGATACCGGTGCCGGGTCGCCCAGCCGTGCCGGCGACTCCGGTAGATCAACCAGCCGTTGCCCTCGAGCTCGATCCACACGAGCCCGATCCTAGCTCGCGGCGTCGGCCTTGACCGCCTGGGCCCAGGCGCGCTCGCTCTCGAGGTCCTGCAGGTCCTCGGGCGAGGGCCTGGCCGGTCGCCGCCGCTGTTCGATCTCCGGCCCGATCTCGCCGGCGGCGAGCCGTTCCGCGGCCTTCCGGAGCTCGCGGGCGCGGCCGGTGCCGGCAAGAGCCTGCACCTCCCAATCGGGCCAGCTCAGGACCTCGCGGAGACGGGTCCCGGTTATCCGGGCTACGGCGACGTAGGGTCCAGGGCCGCAACGCTCCCGAACGGCTTCAAGGCCGTGGACACGGCCGAGCCCAGGGCCGAGTCCGTGAACCCGAGGGGCAGGGCTCCGCACATTCCCCATAGCTGGTCGGCGGCGGCCACGTTCTCCGGATCCGGTTCCAGGGGCTCGCCCGGGGCCCTCGCGTCTCCGAGGAGCATGGCAACGAACCAGGTGTAGGCCTCGAGCAGCTCCTGGGTGCCGGTGTCGTCGTCGGAGTTCTCGCCCCGCTGAATCGCGTGGATGCGCCGGCTCAGCTCCAGGCGCTCGGAGCCGGTCGGCGGACGCAGGGCCACGTCCACGCCCTCGAGCTGCACCGGGATCCGGTGCGCGAGCAGGTCGTTGAGCGTCAGGCGCTCTTGCCGTCCCAATACACAGTCTCGGGCAGCACGGATGTCGGCCGGAGCACCAGCTGTCCGCCCTGGCCCACGTTCTGCCCCGTCTGGAAGCCGCCGCCCGGGATCCCGTCGACGTTGGCCTCGAACGACGCGAAGCGGCGGCCCGGGATCCGGAACACGATCGTCTTGTTGTCGCCCGGGTCCACCGCATCGGGGCTGCCCCCGACCTTGCCGAGCGCGATCGTCTTGCCGCTGACGCTGACGGCCGTGACGATGCCCTTTGCGTCATCGCCGACGAGCGCCTGGTTTCCGATGTTGACCTGCTTCAGTACCTCGGCGTCGGCGTCGCCGTCCACGGTCACGACGCCCTTGCTCCAGGCGCCGGCCTGCGTCACGCTGCCGATGCCGCGGGCCTGCGGAGGCAAGTCGGCCCGAAACGCGAGCTTGGCGCGCGAGTTCGGGCGGTAGGCGGCGGCGATGATGTCCCAGGCCGGATCGAACCGGTCGTAGACCTGGCACGCGCACGTGACGTTGCCGATGCCGACGATGCCGTCTACGGAAATCGGGTCCTCGCCGAGCAGCGGCTCCGAGCTCGGGCCCGTGGGCGCGGGCCGGTCGGGGATGAACGTGGTCAGGCCCGGGATCCGTCGCCAGTCCGTACCGTCGAGAACGTAGACGAGCGCCTTTGCCGCGGATGGGGTTGAGGACGGCTGGGTCATGCGCAGGCTCCCTCTGGTGGTTTCATCGGCGCGAGCCTAGCACCTAGCGCGAGTCCATGAGCTCGCGCAGGTCCGTGGGCCCGTGCAGTGCGCGAGTCACACCCGTGATCGCGGCGTCCTCGATGTCCTCGCGCCCCATCTCGACGATGCGCGCGGCGACGTCGCGATCGATGATGCCGCCCCGGAACGTGTACTGCGGCTCGTAGTTGACGGTGACATGAGTTGGCGCGCGGGTTCCGCCTGGGGCCGAGGCGCCTCCGGTCACGGCGTTGATCGGGCTCGCGGTTCCGGACGCGAACTGGCCGCCTGCGCCGCCACCGGCACCGGCAGCAAACAGGGGCAGAACCCCGCTCAGGAACGAACCGGTGCCGCCACCGCCGCCGCCTCCGATGTTCGAGAGCGCGATCTGCGCGATGAGCAGGATCAGCTCGCGCACGCGGTCCGACGTGCTCGCGGTCTCGTCGCGGAAGCTTCCGAACAACCGGAGCACGGCCGGGATCGCGCCGAGCAGCGCCTGCTGCATGTCACTCAGGTCGTCGGTCACCTTGGGGACGTTCTCGATCAACGGGTCCAGGTTGAAGTCGATGCCGTCTTCGGCACTGAGAGCGATCAGCTGAGCGCGGAGGCGGCCGATGCGGCCGAGCAGTCTGTCCTCGTTCCCTGATCCGATCTGGCCCTCGATCGTCGCGAGCTCGGATTCGAGGGCGGAGAAGTCGACGTTTGCGGAGCCACGGAGGTCGTCGAGCAGCGCGTTGAGCTCGGCGACCTCGCGGCGGGCGTCGGCCAGTTCCAGGCCCGCGGCGACCGAGGCCGCGGACTCGGCGCGCGCCTGGGCCGAGGCCCGGATGGCTTCCAGCTCCTCTTGGTGTGCTTCACGGCGTTCTTCGCGGAGCACCATGAGTCGTTCGATCTCGGCATCGATCGCGTCGATACGAGGTTGGAGCGTTGTCGCGTTCAGTCGTCGCCGTGCCTCAGCGAGCTGGTCTTCGATCTCGGCGATCTCCTGCTGTTGACGCACGAGCCGGGCGACGTAGCCATTGATCTCGTCGTAGGTCTCGATCTCGCGCTCGGCAAGGATGAGACGTTGTGCCAGGGCCTCCGTGATCGCGCGCTCGTCGGTGACGCGCTCGCCGGTGCGCGCGCTGATGACCGTGTTCTCCTCGACCAGGCGCGCGAGGATCGTTTCGATGTCCTCGTAGTGCTCGCTCTCGGCTCCGAGCTGCACGGCACGCTGCCGAGCGAGTTCGATCTGCCGAATGATCTGCTGCTGCGTCGCGTCCTCGACGCCGAAACCGGTGGCCAGCACCGATGCCGCGTCCTCGCGGAGCTCGGCGAGGCGCGCCCGGAGCAAGCCCATCTGGATCTCGTACTGGCGCAACCGTGCTCCGGTTGCGGCGTCGGTCGTGTCCAGGTCCTCGAACTGCGCGACGAGCTCAGGCAGCGCGCCTCCGAGCTGCCGGACAATCGAGAGCAGTCGCTGCCCCTGGTCGCCGGCGAGTTCGTTCGCGGACAGCTGCGCGGCGTCGTCGTCGACGCGGGACAGGGCCTCTGCCAGCGTGAACAGTCTGGTGGCGCGGTCCTGTCGCCCGAAGTCGTCCAGGTCGATGCCGAGGCGGGCGAACGCCGAGGCATAGGTCTCCACGCCCTCGAGCGCGTCCTGGTATCGCTCGTTGACGTCGTTTAGGACATCGGCGATCAGGTCCTGGTCGGCGCCGAGGGCCTGGGTCGCTCGCGACAGGGCCTCGTACTCGCGGACGTTGATGCCGGCGATGCCCGCCTGCAGCTCGAGCTCCTGTCGCGCGGCAGCGGTGGCCTCGACCAGGCCATAGGCGCCGGCGGCGGCGGCCGCGAACGCGCCGATCAGACCTGAGGGTCCGCTGAGCAAATCCCGCGCCCGGCCGAGGACGTCGCCGACGATGCCGACTTGGTCTCCCAGATCTTCTGCGCCGGCGACCGCGCCCTCGAACGCGGATCGCCCGTCATTCTCGAACGCCTCGGCGGCGCCCGCTGCCACGGCGAACGCGCCGGCGACGCTGCCAGCGCTTCCCTGATCCCCGATCGAGGATGCGAGGCCGCCGATCGAGCCATCGAGATTGTCGAACCGCTGTCCCAGTCTGTCCACCTGGTCGCCGACCTGACGAGTGGCGGCGGCGCCCTCGTCGCCGAACCGTCGTGCCTCCTCGCTGGCGCCGGTCCAGCCCGCCAATCCGCGGGGATCGGCCTGTTCGAGCGCTTCCGAGACCCGCTTTGAGCTCTGGGCCGCCATGTCGAGATCGGTGGCGAGTCCGCGGGCGGCCGTTGCCGCCTGTTCGAGCGAATCGGCGTCGTCGACCGTCTCGAGCGCGTCGCTCAGGGCTTCCGCGCTCTCGACCCCTTCGCGCAACTCCTGGTCGACATCGCGCATGGCGCGCCGGAAATCGTCGGCATCGCCCTCGATCGGGATGTTGAGGCCCGGAAGGTCGATCTGGCCGCCGCGGCGAGGCATGACCCGATCCTACCGACCGCGGATAGCCTAGGCCCGTGGCCCTGACCGGACTCGCGCTCCCAGCAGGCGTCGGACTGATCTCGATCCGGCCCCTGATCTACAACCCCGCCCGCTATCGGCCCGAGCTCCCGGGCGGCGGCAGCCAGCTCGTGAAGAAGGCCGCCGACCGCTGGCGGTTCGAGGTCCGGTTCGGGGCGTCTGACACCGGAGAGCTCGGGGCGTTCCTGGACCGCCTCGAGTCCACGGGCGAGGCCGTCCAGATCCCGCTGCGGGAGCTGCCGGTGCCTGGCGACGGCACTTGGACAGTGACCGCGACCGCTCACGCGGGCAAGCTCTCGCGGGTGACGGTGACCGCGCGCTCCGGAGTCGCGTCCCCGGTGTTTCCGCAGTGGGTCGCCATCGGGCCGTCAGCCGGGACCGCGACCAGGGCCAGGCAGCGCACGTTCCGGGTCGCCGCGTCTTCGGGCCCGGTGCTGGACCTGTTCCCGCGGGTCGACATCCCGGCCGCGTGGACGCGGTTGGTGGCCGCGGCCGCCGTCGACTGTTTCCTGGTCCCGGGATCCGGAGACTGGGGCCTGCGGACGCGGGGACGGTTCCAGCGGGGCCGCGCCGTGTTCGAAGAGCTGCTCTAGGCGCTTTGGCCCAAATTGTGCCAAGCCGCCCATGATGCGGCGGCTTGGCGAGGTCCCACAGACCTGGGAGGATCTCCCGTGGTCCGCGCAGACAGCCTACACGGTGAGCGGGCGGCCTTCCACGATGTCCAGCAGCACCTGCCAGCCGGGGCCGTCGATCAGCTTCCGTGCGAGGGCCGCGGCGTCCTCGTCCACGCCCTCGACCGCGCCGCCGCCGAGGAATCCCCCGGCG
>JAPOVI010000332.1 GCA_026708265.1 Acidobacteriota bacterium
GGTTCCGGCAGCACGTCCCCGGCGAGGCGCTCGACCTCGACGAGGGCTTCGAGCAGGTGCTCGTAGACACCGGCGGCCGCCGGGCTCTCTTCACCATCGGCAAGCACGGCATCCTCTGGAAGATCGACCGCGAGTCGGGCGCCTTCCTCGGGCACGCGGAGACCGTCTTCCAGAACGTTTTCGATCGGATCGATCCCATCACCGGCGCCGTCACCTTCCGCCAGGACATCGCCGACGCCGGCATCGGCGACTGGGTGTCGGTCTGCCCCAGCACCGCCGGCGGCCACAACTGGCACGCCATGGCCTACAGCCCCGGCGCCGGCGCGCTGGTGATTCCGCTGAGCCAGAGCTGCCTGGAGATCGCCGGCCGCGAGGTGGCGCTCGAGATCGGCTCGGGCGGCTCGCAGGCGGACCGGAAGTGGTTCGAGATGCCGGGCACTGCGGGCAACCTGGGCAAGCTGGCGGCCTACGACGTCGAGACGCTCGAGGAGCGCTGGAGCATCGAGCAGCGGGCCGCCTTCACGACCGCCGTGCTCACGACCGGGGGCGGCCTCGCCTTCGCGGGCGACGTCGACCGCAACTTTCGCGCCCTGGACGCCGCCACCGGCGAGGTGCTGTGGGAGACCCGGCTGGGCACCTCCGTGCAGGGCTTCCCGATCACGTACGGCGTCGATGGGACGCAGTTCATCGCGGTCCCGACCGGACTGGGCGGCGGCAGCCCGCGGCGCGTGCCGGCGCTGCTGAGCCCGGAGATCGCCCATCCCGACACCGGCAACGCGCTGTACGTGTTCACGCTGCGGCCGTAGGCCCAACGCGCCCGCCAGGGCGCGCCAGACCCGTGGTCGGCAGCGGTCTTGCATTGCAGGCCCACTGTCCGGCAGGGTATTCGGAGTCGCGAGCCGGAGGATCGGGGGGGAATCGTGAGCGTGGAGATCGTCACCATGATCGGGGCTCTGACCGGTGCCGTGAGCGGGGTGGCGGCGGTGATCGGGCTGCTCGTGGTCAACGGCAAGGTGGACCGCCTCACGGGCCGGGTGTACGGGCTCGAATCCACCATGCAGACGGTGCTGACAACGTTGGTCGGGCGGGCCGGCGCGGATCGGTAGTGCACCGCCATCTGCAGACAAGGCAGGCGCCGGAAGGGGTTGGCGCCGGCGGCCGGTTCGGGTCACAATACGCGATCGACACGGCGTCGCCCCGGAGGTGTGCGCCCTCTCGTTCGCTGAGCGCCCGTCGAGGGCTCAGGAGGCTTGGAAGATGTCGAGCACCCGATTCCGTCGGCTCGGTTTCGCGGCGGTCCTGATTGCCGCGGCCAGTGTCGTCGCGGCGCCGGCGCCGGCGGCGGCACAGGACGACCACGACGTGACGTTCACCCGGGACGTGGCGCCCATCCTGCAGCGTTCCTGCCAGGCGTGCCACCGGACCGGTTCCATCGCGCCGATGTCTCTCCTGACCTACGAGGAGACGCGGCCGTGGGCGCGGTCGATCCGCGAGAAGGTCGTCACCCGCACCATGCCGCCGTGGTACATCGACAAGAACATCGGCGTGCAGGACTTCAAGGAAGACAAGTCGCTGAGCGACGCGGAGATCGACGTCATCGCGCGCTGGGTCGACAGCGGGGCTCCGCGGGGCAATCCCGCCGACATGCCGCCGCCCGTCGAGTTCCAGCAGATGAACGAGTGGCACATCGGGACGCCGGACTGGATCGTCGAGATCCCCGAGCCGTTCGTCGTGGCGGCCGAGGCGCCCGACTGGTGGGGCAATCTGGAGTCGGACTCCGGTCTCACCGAGGACCGCTGGGTGAAGGCGGTCGAGACCAAGCCGAGCGCGGAGAGCTTCCCCGTCGTGCACCACGCCGTGACCGGCGTCGTCAACGACGAGACCGACGCCGACAGCTTCCTCGGGAGCTTCCTGAACGAGTACGCGCTGGGCAAGAACGGGGACATCTTCCCGGACGGACACGGCCGCCTGATCAAGGCCGGGTCGAAGATCCGCTTCAACATGCACTACCACTCCATCGGCCGGGAGATCGTCGATCGCACCGCGGTCGGGCTGACCTTCTACCCGCGGGGTGTCGAGCCGCAACGGCAGCTCATCTCGGCCCATGTCGGCGACAACGAGGACCTCGACATCCCGGCCGGCGAGAGCAACGTGCGCCACGACGGCTACTTCCGGCTGCGGGAGAACGCGCACCTGACCGGGTTCCAGCCCCATCTGCACAACCTCGGCAAGCGGCAGTGCCTGGAGGCGATCTTCCCGGACAACACCACCGAGATGCTGAACTGCGCGGACTGGGACTTCGGCTGGCACATCGTCTACAACTACGCGGACGACGCCGGGCCGCTCCTGCCGAAGGGCACGACCCTGCACGTCATCAGCTGGCACGACAACTCCGAGGGCAACCGCTGGAACGACGACCCGCGCAACTGGGCCGGCTTCGGGCAGCGGTCGAGCGACGACATGAGCTTCTCGTGGGTGAGCTGGTACGAGCTCGACGACGAGGACTTCCAGGCCGAGCTGGAGGCTCGCGAGGCGGCGGCCGACAACGACAACTGACGGCTTCCCGGCGGGCCGGCGCAGCCACGGGCGCCGCCGGCCTGCCGCCTACCCTCCCCTAGGGGGGCGGCGCCGTAGAACGGCGCGGACCCTGCAGGCTCGGGTCGGTCGCCGAGCGGGGTCGCACGGGGACTTCGATGATGAGACCTACACGCGCGGTGATCTGTGCAGTCGTGGCGGTGCTCCTGGCCGGCGCAGCGGCGGAGGGGCAGACCCGATGGTTGGGCGGCCAGAACGTCCAGCCGGTGTTCGAGGGATGGGAGCGGAACGCCGACGGGTCGTTCACCATGGTGTTCGGCTACCTGAATCGGAACTACGAGGAGCAGCCGGTCATTCCAGTCGGCGAGAACAACTTCCTCGAGCCGGGCGACGCCGACCAGGGGCAGCCGACGCACTTCTACCCGCGCCGGCAGCAGTTCGTCTTCAAGGTGCGCGTGCCGGCCGACTGGGGCGACAAGGACCTCGTCTGGACCGTCACGCACAACGGCCGGACGGACAAGGCCTTCGCCTCGCTCTGGCCGGTGTGGGAGATCAACCACGACGTCATGCGGCTGAACCGGGGGACCGGCTCGGCCCAGGGCTACGACGACAACCAGGCCCCGTCGATCCGCGTCGACGGCGAGGCGTCGCGCTCGGTCACCCTGCCGGACGGACTCGAGCTGGCGGTGCTGGCCGGGGACGACGGCGTCCCGCCCCCGAACGAGGCGCTGGCGCGCCGCAACGTGCGCCGCGGGCCGAAGTCGCAGGCCATGGTCGACCCGCGCAAGGCGGCGGCCACGGGCCTCGCGGTCACCTGGCTGCACTGGCGGGGACCGGGCCGGGTGACGTTCGACCCGCAGGTCGTCCAGCTCGACGGAGCCGGCCGGGCCGTGACGACGGCGCGCTTCTCGGAGCCCGGCACCTACGTGCTGCAGGCGGTCGCTGACGACACGGTCCACGTCACCCGGGTGAACATGATCGTCACCGTCCATCCGGCGCCGACCGAGCCGTAGCCCGGCGGCGCGGGCGGAGCCGAAGCCCGGCGCGGGGGCGCTCGTCCGGCTCCGGGTCGAGCGCGGCTGTCCGTGGCGGGGATGATGGCGTCCGGCTCGGCGACCGCCCCCTTGACGTCCCGCGGGTGGCGTTCCGGTTTCCAGTCCTGCGTGATCGTGCTCCCCCCGGGGCGGCCTGCCGCCACCCCGTTCGGTGCCCGTGCTACAGCCGGGGAGACCGGCTCGGGAGGGTGACTCGGTGAGATCTTCGCTGGTCTTCCCCGACCGGCCATTCGATCAGTGGGGGAAGACGGGCTCGGGAGGGTGACTCGTGAGATCAGGCAACAGACCCACTTCGGCGCTGGCGGTTCCGGTGGCGGCGCTCCTGGCCGGGGCGCTCCTGGCCGAGGCCGGCGTGACAGTCCTCGCAGCACCGACGCAGACATCGAGCGCCGCGGGGACGGCCGCCGAAGCGGGGACGGCCGCCGAAGCGCCGACCGTCGCCGACACGCCGACGGCCGCCCGCGCGGCCGACGGCTCGTACATCTCCTGGCGCGAGCACATCATCGACGACCTGGCCGTGGGAGGCGTCGCGCTGGCGGGGAGCGACGGCCTCGAGATGGCCGACCTCGACGGGGACGGACACCTCGACATCGTCTCCGTGCACGAGTCCGACACCACCTACGACGGCGTGGCGGACGGGCACGTCCGCATCGCCTACGGTTCGGCCGACCCCGACGCCTGGGACCTCTACACGCTGGCCGAGGGCGAGGAGGCCGGAGCGGCCGAGGACGTCGCCATCGGCGACATGAACGGCGACGGCTACCCGGACGTGGTCGTGGCGTGCGAACTCGCGCACCTGATCTACTTCGAGAACCCGGGCGCGAAGGGCCGGGGCGCGCGATGGAAGCGCGTGATTCCCGCCGCCACCGACGATCGCGGTTCGTACATCCGGGTCTTCCTGGCCGACTTCGACGACGACGGCCGCCCGGAGGTCGTCGCCGCCAACAAGGGCGGCCAGAACCCGCCGCGCGGCACCACCAAGACCCATCCGGTCTCGTGGTTCGCGGTCCCCGACGATCCGCTCGACGGCGACGCCTGGGTGGAGCACGAGCTGGCCCGCGTCATCGTGCCGATCAACTCGCAGCCGTTCGATCTGGACGGTGACGGCGACCTCGACGTCATCGGCGGCTCGCGCATGGAGCGGCGCATCTTCTGGTTCGAGAACGTCA
>JAPOVI010000268.1 GCA_026708265.1 Acidobacteriota bacterium
CAGCATCCGCACGTGCTCACCGGTGTCAAGGCTCGCCGCTGTCGCGGCGACCCGCCGGAGGCGGGCTGTCGGCCCTGACACCGGCTCCGCGCGCGCTCCAGACCGGCAGTTGCCCGACGATGCCGGACCCTGACCCTACCAACCCCAACCGCCCACCACCCGACCGCACCAGCTCCAGCAGGCCGATCAGCCAGCAGGAGATCATCGAAGGGCCGGAGGACTGTCGGAACCGCTCATCCTCGCCCGAGACGGCACGGATTGTGCCGCGCTGGACTGTGACTCGATGGATGTGACTGAGTCACAGGCACAGTCACATCTACCGTCACACCCGCAGTCACATGCAATCCTCCGTAAACCATTGACTCCATTGACCGAACAGAACCCGTACGATCCATGCCCGGGACCATCAACTGGGTCAGGGAAAAGCCGGGAGCGACCCGCCGAAACCTGCGGTTTCGCGGCGCGACGGGCGTTCCTCCGTCACGCCCGTCGCCGGGTCGCTCCCGGTTGGATTCGTCCCTCCGGGAAGGGCTTCCCGCGCTGCCGCACCGGCGATTCCGGACGCAACGATGGGCGCGGGAGGCACCGTCGACCCGTCGATGCCGGTCTCGTTCACGAGACGGACGCCTGCGTCCGTCAACAACCAGCCCCCGTCCGCGAGGACGGCCGGTGAGTCACCCAACGGGCCGGAGCGAAGCGAAGGAACGCGACAGCGTTTGACTCGCCGGCCGCCCTCGTGGCACGCGCTTCCGCCGCGCCGTGGTGACGACAGCCGGCCGGTGGCATCGCCCGCCGAGCCGGCCGATGCGGCGAGACGAGCCGACCCGGCGACGGGTCGCATCGACGGCGGGCCGAACCGGCGCGGGCGACGCGCCGAACGTCCGTCCGGGGGTCGAGGGGGCGGAGCCCCCCGCCAGCCCAATGTCGGACATTGGGTATGCTGGCTCATGGCGTCCAACGGATGTCATGAGCCCGTGTTCCGTTCCGTTTGCACGCGCGTCGGTTCCCATCCGTCGCCGCTGGGATCCTCGTCGACTCGTTCCGGCAGTCAGCGTGTCAGTTCCCCGTCCAGCGTGAAGGTGCCGCAGGAGCCGGACGCAAGGGTGACCTGCAATGTCGCCGCAGAGCCCGAGAACATCAACGTGAAGCTGGTTACTGTGCTCGTCCCGCACTCGGGATCAACGTCGGTGCCGGCGAACTCACCGGATGCCACCGTGAACGACCCGTTCCCGTCGATCGTGCCAGTGATCGCGGGCTGTTCAGTGGTTTCGCCGAAGAACGTGATCGAGCCGGTAATCGTGAGTTGCTCGCCGTCCTGAACGACGACCAACTGCATCTGCCCCGTCAGGGATTCCTCCGGGGCGAGCGACGAACTCAGCGTGATCTGTCCGTTGTAGGTTCCGGCGACCTGCGGAAACGCCGATGGCGCAGTCGGTCCGCCGTCGCCGCACGCCGCAACCAGCAGCGCCAGGAGAGCGGTGGCCAGCGGGAAGCGGCATCTCCGGTTCGGCGGCATCATGATGATCCTTGTAGCGTTATCGGTCGCAACCGGCTCGACCGACAGGCGTGCTCGCGTCAACGTCTTCACGAGTCTTCCGGCCGGCGCTTGCCGGCCAGATACCCCGCCCAGTCGTCCATCAACTGCCGACGACGGCCGAACAGGTCCGACCGCGCGTAGGCCGCCTCGACCTTGTTGCGGACCACGTGAGCCAGCGCCGCCTCGATGACCTCCCGACGGTGCTCCGTCTCCTCCGCCGCCCAATCCCGAAACGACGACCGGAAGCCGTGAGGAACGGCCGCCACCCGCTGCCGCTCCAGCAGCCGGCGGAGCACCTTCTCGTCGAGCTTTTCGCCGTCGCCGGTCGTGAACACGAGCGGGCCGGCGCCACCGCCGAGCGTCCGCGCCGCGTCGAGGATATCCAGAGCACGCCGGCAAAGCGGAACCCGGTGCTCGCGGTTCGCCTTCATCCTCGCCGCCGGAACACTCCACACGTGGGCCTCCGTGTCCATCTCGTCCCATCGTGCCCCGCGTACCTCGCCCCAACGCGCCGACGTGAGCACGAGGAACTCGAACGCCAGCTTGACCGCCTCGGCCGCGTTCGACGCCCGAACCGCCGTAACCGCCGCCGCCACGTCCCGATGCGGCAGCGCCCGCATGTGCCGCACGACCTCGTTCTGCTTGCCGAGCACCGGCCCGAGCCGGTCGCAGGGATTGTCCGACCGCAGGTTCATCGCGATGGCCCACTCCATCACCGCGCTGATGCGCTGCCGCACGTTGCGCGCCGTCTGCACCTTCACGTGCCAGATCGGCGTGAGGACCTCCAGCACGTCGGCGCTCGCGACCTCGGAGACGGGCCGGCTGCCGAGGCGCGGGAAGGCGTGGCGTTCGAGGCTGTGCAGCCAGGTCCGGGCGTGTAGCGGACTGCGCCAGCCGGCCCGCTTCTGCTCGACGACGCGGGCCGCGGCGTCGGCGAACGTCGGCATGCCCTCGGCGCGGCGCTTCTCGGCCAGGGGATCGCCGCCAGAGCGTGCGAGCTTGCGGTTCGACAGCGCCCGGTCCCGCGCCTCGGCCAGTGAAACCAGAGCCGTG
Organism: Acidobacteriota bacterium; assembly: GCA_026708265.1. Taxonomy (GTDB): domain Bacteria; phylum Acidobacteriota; class Vicinamibacteria; order Vicinamibacterales; family UBA8438; genus JAGWAJ01. The sequence goes on from JAPOVI010000268.1 coordinate 2,591, forward strand.
CTGCCGAGTCCGAGTTCGCGTTTCCGGCCCCGGATGACGAGTCGTTGGACCCAACTGCGGGTGCCGGTGGGCTGGACGACGAGGTAGAGCCCCTGCCCGTCGCAATGCCTGCCGGGCGGGGCGGAACGGATGAAGGCGGCCGACAGGGCCTTGTCGGGATGCCGGCCTCGGGGCTTGTGTCTTTGTGGTCTGTTCGCCGGGGTGTATCCGCTATCCATTCCCATATCATATACGGGATGACAGCGGATTTCGCAAGGCGGCTTGATCGGTTCAGATCACCGAAAACGAAACGTAAACGATTACTAATCAGTCCTTTGCGTGCAGTTCCGTACAGTGCCAAACGTCTACGGACTCTGGTCGACCGTTGCGGTGCTGGTAGTACCACCGAATCTCGCCGGTGTCGGCGTCGAGCGCGAGCGTCGAGTTGTGGTACAGGTGCTTCCGGTCGACTCCACCGAGCATGAACTTCGGGGCGGGCGACGTCACCGACGTGCCGATGTAGAGGAGATTCAGCGCCGGGTCGTAGCTGGGCACCATCCAGGCGCCGACGTGCTTGCGCTCCTCGTAGGGCACGTCGCCCCAGCTCTCGTCCCCCGGTTCGCCGGGCGCGGGAATCGTGCGCGTCCGCCACAGCTCCGCGCCGGTCCTCGCATCGTGGGCGGTGATGACGCACGCCTCGGGACCACCGGCCGGCGCGCAACTCCGGCCCGAGATGACCTTGCCGCCTGCGATGATGGGCCCGGAGGTCTGGTTGGCGGGGTGCGTCCGGTAGTCGAGAATCTGCGTCTCCCAGGCCAGGCGGCCCGTCGCGGCGTCGAGGGCGAAGACGTAGTCGTCGACGCTGGTGTCGATGATGAGGTTGTCGTAGATCGCGAGATTCCGGTTGATCTCGGCCAGGACGCCGATGAAGTACTCGTCCACATCATCGGGGAGCGACCGCCGGTATTCCCACAGGAGATCGCCGCTGGCGCCGTCGAGCGCCTGGATGACGTCCCGCGGGTTGGGCATGTAGAGGACGCCGTCGTGAACGAGCGGCGTCCCCTGCTGGAGACCGGGCGCGAGGGCTCGCGTCCAGACCATCCGCAGGTCGCCCACGTTGTCGCGGTCGATCTGGTCGAGGGGGCTGTAGCCCCAGCCGTCGAGCGTCCGCCGCCACATGAGCCAGTCGGCCGGATCGGGATCCTGCAGCACCGCGTCCGTCACCGGGGCGAAGGGATCGGTCGATTGAGCCGGCGCCTCGCCGGCCGACAGCACCAGACACACCGCGAGCGCCCACCGGATTGCAGACATATGCCCTCCCCGCCCCACTCTACACGCGCGCTCGCGGTCGGCAAAAGCGGGCCTCCTTCCCCGATCGGCGGCCAATCGGGACGGGCAACTCCGGCCGCGCGTCGCCCCACGAGTCGCGTGCGCGGCTCAGGTGGTGGCCTCGGCCGCCCGCGCGGCGCTGCCCTCGGGCACGGTCTCCGCTCCGACCACCGGCGACACCGGCGCCGGGTCTCGGCGCCCGAACATCCTGCGCATCGTGCGGCCGAAGTCGTCGAGGATCATGTACGACGTCGGCACCAGGATCAGCGTGATGAACGTGGCGAACAGCACCCCGAAGCTGAGAGACACCGCCATCGGCTTCAGGAAGGCCGCGTCGAGGCTGCGGTTCCACGTCAGCGGCGCGAGGCCGAAGAAGGTGGTGAGCGAGGTCAGCAGGATCGGCCGGAAGCGCTGGACGCCCGCTTCGCGGACCGCGAGCGCAAGGCCCGCCGAGTCGAACGCCCGCCGGTCGGACGGGCCTCCGCCCGCCTGCTGCGCCATCCGTCCGACGCCGGTGTGGACGGCCCGCTCGCGGTTGATGAAGTCGACCATGATCAGGCTGTCGTTGACGACCACGCCGGTCAGCGCGACGAGCCCGAACATCGACATCATCGACACGTTGATATCGAGGAAGATGTGGCCCCAGACCGCCCCGATGAGCCCGAACGGGATCGCGCTCATGATGATCAGCGGCTGCACGTAGGACCGGAGCGGCACCGCCAGCAGCGCGAAGATCATCAGCA
>JAPOVI010000200.1 GCA_026708265.1 Acidobacteriota bacterium
CGTGAACATGGCCCGACGACCCCGTCGTCGACCGGCCTCCCCGACTGAAGCGTCTGGCGGCAGCTCGCCCGCTGCGGGTGACATGCGTTCTGACTCGACGGTGCTGACGGGAGGCGTCGGCGCCCGCCTGTTGGGTTGTCTGGCAACCGCGCTTCTTTGGATCGCGCCGCTCGCGAACGGTGCGCCGGAGGTGTTGCTGGTGGAGATCACCGGGGTGCCCGTTGCCGACGTCGCCGCCGCCGGCGCGGCCCAGGCCCCTCGCGACGGCCACCCGGTGCATTTCTTCCCGGCGGCGGGACACTCGCGCGGCTGGCAGGGCTTGCTGCGCATAGCCAACCATGCGGACGAGTCGGGCACTCTCTTCGTGCACGCCTTCGACGACGGCGGGACGGAATACGGGCCGGTGGAGATCGGCATCGGCGCGGGAGAGACGATCCACGTCAACTCGGACGATCTCGAGGACGGGAACGCGGCCAAGGATCTGGTCGGGAGCACGGGGAGACCCGCCAAGGGCGACTGGCGCCTGGAGGTCAGGAGCGGCCTGCGGCTCGAGGTCTTGTCGTTCGTGCGCACCTCGGACGGCTTCGTGACGCCGATGCACGCGGTCGCGCCGCCGGACGCGGCGGCGTCGCTGAAGTACCGCGTGGTCAACTTCAACCGGGGCAGGAATCTCGATCAGGAGAGTCTTCTGCGGCTGGTCAACCGGACTGCGCGCGAGGCGGCGGTGGTCATAGAGGCCGTGGACGACACAGGGATGCGCGGCGGGCGCGTTCGGCTGGCGGTGCCGGCGGGAGCCTCGCGGACGCTCGGCGCCATGGAACTGGAACAGGGCGGCGACTTCGACGGATCGCTTGGCAGCGGGAGCGGGAAGTGGCGGCTGGAGGTCTGGTCCGATGTGCCGGTCGCGGTCCTGAGCCTGCTGGCGGCCCCGACCGGCCACCTCACCAACTGGTCGGCGACCCCCGGGGCGTCCGCCGGCGCGATGCGTCCGCCGCCGCCGTCCGTGTCGGTCGTGTCACCGATGCTGGTCGAAGCCGAGTGGGTCGGCAGTTTCGAGAGTCTGTTCGCATCGTTCGACCTGTCGGTGAAGTACCGGGAAGGCGACGAGTGGGAGCTGTTCCTGGGCTGCGCGGATTTCACCGAATCCTCCAGAACCGCGACGCAGCGCCTGACGGCCTCGATCTCGCTCGGCGCGCCGGCGGAGGTCGGTCGCGTGCTGTGGGTCCGCTACCGGCACCGCAACGAGAGCTTCTGCTCTTCCGACCGGTCCTCGCCGGGCGCGTGGTCGCACACGGGCGAGGCGTTGATCCGCGGCGAGGGCGTTGCACCGACCCGGAACCCGGACCTCGCCGTACTGGCGCCGTCGGTCGACGACCCCGCGCCGGAGCCGGGCGGGAAGTTCACCCTGAGCGCCGTCGTCTGGAACGCGGGCGACGACGTCGCCGGCGCGACCACGCTGCGCTACTACCGCTCGTCGAACCCGACGATCTCCGCGAACGACATGGAGATCGGCGTGGACGCCGTCGGCGGACTGGCGGCCGAGGCGGAGAGCAGCGAGTCGATCCCGCTGACCGCCCCGCCGGAATCGGGCACTTACCACTACGGTGCCTGCGTCGACCCGGTGTCCGACGAGACGAACACCGCCAACAACTGCTCCGAGGGGGTGAAGGTCGAGGTCGCCCGTGGCGGCGAGGGAGGCGCCCCCGACCTCGTGGTCGAGGTTCCGTCCGTGGACGATGCGGCCCCGGATGCCGGCGAGTCCATCGCCTTCAGCGCAACCGTCCGTAACCGCGGGGACGGACCCTCCGAACCGACGACCCTGCGCTACTACCGCTCGCCGAACGCGCGGATTTCCGACCGCGACGCCCTGGTCGGCGTGGACTCCGTCGCCGGACTCCCGGCGGCCGGAACGGGCGGCGAGTCGATCTCGCTCGCCGTTCCGTCGCGACCCGGCACGTACTACTACGGCGCCTGCGTGGACTCGGTGGCCGGGGAGAGCCGGAGGTACAACAACTGTTCCGACGGCGTGGCGGTCGAAGTCTCCGGCGGGGGCCTGGGGGCGCCCGACCTCGTGGTCGAGTCGCCCGCCGTGGACGACGCCACGCCCGAGGGCCGCGAATCGTTCACGTTCAGCGCGACCGTGCGGAACCGGGGCGATGGACGCTCGGGGGCGACGACGTTGCGCTACTACCGGTCGTCGGACTACAGGATCTCCTCGGGCGATGTCGAGGTGGGCGCGGACGCCGTCGGCGAACTTCCGGCGGAAGGCGCGGGCGAGGAGTCGGTTTCGCTGACGGCGCCGAGATCGGGGGCGTACTGGTACGGCGCGTGCGTCGACCCTGTGTCCGCGGAGACCGACGCCGGCAACAACTGCTCGAACGGCATACGGGTCGAGGTGGCGGGGGAGGAGGAAGACGCGCCGGACCTCGTGGTCGAGTCCGCCGCTGTAGACGACGCCGCACCCGAGCCCGGAGGGTGGTTCACGTTCAGCGCGACCGTGCGGAACCGGGGCGAAGGGCCGTCCGGGTCGACGACCCTGCGCTACTTCCGGTCGGCGGACTCGACGATCTCCACCGGCGACATCGCGGCCGGGACGGATTTCGTGGGCCGCCTCGCGGCGGCCGCGACGAGCGACGAGTCGATCCGGCTGACCGCCCCGTCGACGGGGGGAACGTACTACTACGGGGCCTGCGTGGACTCGGTGTCCGGCGAGTCCGCCTCGGCGAACAACTGCTCCGATGCGGTCGAGGTCGAGGTGGGCGGCGACGGCGGCGGCGAAGGGACGCCCGATCTGGTGGTCGTGTCGCCGGCCGTGGACGACGATGCGCCGGAGGCGGGCGCGTCGTTCACGCTCAGCGCGACCGTCCGCAACCGCGGCGACGGCCGGTCCGGATCGACGACGCTGCGCTACTACCGCTCGTCGAACTCCACGATTTCGTCGGGCGACACGGAGGTCGGGACGGACTCCGTCGGCGGCCTCGCGGCGTCCGCCACGAGCGACGAGTCGATCCGGCTGACCGCTCCGTCGGGCGCGGGCACCTACTACTACGGCGCCTGCGTCGACGCGGTGACCGGCGAGTCGAGCACCGCGAACAACTGCTCCGACGGCGTCGAGGTGGAAGTGTCTGCTGGCGGAGGCGGCGGGGAGGACTCCTACTGCCGCGATGGGGACAGAGTAGACAACGGCACCGAATGCGAAATCTACGATACGGACGCCGTTCTGGAAATCGACGCGGACGGGCGGTTCTGCACCCGAAACGTCCCGGGGGTAAGCGACGGCTGCGCGACCGATCGCGTCGGCGGAATATGGCGCATCGACGCGAGGGGGGGGATCAGGATATACGCCACGCGGACCACGGCCACTTATTGGACGATCGACGATGTCGAGCCGGAGCCGGAGGACTGAAAGCGCCCGGCGCGAGCCGCGCTGGGCGTACAAACGGTGTTGGAGTACATGAGCAAGGCGACCGGATCGCGATCCGCGGAGGTTGACGTAGCGCGGTGGTCGCCCGCAACGGTCCTTGATGGAGACAGGAACGTCGTCCATGCGAGACCGCATCGCGCGATTGGATGAGCGGGAGGCACGAGGATGTACGAGACGACCCACACCATCTTGCGGCAAGCGGCGGGAATCCTGCTGGCGACGGCGACGCTCGGTCTGTTGCGGGTGCGGATCGTTGAACAAGGTCCAGCAGGCGGTCGTGGACGCGGCCGACGACAACTCGCGTGACTTCAACCGGGAACTGGAATACGCGGGCTTCGGATTGCATTGGTCGGACGAGGAGACGGTGTCCGGCGTCGACGATTCCGACGAGTCGTCGGAGTTCAGGAACGCGTTCGGCAAGCGGTTCGGCGAGGAGATGGACCGGAGAGTCCCGAAGGCCCTCCGCGGGGATCGGCCGGCGGAGGTGGTGGTGACCGTCTCGGACGTCCGCACTCCGGGGGCGCTGGCCAGGGGCCTCGCCTTTCAGAACCCGTCGATCAGGATCACCGCAGTCGTTCGGGACGGCTCGGACAAGCAGCAGCTCCATACCCGGGAGATGGAGGTTGTGGACGTTCCTCCGCCCAACTACTCCGGTGACTTCCGGTTCCGTATCGGAACGATACCGGACAGGCTGGCGCGCAAGGCCGTGAGCGACCTGATGGACTGGTTGCGGTCCTTGGAAGCCATCGTGCCAAACGAGGGCGGCGGCTGAGGTGGAGACACTCCGATTCCTCGGATCGGCCCGGAAGTGCCGGCTGGCGGTTCTGGCGGCGACGGTTTTGGCGGCGACGGTGGTGGCGGTCGTTCTGCTCGACTGCTGGCGGGGCGGTTCGCGAACCCTCGTCGACCGGACGCCGGCGGAGATGCCCGCTTCCGAAACCGTTCCGGCGACGGCGGCCCGGATCGCGGCGGAGAGCCACGATCCCGAGACACCGCCGCCCGCGGTGCGGACGGCTCCGGAATCCGCGGCGGAACAGCGGGACGGGCGCGGGGAACGGGCCCACGCCCCGGAGGGGTATGCGGTTGTCCGCCATCGCGGGCGGATGGCCGGTGGCGGGACGATGGCGCACCGCGACGACGACCGGGCCGCCGGGCCGGACTGGCTGCGCGCGGCGGACGGACCCGAGCGAGTCGCGGCCACGGCGGCGGGTGCCGG
>JAPOVI010000277.1 GCA_026708265.1 Acidobacteriota bacterium
CCCGCCTCATCCACATCTTCCGGCCGGAGCCGCAGTTCCAGGGCCAGACCAAGGATCGCCTGAACAACCCGGAGCTGACCCAGGCGCTCGACGCCGCGGTCCGCCCCGCGCTGGAGCACTGGCTGAACCACAATCCCAGCGTCGCCGAGGCGATCGTCGCCCGCATCGTCCTCGCCGCCCGCGCCCGGGCCGCCAGCCGCGCCGCCCAGGAGAGCGTCACGCGTAAGAGCGCAGCGTCGAGGCGCCTCAACCTGCCCGGCAAGCTGAGCGACTGCACGGGAAGCGCACGGGGGGAGACGGAGCTCTTCATCGTCGAGGGAGATTCGGCCGGCGGCTCCGCCAAGCAGGGGCGCGACCGCACCCGGCAGGCGATCCTGCCGCTGCGCGGCAAGGTGCTGAACGTCGAGAGCGCCACGGTGTCGAAGGTTCTCGCCAACAAGGAGCTCTCCGACGTCGTCACCGCGCTCGGCTGCGGCTTCGGGAAGTCTCTCGACCTGGCGAAGCTGCGCTACGACCGCGTCATCATCCTCGCGGACGCCGACTCGGACGGCCACCACATCGCCACCCTGCTGCTCACCTTCTTCTACCGCTTCCTGACGGCCCTCGTGACGAACGGCAAGGTCTTTCTGGCCCAACCGCCGCTCTATCGGGTCGACATCGGCAAGGAGACGCACTGGGCGGTCGACGACGCGCACCGCGACCGGCTGCTCGCGCAGGCGAGGTCGGCCAACGGACGCGGCGCCAAGCCTCAGATTACCCGCTTCAAGGGGCTCGGGGAGATGATGCCGCGCGTGCTCTGGGAAACGACCCTCAACCCGGCCACGCGACGGCTGCTGCGCGTCGCGATCGAGGACGGGCTGAAGACCGATCGGGTCATCGCCGATCTGATGGGCCGGGACGCCTCCGCCCGCTTCCGCTTCATCATGGATCGGGCCGACGACGCCCTGGATCTGGACGTGTAGCCCCGCGGCCCTTCGAGGCGGACCGCGGAAGAACGCGACCCCCGCTGCGCGTGCGTCGCAACGGGGGTCGGAAGATCCTTATTCGACGACGAAGGTCACGTCCTTGTGCGCCATCAGCCCGCCGTCGTGGGCGAGGCAGCGCAGGATGTACATGCCCGGCTCGCTGAACCGCGCCTGCACCACCCACTTGCCCATCGGGGGCGCCTCGGGCGTCTTCCATCCGGGAGAGAACGGCGAATCGGCGTTGTTCCGCGTGTCCTCCCACGCCTTGTACTGCGGCGGATTGAAGCGCACCTCACCCGGACCGCTGCGGTAGACGAACCACGACAGGCGGAGCCCGGTGGCCGCGTTCGGCGTCACGTTCACCGGAGGCTTCGTCGGGTCGAAACGCCGCATCGCGCGCGGCCGCGGCAGCTCGTCATCGCTGGCATAGGCGGCCAGGGTCACCCACTTCCCCGCCTCGACCTTGCGCTTCGTCTCGCCGACGAGCAGGAGGTCCGGCGGCTGGTTCTTGTAGATGTCGCCGGACGCGCCTCCGCCGTTGTTCGCCATCAGCACGCTGTTGTCGATGAAGTAGTCGGGATGCAGCGTCGCGTAGGCCCGCTTCGTCTCGCCGTTGGGGCTCGTCAGCGTCCAGACCACCTCGTCGTCGCCGAAGTCGGCGGGCACGTGCACCTTGAACAGGAACCGGTTGCGGCGCGGCAGGAAACGCGTCGGCTGGCCCAGATCCGGTCCGCCCGGGTCGAGCCGGTTGTTCGGACCGGGCGGGATGTCGATCTCCTCTTCCCAGTTCCGATTGAAGTAGCCGAAGACCAGGTTGAAGGATCCGTCGGGGTTCGGCTCCCATCCTTCGTATGCGGGCACCACCTCCTGGCCTGTTGCGAACGACTCCCGCATCTTGCGGGGCTCCTGGGCGCCGCTCTCCTGAACGGTCCCGACGACGACCGCCGACGCGACGAGCAACGCGCAGCCCAGCCGCGACGTCAGCCAGCGAGTGCGCGGTTCGTTCATGGCCGACCCTCCATCGTGTGACGACGGGGGGACGGGGCCGCGGCCCGAGCCGCGGCCCCGTCCCCCTCGGGATTCTCGGAACGCCGGAACGCCTGGCCGGTTGCGCGGGCTACTGGCCGGCGCCCGCCGCGTCAGCCGCCTCGGCCGCCGCAGCCTCGCGTTCCGCCTCGGCCGCCGCCGCAGCCTCCTCGGCCGCCGCCTCCTCGTTGAGCGGGTCGTCGACGCCGCAGAGCGGACAGCCGATGACGCGCTCGCCCGGCGTCAGATCGAGTACCCGTTCCCGCTCTGCGAGGGCCGCCTTGAACTCGTCATCATCGAGATAGCTGCCCTGCATGATGTTGATGAACATCTGATCGACCGACCGGTTGCCGCCGCCGGACCAGTTCCGCGGATCGGGAACGTTGGGGTTCGACGCCGAGTTGTTGAACCAGCCGGTGATGTGGAGGATGGTGCCCTTCGGAAGCAAGGGCATCGCGTGGTCCTCGTAGGTGTAGACGCGGACCCAGCTGTGGTCGTAGCCCGAGCAGTTGAGCGTCTCGATCGTCGTGCCGTAGATCGCCTCCAGGCACATCCGCACGCCGGGCGCGTGCATGTGCGGCTCGAAGACCGCGATTCGCGCATGGTCCGGCAGCACGAAGTACGACTCCATCGTCTGGTTCGGATGCTCCGCCTCGACGTCGAGGTCGACGCCGTTACCGAAGGCGATCAGCCTCTGGTCCACCTCCGGCTCGTAGTCCCGGGGGTGGAACTTGAAGCCGATGTCGAGGTGGGCCCGGGTCTCGGCGCCGTTCGCGTGGAGGTGCAGCGAGGGGAACGTGATCTTCGAGTTGGCGACCATCTCCTTGCCGGCCTTGGGATCGAAGACGTCGGCGTTCCGCCCCACCTCGTGGACCGGCCAGCTCGAGAGCCCGGCGGCCGCCAGCGGGTCCTCCTCGTCGAAGTCGGGACCGACGACGCGGATGACCGCATGGTGGAAGACGAAGCGCCCGCCCACCGTCTGCCGGCCCTCTCCGACGCGCGACTCGGTGATCTCCTTGAACTCGATCGCGGAGACGTAGCGGTCTTCCGGCAGCCCCGTCTCGACGTCCGCGACAGCGCCCCACCAGTCGGGCGCATCCGCCTTCACCTCCACGCTCGGAGACGACACGATGAGGTCGGGCTGGCCGATCTCCCACTCGTCGACGTCGATGAACGCGACCGGCGGCGGCATGTCGGCCGGGTTGCCGAGCGGCGCCCCGTTGTCGGCCCAGGCGGCGATCTTGGCGATTTCCTCCTCGGTCAGCGACGGGTCGTTCTTGAAGGCCTGGATACCGATGTCCTTCTCGATGTACCAGGGCGGCATCACGCCCATCTTGTCCCGCAGACCGGTGCGGTACTTCATCGCCCGCGCCCAGGGACGCACCTCTTCATAGTCGATCAGCGACATCGGCGCCAGAGCGTCGGGCTGGTGGCACTTCTGGCAGCTCCGCTGCAGGATCGGCGCGATGTCCTTCGTGAAGGTCACCTCCTCGGCGACCCTGTCGGACTCGAGTACCTGCCCCGCCGCGGGCAGTGCCGCCATGACCGCGACAGCCGCCGCGAGGGCCAGGACCGCCCGCGCCGCCGTCGACCGCCGCCGATCGTGCTGCGTCGTTGTCATGTCATCCCTCTCGCTGCTCCCGGGACTACCGAACACAGGCGTACCCGTGGAATCCTAGCAGGTGCGCGGCCGGACCTCAATGGCTTTCTCACGCCGCGCCGGGTCCCCGCAGCACGCGCGCCGGGAACCGCACGACGGCCCCGACCAGCTCCAGCACGCCTCCCACGGCGATGCCGAGGACCCGGAACGGAAGCAGCAACAGCCAGACGACGGGATACAGGACGATGGCCAGCAGGGCGAGCGGCCAGCACAGGACGAGCAGGATGCACCAGAGCAGGAATTTGGTCATCAGGTCCTCGATGGCTCGCCGAGACGTCAGGCCTCTCGAGCTCGTGTATTGCCAATCTTGACGCCACCTGCAGGCCTCGACAACTCGACAAGATGCAAGGCTGGTCGGATTATGATGGCGGCGTGCACGCGCTCTACGACGCGCTGCTGAACGACACCGTCCGCGCCTGCCGGGGGCACTACGGCAGCCGCCTGCTCTCCCTGGCCGTCTACGGGTCGGTCGGCCGCGAGACCCCGCGGCCCGACTCGGACGTCGACCTGCTGCTCGTGGCGACCGACCTGCCGGACGGCCCGACTGCCCGCAACGAAGAGTTCGCGCCCGTCCGGACTGCGCTGGCGCCGCGGTTCACCGCTGCCCGCCGGGCAGGACTCCATCCGGAGCTGTCGCCCGTCTTCAAGACGCGCGCCGAGCTCGCCAGGGGAACGCCGCTGCTGCTCGACATGACCGAGGATGCGCGAATCCTCCACGACCCGGACGGGTGCCTCGCCCACGCGCTCGAGCGTGTCCGTCGCCGTCTCCGCGAGTTGGGCTCCCGGCGTGTCTGGCGAGGCGACTACTGGTACTGGGACCTCAAGCCGGACTACCGGCCGGGGGAGACCTTCGAGCTGTTCGGACCATGACGAACGGCGCCCTTGCAGCCAGCTATCTGGCCAAGGCCACGATGCGCCTCACCACGCTCCCGGTCCTCTTCCAGCAAGACGGGTACTCCGACGTGGTCCGGGAAGCGCAGGAAGTCGTCGAGCTGGCCCTCAAGGGTATGCTGCGCCAGGCCGGCGTCGAGACCCCGCGCTGGCACGACGTCGGAGGCGTGCTGCAGGAGCACCGCGGGCGGTTCCCGAACGTCCCGGCGCAACGAATCGAACAGCTCGCGGCCGTTTCTGCCTGGCTGCGGGAGAACCGCGAGCTCTCGTTCTACGGTGACGACGGCTTCATACCGACGGAACGCTACTCGCGTGAGGATGCGGAACGCGCGATGGCCGGCGCCCGGCTGGCGGTTGCGGTGGCCGGGACGGTGATCCGCACCTGACGCCGCGCGGAGGAGATGGACGTGTCAGACGGAGCCCCGAAGAGCGCCTTCGAGCTGGCGATGGAGAAGCTCAAACGGCAGGACGAAGCCGCCGGCGTGGAGGCCGTGGCGCTCTCCGACGAGCAGGTGGCGGCCATCGCCGAGGCCCGGAGCACCTACGCCGCGCAAATCGCCGAAAGCGAGATCCTGCTCAACTCGGCTCTCGCCACGACCTTCGAGCCCGAGGCGCGCGCGGAGCTCCAGGCCAACCACCGCCGGGACCTAGCCCGTTACGCGGCTGACCGCGATCGGAAAATCGCGCGCATCCGCGGCGGCGAAGCCGAGGACCGCGGCTGACGCCGCGCGCCCTCACGGGCGCAGACGCCCTACCCGCCCGGCGTCCAGATGCGCGACTTCGGCTCGCCGGCCAGGGTCAGCATCAGGCTGTTCAAGCGCTTGACGAACCCCGCCGGGTCGTCGAGCCGTCCGCCTTCGGCGAGCATCGCCTGGTCGAAGAGGATGTGGCTCCAGTCGGCGAACTGCGCGTCGTCGGTTTCGGCGTGGAGGCGGGTCACGATCGGGTGGTCGGGGTTGATCTCCAGGATCAGCGGCAGGCTGGGCACGTCCTGCCCCGCCGCACGGAGAAGCCGCCCCAGGTTGGCGCTCATCCCGTCCTGGTCCGTCACCAGGCACGCCGGCGACTCGGTGAGCCGGTCCGACACGCGCACCTCCTTCGCCTTCTCGCCGAGCACCTTCCGCATCCGCTCGACGACCGGCTGGTAGTCGTCCACGGACGCGTGCCGGGTGCCTTCCTCGTCCCCGGCCAGCGCCCCGAGGTCGAGGTCGCCCTGCGCAACCGACTGCAGCGGCTTGCCCTCGAAGGATCCGAGGTGGGTCACGACCCATTCGTCGACCCGGTCGTGCAGCAGCAGCACCTCGATGCCCTTCTTGCGGAAGACCTCCAGGTGCGGGCTGTTCCGCGCCGCCGAGAAGCTCTCCGCGGTGACGTAGTAGATCTTCTGCTGCCCCTCCCTGGCGCGGGCGAGGTAGTCGGCGAGCGACACCGTCTGATCGGATCGGTCCGTATGGGTCGACGCGAACCGGAGGAGCTTCGCGATGCGCTCCTGGTTGCCCGGGTCCTGTCCGACTCCCTCCTTCAAGACGCGCCCGAACTCGCGCCAGAAGTCGGCGTAGCGGTCCGGCCGGTCCGTGGCCGCTTCCTCGAGCAGCCCGAGCACCCGCTTGACGCCCGCGGCGCGGATCGCCTCGACGTCCCGGGAGTCCTGCAGGATCTCGCGCGACAAGTTCAGCGGCAGGTCGTTCGAATCGATGATCCCCCGGACGAAGCGGAGCCACGGCGGCATCAACTCCGTCGCGCCGTCCATGATGAACACCCGCCGCACGTAGAGCTTGATGCCGTGGCGCTCTTCGCGGTCCCACAGATCGAACGGGGCGCGGCGCGGGACGAAGAGGAGGAGCGTGAACTCCTGCCGGCCTTCGACCCGCGCGTGCGTGTAGGCCAGGGGCGGCTCGAAGTCGTGCGCGACGTGCTTGTAGAACTCGTGGTACTGCGCTTCGCTGATGTCGGCCTTGGGCCGTGCCCACAGGGCGGAAGCCTGGTTCACCCGCTCGGTCGTGTCGACGGCCCCGGTATCCGCCTGCCGGCCGGCCACCTCCTCCTTCCGCATCCGGATCGGAATCGTGATGTGGTCCGAGTACTTCCGGAGTATCGCTCGCAGCCGCGAGGCGTCGAGAAGCTCGTCCTCGCCGTCCCGGAGGTGCAGCGTCACCTCCGTCCCGCGCGCCTCGCGGACCGCCGGCTCGATCGTGTAGTCCCCCTGGCCTGCGCTCTCCCACCGGACCCCGTCCGCGGCCCCGAGGCCCGTCCGCCGCGTCGTCAGCTCGACCCGCTGCGCCACGATGAACGACGAGTAGAAGCCGACGCCGAACTGACCGATGAGCCGGGCGTCCGTTGCCCGGTCGCCGGTCAGCCGCTCTACGAACTCCCGCGTCCCCGACTTCGCGATGGTGCCGATGTTGTCGATCACCTCCTGGCGCGACATGCCGACGCCGTTGTCGCGAACGGTGATGGTGCGCGCGTCCGCATTCACCTCGACGTGGATCGCCAGGTCCGGTTCGTCCTCGAGCAGCGCCGGGTCCGTGAGCGCCTCGAACCGCAGCTTGTCGCACGCATCCGAAGCGTTCGAGACGAGCTCCCGGAGGAAGATCTCCTTGTCGGAGTAGAGGGAGTGAATCATCAGATCGAGGAGTTGACGGGCCTCGGTCTGGAAGGTGTGCGTGGTGCGTTCCGACGTCTCCGACATCCTGCCGCGCTCCTGCGAAGAGTTTGCCCCTAGCCTTCGGTTTTCAGTATAGTCAGCGTTCGATGGCCAATCACAAGTCGGCGGTGAAGGCTCACCGTCGCAGCCTGGAGCGTCGCGACCGCAACCGCCAGTACCGCAGCCGCATGCGCCGGGCCCTCAGGTCGATGCGCGCGGCGATGGACGCCGTGGCGACCGAGGACGGCGGTGGCGCGACGGACGCCCTCCGCGAGCAGTTCCGCTCGACCGTCTCCCTGATCGACCGGCTCGCGGGCAAGGGAATCATTCACGTCAACACGGCGTCCCGCTACAAGGCGCGTCTGGACAAGCGCCTCGCCGGCATCTGAATCCCACGGCGCGGCGTCAGAACCTGCTCCGCGGCCCGCGGCGTCTCGCGCCGCCCCGCGACCGCTCCGCGCCCACTCCGCAGAGTTCGGCAATCAGTCGCTCCATCAACAGGCGCGGCTCGCCCGCGGAGCGCTTGAGGTCGCCGTCAGTGCGGAACACGGCGTCTATCGCCGCGGGCACGCGAGCCGGGGGCAGCTTCGACCGCGCCACCCAGGCGAGCTTGCCGAGCAGCATCTGCGGCACCGCACCGGCTTCGAAGGCCAGCCCCACCTCGCGCAGCGCCACGTCCGCCGCGCCCCGCTCGATGGCACGCGTCACCGCCCAGTCGTCGTGGGCCACCGGCGGCCCGGCCACCGCCGCGACGTCGTCGACGGTCACCGCCGGCTGCCCGGCGGCATAGAGGAGGAGCCGGTCCACCTCGCGCCGCAGGCGGCCGATGTCGGGACCGACCATCGCCCCCAGGACGCGCGCGACCGCCGGATCGACCTGCTTGCCGCTCTCGCGCAGGCGCGCCAGGATCCAGCGTTGCGCGTCCGCCACGGTGCCGACCCCTTCGCATCGGACGACCGTCGCCCCCGCCAGGAGCCGCCGGCTCGCCCGGCGCTGCTCGTTGAGCCCGGCCGCGACCAGGACCAGCGTGGCGTGGGCGGCCGGGGCCTCGACGTAGGCCTCGAGTGCCGCGAGGTCCTCGGTCGCGGCGCGGCTTTCCCGCTTCGGTTGCAGCCAGCGCTCGGCGTGCAGGGCCACCACCAAGCGCCGGGGCGCCATCATCGGCAGGGTGCGCGCCGCGTCGAGGACCGCGGCAAGCGATACCTCGCCCCCGTGGAAGCGCTCGCAGTTGAAGACGCGCAAGCCGGCGTCGACGGTGCCCTCGAACTCGGCTGCGAGCGCGGTCTTCTCGTGCTCGTCGTCGCCGAGCAGAACGCAGATCGGGACCGGCTCGCCGGACGCGAGACGCTCGCGGAGCGCGCCGGGAGTGAGCGTGCTGCGGCGCAAGCCCTAGAACGCCTCCAGGATGGAGCTGACGACGGTCGTCGCGAAGTCGGTTGCCATGCGCTCGACCGCGTTGCTTCGCTGTCCGAAGAACGCCGAGGCGTTGGAGACGTCGCCGGCCCCCGAGGCGACGTCGTACTCTTCGCTGAATACGAGGCTGGTGTTGCTCCAGATCACCTCGTTCGTGGTCAGGTCGACGAACTCGATCTCCGCGGTGAGGGTCAGCACGTACCGGGAGGCCTGCTGCTCGGCACCGAAGCTCGCCGGCTGGATGGTGATGTTGTTGATGCTCCCCGACAGCCGCGCCTGAGCGCCGGACTCGTCCGTCTGCACGCGGTAGGAGCCCCGCCCGATGAACGCGGTTCGGACCTCCTGCGTGAGCAGCCGCTCGACCTCGAAGACCGGCGTCCGGTTCTCGAACGTCGGAATGCCGATGGTCTCGATGTACTCGGGCAGGAACGAGCCGCGCCCCGCCAGCGTGTAGCCGCACGAGGTGCAACCCAGCGCGAGCAGCAGGACGACCGCCGCGCCCCGCGCCGCGCGAGCCCGCAGGCCGGTCCGCACCCTTGTCGCGTGTGGCATCAGTGCTCTCCCGCCCGCTCCGCGGGCCCCGGTCGGGTTACGACGTTGACGAGGCGGCGCGGCACCACGATGACGCGGACCACCTGCTGACCGGACGCTCGGGCTTGCACGTGGGGGTCGGCGAGCGCGAGACGCCGCACCTCCGCCTCCGGCGTCTCCACCGCCACGGTCAGGTGGGCGCGCACCTTCCCGTTGACCTGCACCGGAAGCTCCACCTCTTCCGCGCGCGCGATCTCGGGATCGAACGCCGGCCAGCCCGCCGCGGTGACGCCGCCCGCGTGCCCGATCGACTCCCAGAGCTCCTCGGCGAGATGCGGCGTGAACGGCGCCAGCATCAGAATCAGCGCCTCGACCGCCTCGCGTACCGCGCCGAGCGCTCCCGCCGGCGTCCCCGGTGCCGACGCCGCCTCGTCCGGATCGGCGGCGAACGGTCCGAGCCGCGTCCGCTCGCAGTACGCGTACGTCTCGTTGACCAGCTCCATGAGTGCGGAGACCGCGGTGTTGAGGTGCACCCGAGGGTCCAGATCGTCCGAGACCCGGCGGATCGTCTCGTGCGTCTTGCGCCGCAGCGCCCGTGCCTCACCGGGCTGACGTGCGGATGCCGGGCCGCCGACTTCCGCGGCGTTCCCGGCGCCGGATGCGAACGCCGCCGCGAACGGCATCACCAGGCGCCAGACGCGACCGAGAAAGCGCGCGCTCCCCTCGAGCCCCGCGTCCGTCCACTCGATCTCCTTCTCCGGGGGCGCCACGAACATCTCGTAGAGCCGCAGGGCATCGGCGCCGCAGGTCGCGATCATCTCGTCCGGATCGACGACGTTCCCTTTGGATTTCGACATGACCGCGCCGTCGCGCAGCACCATGCCCTGGGTCAGCAGCCGCGTGAACGGCTCGTCGTGAGCGACCAGCCCGAGGTCCCGCATCACGCTGCACACGAAGCGCGAGTAGATCAGATGGAGGATGGCGTGCTCGACGCCCCCGATGTAGAAGTCCACCGGCGCCCAGTACCGCACGGTCTCCGGACTGAACGGCGCGTCCTGGTTCCGCGGGTCGCAGAAGCGGTAGAAGTACCAGGAGGAGTCGACGAACGTGTCCATGGTGTCGGTCTCCCGCCGCGCCTCCCCGCCGCAGCTCGGACACCGTGCCGCCACGAACTCCGGCACCTGTCCGAGCGGCGAGTCTCCGCGCCCGGTGAAGACCTCGACGTCGGGAAGCTCCACCGGGAGATCGTCGTACGGCACCGGCCGGACCCCGCACGCGTCGCAGTAGACGATCGGGATCGGCGTCCCCCAGTAGCGCTGCCGGGAGATTCCCCAGTCCTTGAGGCGGTACTGGATCTCGCCGCGACCGATGTCGCGAACCTCCGCCGCGCGCGTCATGGCCCTGACGGCTTCCGCGCTCGACAGCCCCGAGAACTCGCCCGACGAGACCGCCGTCCCCGGCGCCGCCGAGGCCGCCTCGAGCGTCTCCCCGGCCAGCTCCGGTCCCTCCTCCGGTTGAATCACCACCCGCACCGGCAGCCCGTACTTGCGCGCGAACTCGAAGTCGCGCTGGTCGTGCGCCGGCACGGCCATGATCGCGCCGGTCCCGTAGTCGGCCAGGACGAAGTTCGCGATCCAGATCGGAACCGCCTCGCCGGTAAAGGGATTGCGCGCCCGACGCCCGGTATCGAACCCTTCCTTCTCGAGTTGCCCGGTCAGTCGGGCCATTCGGTCGAGGGCTCGAAAGCTCCCGACGCGGTCCCGGAATCCCGCGGCGTCGGGGCTTTCGGCCGCCAGTCGCTCGACGAGCGGATGCTCCGGCGCGAGCAGCACGAACGTGGCGCCGTGGATGGTGTCGATCCGCGTCGTGAAGACCTCGATCGCATCGTTCGCGGAACCGTCCGATCCGTCGACGGCGAGGAGATCGAACCGGACCCGGGCGCCCTCCGATCGCCCGATCCAGTTCTGCTGCATCGTGAGCACCTTGCGGGGCCAGGCTTCGAGCTCCCGGATGCGTTCGAGCAACTCGTCCGCGTAGCGCGTGATGCGCAGGAACCACTGCTCGAGATCGCGCGCCTCCACCCCCACCCCGCAGCGCCAGCACCCGCCGTCCACCACCTGCTCGTTGGCCAGCACGGTCCGGCAGTCGGGGCACCAGTTGACCGACGAGCGCTTCCGATAGGCGAGGCCGCGCTCGTACATCTTCAGGAACAGCCACTGGTTCCAGCGGTAGTACTCGCGGTCGCACGTGGCGATCTCGCGCTCCCACGCGTACCCGATGCCGAGGCGCTGGAGCTGGCTCTTCATGTGCGCGATGTTCGCGCGGGTCCAGCGTTCCGGATGCGACTCGTTCTTGATCGCCGCGTTCTCCGCCGGCATGCCGAACGCGTCCCAGCCGAAGGGATGCAGCACGTTGCAGCCGCGCATCCGCTTCATGCGGGCGATCACGTCGCCGATCATGTAGTTGCGCACGTGGCCGACGTGCGCGTGGCCGGACGGATAGGCAAACATCACGAGGCAGTAGTACTTGGGACGGGTCGGGTCCTCGGTGACCTCGAACGCCCGCTCCTCGGACCACCGCCGCTGCCACTTCCGTTCGATGGCCTGCGGGTCGTAGTCGCGCACTGGAATCGGTAGCGCCGCCGAACCCGTCGCGGGCTCCGTGTTCGGCCCCAGCCCCCACCGGCCCAGGAGCTTGCGCCGCAGGGCTCACGACCGTTGCGTTCTGCGGCGCAAGCTCCCGGGGGGGCGGAGCGGCGCCGGCGTGCCGCCGTCAGCTCATAGTGTAGGCCAAAAGGCTCGGAGCGCTGGCCGCACCGCCGCCAGAGCCGCCTCCGCCGCCGGGCTGGCTCCCTCCACGCCGCGGATTGCCCCGGGGGGCGCCTCCGCGGCCACCTCCAGGGTGCCTTCCAGGCAGGCTTCGAGGGCGGCCAGGTCGTAGCCCCCTTCCGTGACGAGGGCCAGCCGCCCGCGGCAGCTCCGCTCTGCCGTCGCGCGCAGCCGACGGGTGAGCGTCGCGTACCCCGCGGTGGTCACCTGCAGGCCGCCGAGCGGGTCGTCCACGTGCGCGTCGTACCCCGCCGACAGCACGATCAGCTCGGGCTCGTAGGCCGCCAGGACGGGAACCGCCACCTCGCGAAAGACGCGATCGAGATCCGCGTCGCCGGCACCCGCCGCCAGCGGGATGTTGACCGTGAAGCCCGCCCCGTCGCCGCGCCCGACGTCGTCCGCCGCCCCCGTACCGGGATAGAACGGGTACTGGTGCGTGGACAGGTAGAGCACCCGCGGATCGTCGTAGAAGATCCACTGCGTGCCGTTGCCGTGATGCACGTCGTAGTCGACGACGGCGACCCGTTCGAGCCCCCGGCCCAGGGCGTGGGCCGCGGCGACGGCCGCGTTGTTGTAGAGGCAGAAGCCCATCGCCCACTCCCGCTCGGCGTGGTGACCGGGGGGCCGGACCAGGGCCAGCGCGATCGCGTCGCGGTCGAGAGCGTGATCGACCGCCGCGAGCGCCGCCCCGGCCGCAAGCCGGGCCACCTCCTCCGACTCGGGCGCGGCGTACGTGTCCGGGTCGAGGCGCACCCTGCGTCCGGCCGTCGCGCCGATCGACCGGACGTAGGGAGCCGCGTGCACGCGCTCGAGGGCCGCATCCGAAACCGGCACCGGCTCTACGGTGCGGCCGCCGGCGGACCGCCACCGCGCGACGACCGCCGTCATCACGTCCGCCCGCTCCGGACGCTCCGGATGACCGGCCGGAGTCGCGTGATCGCGGAAGCGCTCCGACCCGATCACCAACACGTCGCTCCTGGCCATTTCGCCCCCCTGTCTCAGGCGTCCCGACCGATCAGCCGCACTGCACGGCGCTCGGCGTCATGCAGGGCCTGCTCGAGCTCCAGCCGCGTTGCCTCGATCCGCTCCTCGCTCGACGGCGGCGCCGGAAGGGGTGGCCCCACGACGATAGCGGCGCGGGCGAACGGTTTCGGAACCTGAGCCCGATCCCAGCTCCGTACGGTCCAGCACGGGTACGCCTCGATGTGGAACGGCAGAATCGGCTGCCCCGTCAGCCGCGCCAGCCAGACCGCCCCCGGCTGGACCGACCGCCCCGGGCCGCGGGGGCCGTCGACGGTGAACGCGGCCGGACGCCCGGCCTGCATGTCGCGCCGGAGCTGGGCCAGGGCCCGGCGTCCGTCGCGGGACGTGGATCCCCGGGCCGTCCCGTACCCGAACCGCTCGATGATGCGCGCGATCCACTCGCCGTCGAAGTTCGCGCTGGTCATCACGACGATGCCGCGGCGCCGCCAAAAGTAAGTTGCCGCGAGAATGCGCCCGTGCCAGAAGGCGAAGATCGGCGGCTGGCCCGCTCGTTCGAGGGCCTCGTAGTGCTCGTAGCCGCGGACCGTCCAGCGCAGCGTCCGCCCCAGCAGGGCGACGGCCGGATAGCCGGCCGCCGCGATGGCCGCCGCCTGTGCGCGCTGGCTCCGCGTCAGCCGCGTCGTGCCGGCCGGCGGCCTCACATGCCTTCGTAGCGGGGGCCGCCGCCCCCCTCGGGCGGGACCCAGTCGATGATCTGATACGGGTCCATGATGTCGCACGTCTTGCAGTGGACGCAGTTCGACGCGTTGATCTGCAACCGTTTGCCGCCCGCACCGGCGTCCACCATCTCGTAGACGGCCGCCGGGCAGAAGCGCGTGCAGGGGTTGCCGTACTCCTCCAGGCAGCGCGTCCGGCAGATGTCCGTATCCTGGACGAGCAGGTGCGACGGCTGGTCCTCGTCGTGCCGCGTGCCGGAATAGTGCACGCTGGTCAGCTTGTCGAACGTCAGCCGGCGGTCGACCGGCGCGGCGGCGGCCGCGACCGAGCGCTCTCCCCGAACGCGCTGCATCCTCTCGTGCCCGGGGTGCGCGGGCATCGGATCGCGGATCCACCAGCCGCCGGTCACCAGGGACAGGCCGGAGTAGAGCAGCCCGGGCAGCAGTCCGCCGGCGAAGGCCTGGTGAACGTTGCGCACCGGGTGGAGCTCGCGGCGGATCGGGCCCGACTCGACGAGCGCGGCGTACCGGGCGAGCCGTGCGGCCGACGTATCCCGGGCCTCCAGGGCCTCGAGGGCGGCGTCCGCGGCGGCGATGCCGCTCTGCATCGCGAGGTGAATGCCCTTGAGCCGCATCGAGTTGAGGAAGCCGGCCGCATCGCCGACGATCAGGGCGCCGTCGACGTGGCAGCGCGGAATCGCGTGCCAGCCTCCCTCCGGCAAGGCCTTCGCTCCGTAGCGGATCATCTCGCCGCCGGCAAGCAGATCGGACACGAGAGGATGGCGCTTGAAGCGCTGGAACGCGGCGTGCGGGTCGAAGCCCGGGTCGCGGTAATCGAGCCCGGCAACGAACCCCACCGACAGCGCGCCGTCGGGGAGGGCGTAGAGGAACCCGCCCCCGAACTGCTCGTGCGGCAGCGGGTAGCCCATGGTGTGGATGACGGCCCCGGCCGGCAGGCGGCCGGAAGGTACGTCCCACAGTTCCTTGATACCGACCGCGTACACCTGAGGCAGCCGTCCCTCGTCGAGCCGGAAGCGTTCGACGAGGGACTTGGTCAGGTTGCCGCGCACCCCGTCGGCCAGCACCGTGACCTGTGCGCGGATGTCGACCCCCGGCTCGAACGTCGCCTTGCGGTTCCCTTCGCGGTCGATGCCTCGGTCGCCGGTGCGGACCCCGACGACACGATCCCCCTCGAGGAGGAGCTCGGCACCGGCGAACCCCGCAAAGATATCGACGCCGGCCGCCTCGACCTGCTCGGCCAGCCAGCGCACGAGGCGGTTGAGCGAGACGACGTAGTTGCCGTGATTGCGCAGCGGCGGCGGCGTGACGGGGAAGGGGATCCGGCGGCGCTCGGTCAGGAAGTAGATGCGGTCCTCGGTGACCGGCACCTCGACCGGCGCCCCGAGCGAGCGCCAGTCCGGCATCAGATCGGTCAGCGCGGACGGGTCGAGCACCGCCCCCGACAGCATGTGGGCGCCCGCTTCGCGGGATTTCTCGAGCACGGCGACGACCGGCGGGTCGCCGCCCAGGCTCCGGTGGCGCGTGGCGAGGCGGTAGGCGGCGGCGAGACCGGCGGGTCCCCCACCGACGATCAGCACGTCGACGTCGAGCGTCTCGCGATCCAGCTCACTCCCCCAACGCCGCCACCAGGGCCGGCACGACCTCGAACAGGTCGCCTACGATGCCGTAGTCGGCGACCTCGAAGATCGGGGCGTCGGCGTCCTTGTTGACGGCCACGATCGTTCGGGAACCCTTCATGCCCACGAGATGCTGAATGGCGCCGGAGATACCCAGCGCAACGTATAGCTTGGGGGCTACGGTCTGGCCGGAACTGCCGATCTGCCGGTCCATCGGGAGCCACCCCGAGTCGCAGATCGGCCGCGAGGCCGCCACCTCCGCGCCCAGCGAGCGCGCGAGCTCCTGCACGAGCGGCAGGTGCTCCTGCCCCTTGATGCCCCGGCCGACGGCGACGATCCGCTCGGCCTGCGACAGGTCGACGGCCTGCTTCGCTTCCTGGAACGGCGCCTCCGGGCGCTGCCGAATGGTCGAGCCGTCGACCGACACGCGAACGCTGCGGGTCGCGGCCGCCCCACCCCGCGCCGCGGCGTCCGCTCGCCAGGCGCCGATCTGGAAGCTGATGCAGTGCGGCCCCGCTCCCGCCGGCGCCACCTCCGCCACGAACTTGCCCTGGAACATCGGCCGCAACAGGACGAGCCCGCCGTCGCGCACCTCCGCCCCGACGCAGTCCGGAATCAGGACGCCCCCGAGGCGGTTCGCCAGTGCCGGCGCGTAGTCGCGCGTCTGGTAGGTGTGCGGGAAGAGCACCAGCCCGGGGCGCTCCTGCTCGATGAGGGGCGCGAGGGCGGCGATGTAGCCGTCGGGCGTGTAGCTCGCGAGAGCCGGGTCCTCCAGGACGAGCACCTCGGCCACGTCCGCCGCCGCGAGCTCGGCCGCGGCCCCGCCGATACCCGTGCCGGCCAGCGCCACGGAGACCGCCCCCCCGACCGCCTGCGCCGCCGCGACCGTCTCCCAGGTCACGGGATTGAGGTGGCCGGCCCGCTGCTCGGCCATGACCAGGACGGGTGTGCGGTCGCTCGAGGGCATCGGCATCGTTCACTTTCGTCCTTCCGCGGGAGGGGACGGGGCTCGACCGGCCGTCAGAGGGCGCGCGCCTCGTCGCGCAACAGCCGGACGAGCTCGGCCGCCGCCGCCTCGGGAGGGCCGTCGACGAACCGCGTCTGCTTGTCCTTGACCGGCACGCGGAGGGCGACGATGTTCCAGGCGGATGGCGGTGGAGACGCGAACGGCACGGTCCGAACTTCCTTTCGTTTGGCCGCCATGATGCCGCGCAGCGTGGCGTAGCGAAGCTGGTTGATGCCGCTCTGGATCGTCAACAGGGCCGGGGTCGGCATCGACAGCCACTGGAACCAGCCGCCCTCGAGCTCGCGCTTCACCCGGATGCGACCCTCTCCGTCGCCGTCGGCCGCGATCTCCATGATGATGGTCGCGTGCGGCAGCCCGAGCCGATCCGCCAGGATCACGCCGGTCTCCCCGAATCCCTGATCGTCCGACTGCAGGCCCGTCAGCACCAGGTCGAACGACTCGTCGCGGAGGGCCGTGGCGAGAGCCTCGGCCACGACACCCGCGTCCGCGGTGGCCAGATCCTCGCTCACCACGTGCAGCGCCCGGTCGGCCCCACGGGCCAGCGCCTCCCGGATCACCTGGGCGACGCGGGCGGGACCGGCCGAGCAGACGACCACCTCGCCCCCGTGCCGCTCCTTGAGCCGCAGACCCTCTTCGAGGGCGTAGGCGTCCGGCTCGTTCATCTCGAAGCTCGCATCTCCGTCGCGGACCCACGCCGCCGATTCGTCGATGCGCAAGGGCCAGTCGCGGGTGACGACCTGCTTGATGCAGACGGCGATCTTCACGTGTCTTCGTACCTCTTGAGGAGCAGGCTGGCGTTCGTGCCGCCGAAGCCGAACGAGTTGGAGAGGGCGTAGCCGATCGACAGCGGCCGTGATTCGTTCGGCACGTAGTCGAGGTCGCACGCCGGGTCCGCGTTCTCGAGGTTGATGGTCGGCGGAGCGATCTGCTCCCGGACGGCGAGCGCGGTGATCCCCGCTTCGAGCCCGCCGGCCGCCCCGAGCAGATGTCCCGTCATCGACTTGGTCGACGAGATCGCGACGGTGGAGGCGCGGGCCCCCAGGCAACGCTTGATGGCGAGCGTCTCGAGACGATCGTTGTAGGGAGTGGAAGTGCCGTGGGCGTTGATGTAGTCGATCTGCTCGGGGACTACCGCGGCCTGCTCGAGGGCCGCGCTCATCACGCGCACGGCGCCGTCGCCGTCCTCGGCCGGCGCCGTCACGTGGAAGGCATCGGCCGACATCCCGTAGCCCACGAGCTCCGCGTAGATCGACGCGCCCCGGCGGCGGGCGCGCTCGAGCTCCTCGAGCACCACGACGCCGGCCCCCTCGCCGATGATGAAGCCGTCCCGATCCCGGTCGAACGGGCGACTGGCCCGCTGCGGCTCGTCGTTACGCGTCGAGAGGGCCCGCATGGCCGCGAAACCGCCCACGCCGAGGGGCGTGATGGCCGCCTCGGAGCCGCCCGCGATCATCGCCTCGGCCGTACCGCGCCGCACGATCTCGAACGCGTCGCCGATCGCATGCGCCGATGCCGAGCAGGCGGTGCAGGTGGCGGAGTTGGGCCCCCGCGCGCCGAAGCGAATGGAAACCTGTCCCGCGGCGAGGTTGATGATGGCGGACGGGATGAAGAACGGCGAGATCTTGCGAGGCCCGCCCCGCAGCAGGGACTGATGCTCGCGCTCGATCGTGCTGAAGCCTCCGATCCCCGAGGCGATGAACACGCCCACCTCGGGGCCGAGGGGCTGCGATGCCTTCAGGCCCGCGTCCCGGAGGGCGAACTCCGAGGCGGCGATGGCGTACTGGATGAAGACGTCCATCTTCTTGACGTCTTTCCGCTCGACGAACTGCAGAGGGTCGAAGTCCTTGACCTCGCCGGCGATGCGGGATGCGAATGCGGAAGCATCGAAGTGGGTGATGGTGCCGATGCCGCTGCGCCCGGCGCACAGGGCCTCCCAAGTCGGCTCGGTCCCGATACCGAGCGACGACACCAGCCCGACTCCGGTGACGACGACGCGCCTCTGCAAAGGTCCTAGCCTTCGTCGGCCGATTCGGACGCCACCTTGCCGGCCTCCGCGTCGCTTCCGCCGGTGTTGCGGCCCGCGTGCGACTCGATGTACTCGATGGCCTCCCTGACGCGAGTGATCTTCTCGGCGTCCTCGTCGGGGATGTCGAGCTTGAACTCCTCTTCGAGCTGCATGACCAGCTCGACGGTGTCGAGCGAGTCCGCGCCCAAGTCCTCGACAAAGGACGCATCCGGCGTCACCTCGTCCTCGTCCACGCCCAAGTGCTCGACGATGATCTCCTTGACCTTGTCAGCAACCGCCATGCAACCAGCCTCCTACATGTACATCCCGCCATTGACGCCGAGGACCTGCCCCGTAATATACGACGCTTCGTCGGACGCGAGAAAGCAGACCGCGGCCGCCACATCGTCCGGCCTTCCCAGGCGACCCTGCGGGATCCGGCCCGCCATCGCGTCGCGGGCGCGCCCGTCGAGCCCTCCGATCATGTCCGTGTCGATCATGCCCGGCGCCACCACGTTGACGGTGATGCCCCGCGAGGCCACCTCTCGCGCCAGCGACTTCGTGAACCCGGTCAGCCCCGCCTTCGTCGCCGCGTAGTTCGCCTGCCCGGCGTTGCCGGATTGACCGACGACGGACCCGACGTTGATGATGCGTCCCGACCGCTGCTTCAGCATCGGCCGCAGCACCATCTGGCAGCAGGTGAACGCTCCCGTCAGATTCGTGGCCAGCACGGCGTTCCACTCCGCCGGCTTCATGCGCACCGTGAGCTGGTCGCTTACGATGCCGGCGTTGTTGACCAGGATGTCGATCCGGCCGAAACCGTCCACCGCCGCCTGCACGGCGCGCCGCACGCTGTCCGCGTCGGTCACGTCCAGGCCGACGCGGAGCGCCGCGCCGCCGGCCGCGACCGCCTCGCGGACGACTTCCTCCGCGTGGTCCGCGCGGGCGCCGGCGACCACGGACGCGCCGGCCGCCGCCAGTCGGAGCGCCACCGCCCGTCCGATTCCCCGGGAGGCGCCGGTGACCAGCGCCACGCGACCCGAGAGGTCGATCATGGGCGGCGTTCCTGCCGATCGCGGCGTCATGATTCCGCCAGCAGGGTCTCCGCCGCCTCGAGACTGCGGAGATCGTTGACCTGCGCCACCCGCGCGGCGGGCACCGTCTGCCGAATGAGGCGGCTCAGCACCTTGCCGGGCCCGACCTCGACGAACGTCGTCACCCCGTCCGCTGCCATGCGGCGTACGACCGCCTCCCACTGCACCGGCGCGCTCACCTGCCGGATGAGGGCGTCGACCGCTTCCGCCGCCCGTCGCTTCGGCTCGGCGTCCACGTTGGCCACGACCGGCACGTCGGGATCGGCAACGACGAGCGCTCGGAGGTCCCGCGCCAGCCGCTCCTCGGCAGGCTTCATCAGCGCGCAGTGGAACGGGGCGCTGACGTCGAGCGGCAGCACGCGCCGCGCCCCCAGTTCCCGCGCCCGCTCCCCCGCTCGCGCGACCGCCTCGCGCTCCCCCGCGATGACCACCTGACCGGGAGCGTTCACGTTCGCCACGCTCACCACCTCGCCGCCGGCCGCATCGGCGCACGCCTGGCGGACCCGATCCGCTTCCAGGTCGAGGACCGCGGCCATCGCTCCCCGCCCCACTGGAACCGCCTCCTGCATGTAGGCGCCGCGGCGGCGCACGGTGCGCAGAGCGTCGGCGTACCCCAACGTCCCGGCCGCCACGTGAGCGGAGTACTCGCCGAGACTGTGGCCGGCCACCAGCGCCGGGGCATGTCCGCGCGCCGCGAGAACGCGGTGGACGGCGATGCTCATCGCCAGCACGGCCGGCTGCGTGTTCTCCGTGAGGGCGAGCCGTTCCGCCGGACCCTCGAAGCACAGTCGACCGAGCGGCTCGCCGAGCACGTCGTCCGCCTGGTCGAACGCTTCCCGGCAGACGGGGTGCTCCGCCGCGAGCGCCTTCCCCATGCCGGCGCGCTGCGAGCCCTGGCCCGGAAACACGAACGCAATCATCGGTCACTCCATCGCCTGGCCGCGCCGGCGGCCGGGCGAAGCAGCGTCACGGGTGGGTCGGGCGGAGGAATCGGAAGGCCCGCGGGGATCACTCTTCCTTGACCGGCCGTACCTGCCGGCCCCGGTAGAAACCGCAATGCGGGCAGACCACGTGCGGGAGCTTCGGCTCGTGGCACTGCGGGCACTCGCCCCGGCCGGCCGGCGTCAGCGCGTCATGCGCCCGACGCTTCGCGGTCCGCGCCTTGGAATGTCGTCGCTTCGGATTCGCCATCCTATTCGTTCCTGCTCAGCTTCCCTCGGAGCCCCGGCGTCCCGCGGGCCGCAGGGCACGCAGCGCCTCGAGGCGCGGATCGCGCCACACCGTCTCGCAGTCGCAACGCTCCACGTTCCGATCGATCCCGCACACGGTGCACAGGCCCCGGCACGTCGCGCGGCAGAGCGGCTTCATCGGCACCGCGAGCTGCAGTTGCTCCCGGATCAGGTGCCCCAGGTCGAGCTCCTCGTCGCGATAGAACGCCGTGCTCAGGTCATCGTCGGCGATCTCGAACTCTCCCTCGCCCGCGTTGGCCCGCTGCGGCAGGTACAGCACGTCGAGGTCGATGTCGACCGTCATCTCGAAGCGCGCCAGACACCGCGAGCACCCGAGCTCGAGCGCGGTGCCGAGTCCGCCCCGCAACCGGTAGCTCTCGCCGTCGCGGTCTATCGCGAGCGCCAGGCGCACCGGCGCGGCGACCGAGTGGTCGTCGCCCCGGCCGGGCGGAAACAGTCCCGGCGCGTACGAGCGATCGAGGCGAGCCTCCCCCTGGCGCAGCGCGCTCAGATCGAGGAGCAGCTTCCCGCCTGCCCCGGAGCGAACCTCCTCTGCCATCCTTCGACTCCGCGGGCGAACCGGACACTATACCACGCGGGAGCCGCTCCGCTCGCCCCAACCGCGGGGGACGAACAGCTCCTCGAAGAGTCCGATGGCGAAGCGATCCGTCATCCCGGCGAGGAAGTCCCTCGACGCGACGTCGAGACCGTCGCGCTCGAGGGTGGCGCCGTCGAGAAAGCGCGCCGGATCGCTCCGGACCTGGTTCCAGAGGCTCTCGAGGATGCCGGCGACCTTGCCGAACTCCCCCGTCGCGGCGTCGTTCTCGTAAACGGCGGCGAAAAGGAACTCGCGGAGCGAGAGCGTCGCCTCCAGCACCTCGGCGCTCATGGCGATCTCCGGTGCTTCCGGGCGCAACACGCTCTGCTCGACGACATCGGTGACCATGCGGCCAATCCGTTGCGAGGACGAGCGCCCGAGCACCGCCACCGCGTCCGCGGGGAGGGCCGCCGCCTGCAGGATCCCGGCGCGGATCGCGTCGTCGATGTCGTGATTCACGTACGCGATCATGTCGGCCACGCGCGCCACCTGGCCCTCCAGGGTCGCGGCGCGCCGCTCCGGGGAGGCTCCCACCGGGGCTCCGCGCTTCCCCTTGGAGTGCTTCGCGATGCCGTCGCGCACCTCCCAGGAGAGGTTCAGCCCGCGGCCGTCGCGCTCGAGCACGTCGACGATGCGCAGGCTCTGCTCGTAGTGGTTGAAACCGCCGGGAGCCAGTGCGCGCAGCGCCCGCTCGCCGGCGTGTCCGAACGGGGTGTGACCCAGGTCGTGCCCCAGGGCGATCGCCTCGGTGAGCTCCTCGTGGAGACGGAGTACCTTGGCGATGGTCCGCGCGATCTGCGACACCTCGAGCGTGTGCGTGAGCCGCGTGCGGTAGTGGTCGCCGGTGGGGGCCAGGAAGACCTGCGTCTTGTGCTTCAGCCGCCGGAACGCCTTCGAGTGCACGATCCGGTCGCGGTCCCTCTGGAAGGCCGGCCGAATCGGGTCCGCCGGCTCCGGCCGCAGGCGCCCTCGGCTCTCGCTGGCCCGGGCCGCCCACGGCGCCAGGGTCTCGCGCTCGCGCGCCTCGAGCCGCGCGCGCAGGGGGCCCGCAACGGGTGGCTCGAGCATGCCGGGCTCCGAGCCTACGAAGCGCCGCCCGGGAGGTCGGTGGCGAAGGGGCGAATCAGCGCGATCGCGTGCTTGAAGAGCATGTGGTCCGCCCCGTTGTGCTCCACGAGAACGGAGAAACGGTCGAAGCTCTTGATGCGGCCGTCGACCTCGGTCCCGTCCATGAGGCGGATCACCACCTGCAGCCGCTCGCGGCGGGCGCCGTTGAGGAACGTCTCCTGCAGGTGCGAGACGGGCGAGGCCTCACCGCGGCTCGACATCGGCGTCGGTCGGCTCCTTGTCGAAGAGGCTGCCGAGCACGGCGGGCAGCGCGTCGCGATGCTCGCCCGGCAGTCGGATCCAGCGTAGGTTAGGTTCTTTGCGGAACCAGATCAACTGCCGTCGCGCGTAGCGCAGGTTCTCCCGCACGATCAGCTCACGCGTCGCAGGCTCGTCGCGCGCCCCGCGCAGGTGCTCGACGACCTGCCGGTAGACGAGTCCGCCCAGCGAGTGCGCGCCCTCGGGAAGACCCGCCGCGAGGGCCGAGCGCACCTCGTCGATCAGCCCGGCCGCGAACTGCGCGTGCACGCGGGCCGCCACGCGCCGGGCCGTGTCGGCCGACGGGAGCCGGATGGCGATGCCCGACACCGCGTAGTCGGCGAGCGGCGACCGTGTCCGGGCGAAATGCTCGGTGAGCGGCCGGCCGGTGAGGCGGAACACCTCGAGGGCGCGAATCAGGCGCTTCTCGTCCCGCGGCTGAATGCGCTCCGCCGACGCCGGATCGACACGCGCCAGCGCCCGCCGGAGGCAGTCCGGACCGCGCCGGCGGGCGAGCCGGGTCAGGCGCGCGCGCAAGGCGTCGTCCCGGCCGGGACCCGGGAACAGGCCGCGGGTGAGCGCCCGGTAGTAGAGTCCGCTCCCGCCGACGACAATCGGCAGCCGCCCCCGACGGGTGATGTCACGGACGGCCGCCGCGGCCGCCTGCGCGTAGCGCGCCGCGGAATAGCGCTCCGTCGGCTCGACCACGTCGACCAGGTGGTGCGGCACGCCCCGGCGCCGGTCCCCGGGCAGCTTGTCGGTCCCGATGTCCAGTCCCCGGTAGACGGCGGTCGAATCGCAACTGACGACCTCGCCGCCCAGCCGCAGGGCGAGCGCCACCCCGAGCGCACTCTTCCCGGATGCGGTCGGGCCCACGATGGCGACGACCCGCCGCCGGCCGCGGGTCAGGCGAGGCCCAGCCACCGGAGGACGACCAGAGCCAGCAGCAGCGTCAGCAGCACGAGCCAGCCGACCTGCTGCGTCCGGTTCGGAAGCGCCATCGAGTGCTGTCGGGGCCGGGCGCCGGCCCTCCTCGTCCGCCGGTGTGGGGCCGCACCGCCAGTCCCCGGCAGACCCGACCGGCGTCCGTCAGGCCCGCGGCGGCGTCTCGTTGAAGTAGAAGGTGATCGTGAAGAAGGCCTGATCGTCCGGGTACTCCGCCGGGAGCGGCCGGGTCGGGTTGGAGGACATCAGCGCGTTGAAGGCGGAGTTCGTGAACGCATCCACCGCCGACGGCCGGCGGACGGTGAGCCCCGTCATGGTGCCGTCCCGGTGCACGTAGAACGTGAGCTGGACGTTCCCGTGCATGCTCAGCGCCGCGTAGGGAATGAACCAGTTGCGGCGGATCTGCGCGATGAAACGCCGCAGCCACGGACCGAACTCGACTCCCTTGGTGTCGAACTGAATCCAGGGAGCGAAGTTGCCGGTATCGCCGAAGACGTTGCCGAAGCTCTCGCGCCGCACGTAGCGGCCCAGGTCGCCCAGGTTGCCTCCGAGGAGGCCGTCCGCGAACAGGTCTGCACGGGGGTTCGGCGGGTCCGGATCCCGGCGGCGGCCGCTCGGCCGCGGCACCGTGAGCGCGCCGTCCGCCAGCAACTCCTCGGTGCTCGGCTCCACCTCGTCCGCGGGCTCGGCGTCCGGCGCCTGCTCGTCCGGTTCCTCCGGGCTCTGGGAGGGGGGCACGTCGGCGGCGGCCGCGAGCAGGTCGTCGACCCGGGGATCGGGCTCGGGAACGTCGGCCGGATCCGGCGAGCTGGCGTCGGCCGGAACCCCGATGCGCGGGCCGTCGTCGAGCACCAGGCTCGGATCCTCCGCCTCGACGAACTCCATCGAGTTGCCCCGGGCGTTCGGCAGGCGGTTGCGGGGATCCAGGGACGCGAACGGGGACTGGGCCCGCCGGTCCTGATCGGACAGCGGGGCGTCCGGCCGGGCGTCCGGGGCCTCGAGATCGACGCGCGGCTGGACGAAGATGAAGGTCCGGCCCGTTTCCGGAGTGGCGGGCTGCGCCTGCGCGAGCAGCTCGGCCTGCTCGGCCAGGCGCTCCGCGCGCCGGGCCGCCGCCTCCCGCACGAAAGAGAGCTCCGGCACGAACAGGACGGCGAGCACCACGAGCAGGTGGATGAACCCGGACAGCAGGATCTGCTCGCGCCACGACATCGCCGAATCGACGGTCGGCGTGTCGAAGCAGCGGTCCTCGAAGTCGAACAACATGAAGTGTCCGGTCGGACTACGGGATCCCCGTCAGTATAGCAGCGTCCCCGCGTGGCCCTGCCACGAAAGCACGAGGCGCCGGAACGGCCTCCTTTGCTACGCGCGGGCCGCCTCGTAGAGGTAGACGATGCCCATCTGCAGCGGGACGGCGCGGGCGTCGCGGAAGCCCGCCTCCCGGAGGAGGCGGCAGAACGCCGCCGGCCCGTGGAACGCTCCCACCGACGCGGGAAGATAGGCGTACGCGCTGCCGTGCCCCGACACGGCGCTTCCCAGCCGCGGCAGGACGCGGCGGAAGTACCAGCCGTAGGCGGCGCCGACCACCGGGAGCCGGGGCATGCCGAACTCGAGGATCGCGATCCGGCCCCCCGGGCGGACGAGCCGGTGCATCTCGGACAGGGCGCGCCGCGGCTCCTCGACGTTCCGGATCCCGAAAGCGACGGTCGCCGCGTCGGCGGCGCCGTCGGCGAGCGGCGCCCGTGTCGCGTCGGCGCGCACGAGGGCGATCCGTCGATCGAGCCCCGACCGTCGGAGCTTGGCCCGTCCGTGTCGCAGCATCTCCCCCGCGAAGTCGATCCCCACCACGCGCGCCGCGCCGCCGCGCCTTCCGGCCAGCGCGATGGCCAGATCGGCGGTGCCGGTGCAGAAGTCCACCACCGTCTCCCGCCCCGTCAGCCCGAGCGAGCGAACCGCCCGCGCTCGCCACCGCTGGTCCAGCCCCGCGCTCAGGACCCGGTTCAACAGGTCGTAGCGGCGGGCGATCGCGTCGAACATCGCCGCGATGCGGGCGGGCCCCTTGTCTACGCCCGCCGCCGCCGCCGCATCCTGACCGGCCGGCCGCTCCGCCGGCTTCCCGCGACCGGCGGTCATCCGCCGGCGTCCGATCCGTCGTCCGGCGGCGTTCCGTTCCACGGCGGGAAGAGGCGCTGCTCGAAGCCGAGCGCGGCGAGGATCTTGCCGGCCAGGAAATCCGCCAGGTCGTCGAGCGTGCGCGGGCGCTGGTAGAAGGCGGGCATCGCGGGCAGCACATGGGCCCCGGCCTCGGCGCAGAGGACGAGATTGCGTAGCTGCGGCAGGCTCATGGGGGTCTCCCGCGGCACCAGGACGAGGCGGCGCCTCTCCTTGAGCACGACGTCGGCGGCCCGCTCGATCAGGTTGCGCGAAAGTCCGTGCGCGACGCCGGCCAGCGTCTTCATCGAGCACGGGACGATCACCATCGCCTCGCTCGGATGGCTTCCGCTGGCGATCGAGGCCCCGACGTCCCGGTTGCTGTGAACCACGAGACCGCGCCCGGGGGGCGAGATGCCGTAGCGGTGCGCGAGATAGTCGGCCAGGCGCTCGAGCGCCGCTTCCGGTCCCAGCTCGTCCCGCAACAGGCGTCGCCCGAAGTCCGAGACGACGAGCTCGACCGCCACGCCCTCCGCGAGGAGCGCGGCGACCGTCCGCACCGCGTACACGGCGCCGCTGGCTCCGGTGACGCCCACCGTGATTCGCCGCGGCTCAGGCATGGATCGCCACCGCGGTCGCCACGCAGTAGAGCACGCCGACGTAGCCGTTCAGATCGAACGCCTGACCGACCCGCGACAGATCGCCCGGCCGCACGAGCGACTGCTCGTACGCGAGCAGCGCCGCGACGCCGGCGACGCCCGCCACGTAGACCGGCCCGAGCGGAACCACCCACGCCAGCGAGGCCAGGGCCGCCACGGTGAGCACGTGGAACGCGCGCGCGATGGTGAGCGCCCGCGCGACGCCGAAGCGGGCCGGGATGGACCGTATCCCATGCCCCCGGTCGAACTCCACGTCCTGGCACGCATAGAGGATGTCGAAACCCGCCACCCAGGTTCCGGTGCCGATCGCGAGCAGCCACGGCTCCCATCCGGCTCCGCCGCCGGCGGCGATCCACCCTCCGACGGGCGCAATCGCGAGCGCCACGCCGAGGAAGACCTGCGTCCACGTCGTGTAGCGCTTGGCCAGCGAGTACCAGAAGACGATGCCGAGCGCGACCGGGGACAGGGCCAGGCAGAGCGCGCTGATGCGCGACGTCACGGCGACGAACGCCGCGGACGACACGGCGACCAGCACAGCCGCTTCGCGCCGCGAGACCAGGCCGCGCGGCAACTCGCGGTTGCGGGTCCGAGGGTTCAGGGCGTCGGATCGCGCGTCGACCAGGCGGTTGAAGCCCATCGCGGCGGTGCGCGCGGTCGCCATCGCGGCGACGATCCAGGCGAGCCGCGCCGCCGTCAACGGGGTCTCGACGGCGGCGAGCATCGCGCCCGTCAGCGCGAACGGGAGCGCAAAGACGGTATGGCTCAGCCGCACCAGCGAGGCGTAGGTGCGAAGACGGGCGGCGACCTCCCACGGCCCGGCCAGGACCGCCCGGGTGCGATTCACTCCTGCCTACCCCTCGGGGCCGCGTCGTCCGGATTCGAGGTCCGCGAGCCAGGTGACGCTGTCGGGCTCGATGCCACTGAGCAGGTATTCTTCCACATCGTCGGCCGCGCCCCGCAACTCGACCGCGATCAGCGAGGCCGGCCTCGACGGCGCAATGACGCCGAAGCGGTCACCGGCGCCGAGCGCGGACGCTCCCACCGCGGTCGCGCTGGCGAGGAGTGCCGAGGCCGGCACCGACGGCGCCAGCCGCCGCATCAGGGAGAGCTCGGCGAACACGTTGAGGTCCGGGGCGCT
Organism: Acidobacteriota bacterium; assembly: GCA_026708265.1. Classification (GTDB taxonomy): domain Bacteria; phylum Acidobacteriota; class Vicinamibacteria; order Vicinamibacterales; family UBA8438; genus JAGWAJ01. The sequence goes on from JAPOVI010000277.1 coordinate 27,507, forward strand.
GGCCAGACTGTCGGTGCCCACCGCCACCCGCCCCCCCGCCGCGTAGAAGCGAGCGATCGGCGGCGTGCCGGCGCCGGTCCAGGCGTTGCTGCGCGGGCACGCCACGAGCGTCGCCCCCGCGGCCGCGATCCGATCGATCTCGGTCGGCGTGAGGTGCACGCCGTGGACGATCAGGGTGTGCGGGCCGACCCAGCCGAGCGCATCGAGGTACGCGACAGGCGCCGAGCGGGGAGGCACCCAATCGCCGCGCCAGCGGCCCCGCTCCTCGAGGATCGCGCGCCAGGCGCCGGTCCCCGCCCGCAGCAGCTCGAGCTCCTCCGCCGACTCGGCGACGTGGACCGACCGCGGCCCGCCGCCGGCCGCGCCGGCCAGGGCCCGGAACAACGCGGGCGACACGGAGTACGGCGCGTGTGCGGCGATGGCGACGCGCACGTGGTTGCCGGCCCCGGCCGCCCGCTCCCCGGACAGCGCGGCCGCGATCGCGTCGGCCTCGGCGGCGCCCACGTCGAAGCCCAACGCTTCGCGGAACACGACGGCGGCCACCGGGCCGTCGCGGAGAGCGGCCAGCGATTCGCGGGTGTTCGCAATGTCGCCGACCAGGGCGGTGCCCGCCGCCCGCATCTCCTCCACCGCCGCCGCGACGGCCGCCGCGGAGCCGGCCGCCTGCCGCGCCCGGCCCGCCATGACGGCGCGAGCCCACTCCGGCATCGAGCCCGTGCGGGGAACGGCCCCGCGCAGGCCGGAGAGCTCCAGATGGGTGTGCGCGTTGACGAGGCCCGGCAGCACGGCGTGCCCCGGCAGGCGCACGATCCGCGCGGACCGGTCCGGCGGGAGGGAGGCGGGCCCGCCGACCGCGGTCACGAGGCTGCCCGCGACCTCGACCCATCCGTCGCGGATGGGCGGGGCCGCGACGGGCAGGACCCAGGCGGCGTGGTAGCGGGTCGGGCGCGTGGGCCTCATCGCGCCGCGCGACGGGCCTTCTCCGCACGGCTGCGGGCCGGATAGCGTGCGATCTCGGGCGGCGGGGCCTCGACGTCGCCGGCCCGGGCGACGGCCAGCTCGAGCATCCGGGGCACCGCACGCTCCCGAAAGATCGGATCGCCGAGCAGCTCGTAATGCATGTTGCGCCGTTTGGGAACGAAGCCGGCGTTCTCGATGTTGCGGACGATCTCGACCTCGTCCATGCAGTAGGCGGCGCCGGCGGCGCGGACGACGTTCTCCTCGATCATCACGCTGCCCATGTCGTTGGCGCCGAACGCGAGGCTGAGCTGCCCCACCCTGCCGCCCTGCGTCACCCAGGACGCCTGCAGATTGTCGAAGTTGTCCAGCACCAGCCGGGCCAGGGCCAGCGTGCGCAGATACTCGACGCCCGTCGCCTCGATCCCGCCGAGCTCGGTGTTCGGTGGCTGGTAGCTCCAGGCTATGAACGCCGTGAACCCGCCGGTCTCGTCCTGCAGGTCCCGCAGCCGGAGCAGGTGCTCGATCCGCTCCTCGGGACGCTCCACGGTGCCGTACATCATCGTGGCCGTGGTGCGCAGCCCGGCCCGGTGGGCGGTGCGCATCACGTCGAGCCACTCCTCCGCCGTCGCCTTCCCGTGGCAGTTCAGGAGGCGGCGCACCCGGTCCACGAGGATCTCGGCCCCGCCGCCGGGGATGCTGTCGAGGCCGGCCGCGACCAGCCGCTCGACGACCGTGCGCACCGGAAGCTGCGAGAGCCGCGACAGGTGGATGACCTCGGGCGGCGACAGGGCATGCAGGCGGAAGGCCGGGTAGCGTTCCTTGACCGCCCGGAAGAGGTCCTCGTACCACCCCAGCGGCAGGTCGGGGTTGTGTCCGCCCTGGAGCAGGAGCTGCACTCCTCCGACATCGAGGGTCTCGTCGATCTTGGCGAAGATCTCGTCGAAGCCGAGCACGTAGCCGTCTCCGGCGCCGACCGGCCGGTAGAAGGCGCAGAAGTTGCAACGTGCTACGCAGACGTTCGTGTAGTTGACGTTGCGATCGATGATGTAGGTGACGATGCGCTCGGGGTGCTTCGCGGCGCGCACGGCATCCGCGAGGCGCCCGAGCTCGAGGGTCGGAGCGCTGCGGTACAGGTCGAGCGCCTCCCCCGCCCTCAGTCGCTCCCCGCTCCGCAGGCGGGCCGCGATCTCGTCGAGCTCGCAGCCCATCACGACTCGTAGAAGCGGACGCTCGTCGCCTGCTGCACGATGTTCAGATCGAGCGCCGCACCGAAGAACCGCTTGAGGCCCGCCAGGCACTCGGGTGTCAGCGCGAACTGCACGTTGGCGCCGAGGTAGGTACGGGCGAGCGCCGCCTGGTCCTCGTCCTCCGGCCCGTGCGCGGCGGCAATCTCGTCGAATGCGGCTTCCCCGGAGACGCGCGCCGCGCGGAGCGCGTCGACGTGGGCCGGCCCGACCGCTCCCGGGCGGCCCGCCCAGAACGCCCACACGAAGGGCAGGCTCGTCATGGCCGTCCACTCCTCGCCGAGGTCGATCTTGTCGAGGTCCGTCGTCTCGTGCTCCGTGAACAGCGCGACGTCCCCGATGAGCAGGGCGGCGTCGCAACGCTTGAGCATCGCCGGCAGGTCGGGACGCATCGTCACGAACGTCGGCTCGATGTCGAACCACTGGGCGCAGAGAATCCGCAACAGCGCCACCGCCGTGCGGGAGCTGGAATCGATGGCGATGGAACGGATCGCCGTCGCCGGACGCTTGGTGAAGATGGCGACGGAAGCCACCGGGCCGTTGGACGCCACCGCAAGGTCCGGCACGATCCGGTAGTCGGGCCGGCGCTGGTACTCGATGGTGGGGATGAGGGCCAGGTCGACCTCGCGTTCGTGCAGCCAGGAGGCGCAACGCGCCGGCACGTCGAAGCGCAGCGAGAACAGATCGGGCCGCCGATCCAGCCCGTGCACGAGGGGGCGGGCGTTGAGATACTCGACGCAGCCGACGCGCACCACGCTCATGGTCGTGCCGTGCCCATCTCGAACCGGCCGTTCCGCTCGATCGGGACCCGCGCCGCGGCGCTCACGTTGCGTGCGATCTCCTCGAGAGGCGCGCGGCGCCACCCGTGCTCGAGCGCGTCGATCGGTGAGACGGCGTCCACGTCGTCGGCCCCGAAAGTGAGCGCCACCTGCGCCAGCTTGGGCCCATACAAGCGCCAATCGACCTGTACGGAGTCGATATTGTCAACCACCAGCCGTGCGAGCGCAACCCGGCGAAGATCATCGTAGCCCGTCGACGGTCGGGGGCCGGCGGTCGTCGGTAACGGCGCGAAGACGCGAACACCGGCGGCCGCCGCCCCCCAGGCCGCGACCGTCTCGGCCGTCTCGAGACCGTCCGCGTCGGCGGATGCCACCGTCAGCCGCGCGACCGGCAGCCCCTCCGCCGCGGCGAGCTCGATCCACGCCGGGTCGGCGGCGCCGTCCACCCTGGCCTCGGCGACGCGCTCCAGGCCTGCCTCCCGGAGCCCGCTCAGCGCCTCGCGCACGGCCCCGGAGTCGGCGCCGCACACGTCCACGAGATCATCGAGCGCGAAGCCGGTGACGGGAGTGCGTCCCGCCGCTTCGCGCAGCCGCCGGACCGCCGCTACCGCCGCGCCGATGTCCGCCGGACGCCCCACGACGCGCACCTCACCGGCGCGCGGCGGCACGCCGTCCGGTCCCGCCCCACCGGCCGCCGCTTCGACCTCGAGCACGCGGACGAACGTCACCCGATCCCCGCGCAGCGTCCGTCGCCGCTCGTCCGCGAGCGCGCCCAGCGCAACGAGGTCGGGAGTTCCGGCCAGCACGGCCGCGTCGCCGGCCGCGAGGCCACCGCCCGAGCGCAGTCTCTCCCCGATTGCCTCGAGCGCTGCCGTCATCGATCCGGACTGTCGATCTGCTGCCATTCCCCGCTCCGCCGAGCCCACGCTCCGGCCCCAACACCCGGCCCGCGACGTCAGGCGGCCGGCTCGCGTCCCGCGCTCACGACGGGCCGACCTCCGTCCCCCGCGCGATTGCCTCCGCGACCCGCTGGGCGACGACCAGTGCGCGGCGCCCGTCCTCGCCCGTCACGCGCGGCCGCGAGCCCGCCCGGCAGGCCTGCACGAAATCCGACAGCTCCCGTTCCAGCGGCTCCGCGCGCGCCACGGGAACGCTCCCCCCCTCGATGGCGCGCTCCCCCCCGCCTCCCTGCGTCACGCGCCACGCCTCGACCTCCTGTGCGCCGTAGTCGAGCGACACGTAGGAGTGCGCCTCGAAGACGCGGAGCTTGCGCACCCGATCCCGGCTGATGCGGCTGGCCGTCAGGTTCACCAGGCACCCGTTCCCGAACCGCAGGCGCGCGTTGGCGATGTCGACGCGCTCGGTGAGCACGGGGACGCCGACCGCCTCGATGGACTCCGGCTCCGACCCGACCATGGCGAGCACGATGTCGAGATCGTGGATCATCAGATCGAACACCACGTCGATGTCGAGGCTGCGACGGGCGAATCCGGCCAGGCGATGCCCCTCGATGAAACGGGGGGCCGACACCAGCCGCCGGGCCGTCGTCACGGCCGGGTTGTGACGCTCGGTGTGGCCAACGGCGAGCGTCGCGCCCGACTCCGCCGCGGCCGCGACCAGCGCATCCGCCTCCGCCACCGACGCCGCGATCGGCTTCTCCACCAGGACCGGCGTACCGGCCCGCAGTAGCGGCAGCGCGACCTCGGCGTGCGCCGCGGTGGGTACCGCGACGGCAACCCCGTCGAGGGCGGCCGGCAACTCCTCGATTCCGGAGGCGGCCCGGGTGCCGAGCTCGGACGCGACGGTGGCGGCGCGGCTCGCGTCGACATCGACGACCGCCGCCAACTCGACTTCCGGCAGGCGGGCCAGGAGTCGAGCGTGGTGCCGTCCCAGGTGGCCGACCCCCACCACCGCGGCGCAGAACGGCTTCGTCACCGGGCGGAGCCCTGCAGGGTGCGCCCCACGACGGTGATGCCGGCCTTCTCGGCCGCTTCGAGCAGGCGCTCCCCGTCCAGCACCAGGGTGCGGCCGGCGTCGATCGACAGCACCCGCGCCCCCGCCCTCCGGAGCGCGTCCACGGTCGGCAAGCCGACGACGGGAACGTCGAAGCGCATGTCCTGGTTCGGCTTCGCCACCTTGATCACCGAGACGCCGGGGCCGGCGAGCCGGCCCGCGCGGGCGATCACGGCGTCCGTGCCCTCCATGGCCTCGATCGCGACCACGGCCCGCTCCTTCACCGCGACAGTCTGCCCGATGTCCAGCGCCGCCACCGCGTCGGCCATGCGATAGCCGAAGTCGAGATCGGCGCGCTCGTCCTCGCTCGGCTCGCGCGCGGTCAGGCATCCGGCCCGCGCCAGCAGCGGCTCGAGGAAGGCTGTGGAGTCCACCAGCTCGATGCCGTGCTCGCGAAGCACGTCGGCGACCCCGGAGATGAGCGCATCGGTGTTGCGCGTCGCCAGGCGCCGCAGGACCCCCAGCAGGACGCGGTCGGGCATCACACCGGTGAAGAGGCGTCGATGCTGGACCTGCCCGGCCATCAGGGCCCGCGTCACACCCGCCTCCTTGAGCGTGGCGATGCACCTCCCCAGCTCGCCGAGGGAAACCCAGTGGAGCGCCGCCGGAGGGTCCGAGGCGGCCGCGGCGGCCAGCGCGGGGGACGTCTCCTCTCGAATCGCGACCACGGTCACCGCGTGCCCGAGGCGCTTCATGGCCTCGAGGGCCAGAAAGGGGAAGCGGCCGTTGCCGGCGATCAGGCCGAAGCGCATGCCCTGCTCGGCGCCATGGATCAGACGCTCAGACGCGGTTCTCGCTCTCCGCCGGCTCGGCCCGGCCGAGGGGCCGACGCAACGTGACGCCTCGCCGCGAGCCCTGCCTCGACTCCCGAATGAACTCGACGAGATAGGCCACCTCAGGGCAATCGAGCCCCGGGTCGCCGGCGATCCGCTCGAGGGCCTGGCTGGTGTTGAGCTTGGATTGCAGCAGGTACCGGAAGGCCCGCTTCAGCTTGGCGATGGTCTCCGGGGGCACGCCGCGTCGTTCGAGGCCGATGCGGTTCAGCCCGTAGACCCGGGCGCGGTTGCCGACGGTCCGGGCGTAGGGCAGCGCATCCCTGGTGACGACGGTGTAGCCGCCGATGAACGCCTGGCGGCCCACGTGGCAGAACTGATGCACTCCCGATCCGGCGCTGATGGTGGCGCCGTCCTCGACGACGACGTGCCCTCCCAGCGTCGCCCCGTTGCCGAACAGCGTCTTGTTGCCGATGACGCAGTCGTGAGCGACGTGCGCATAGGCCATGAACACGTTGTCGTCGCCGATGCGCGTCACTCCTCCGCCCCCGCGCGTGCCCCGATGGATGGTGACGAACTCGCGGAAGACGTTCCGGTGGCCGATCCTGAGGCCCGTCGCCTCGCCGCGGAACTTCAGGTCCTGCGGGATCTGGCCGACCGACGCGAACGAGAGGACGTGACAGCCGTCCCCGATCTCGGTGTCGCCGTCGATCACGGCCGAGGCGCCCACCCGGTTGCCGCGCCCGAGGCGCACCCCCGGGCCGATCACGGCGTACGGACCCACCACGGTACCCGCTCCGATGGTTGCACCCGGGTGGACGACCGCGGTCGGATGGACGTCGGGCTCGTCGTGCTCGATGCCCAGGAGCAGCTCCGCCTCCGCAACCGTCCGGTCGGCAACCGTGGCCACGCCTCGCGCCACCGCCAGCCCCGCCCCCCCGCCTTCGTGCGTCACGGACAGCCGCAGGCGGTCTCCGGGCACCACCTGCCGGCGGAACTTCGCGTCGTTGACTCCGCGGAGGACGGCGCGGCGGGTCGGCGCCCCCTCGTCGTCGAGCAGCAGCAGGGCCGCCACCTGCACCAGCGTCTCGATCATCATCACGCCCGGCATCAAGGGCGTGCCGGGGAAGTGCCCCTGGAAGTAGTCCTCGTTGACCGTCACGTTCTTGACGGCAACGATCCGGCGGCCGGGCAGGTGCTCGACCACGCTGTCGACCAGGAGCGACGGGTAGCGATAGCAGAGGCGGTCGAGGAGGACCGGGATGTCGAGCGGCACTGGACGGCTGACCCGGGCAACGCGCGAGGCAGGCAGAGTGTACACACTCCCACTCCCACCGTCCACCGGCACGGGGCGGTGACTCGGGCGGCCCGCGAGAAGCTCCTGCAAGCTCCCAGGACCGTGGGGCTGGGGCCGACCCGGAGCGTGAGACGGGTTGGCGGCGCCAGGAGCCTGCGCCGTAGAACGGCGATTCGGCACGCCGCGCCCGCGCAGCCTCCCAAAGCGCCCGAAAGGGCGCTCAGCGGCCGTTCAGCCGATCGACGACCGCCTGCGTCAGGTCGAGGGCCGGCCGGCCCCAGATGAGACCTTCGACGCTGAAGATGAGATCGACCTGGTGCTCGGTCGCGACCTGATCGAGCGCCGGCGACAGTTGCTGCTCGAACTGGAGCTGGAGCTCCTGCCGCAGCTCCGCCACCTCGGCGTCGGCGTCCTGCGATACGCGCTCCATCTCGGCCTGCGCGTCCTGCGTCTGGCGCTGGAACTCGAGCTGCAGCCGGGAGATTTCACGCTGGAGGCTGAGCCGCGCCTGGGCACTCATGACGTTCTGCCCCTGCTCGAGCTTCTGCTGCAGCTCGATGAGCTGCTGCTCGCTGCTGGTCAGCTGACCCTGGAGCGTCGTCTGTCGGGACTGGAGCTCGGCGAGCTTCGTATCCGTCAACTCCTGCACCCGGGTGCTCGCGGTCCGTCCCACGTTCGACTCCGCGAGCACCCGCTGCAGGTTGATGTAGCCGTACTTGGTACCGGGAGGGAACGGCGGCGCGTTCTGCGCGGTCGCGGCCCCGGCGGCCGTGAGGACGAAACTCACCGCCGTTGCGGCACGGATCGCGAATCTCATCGATGAATCACCTCGGGCTGATCGGTTGTCCTGCTTCATGGGTTCCGCGCCGTCGCGGCCCCGGCCGCGACCCGCTCTAGAACGTCGTGCCGATCGAGAAGCGGAAGCCGCTCCTCTCCTGCTCGTAGAGCCGATCGTTGTAGACCCCGTCGTTCTGGGGGTTCCAGTAGTAGATCAACCGGAACGGCACGTTCAGCATCGGCATGAAGAAACGCAACTCGATGCCGGTGGACGTCTTGAAGTCGTGCATCGCGAAGCGCGAGTCGAAGTCCTGGACCTGCCCGGCGTCGTAGAACCAGACGAGCCGCACGGGGCCGCCGATCAGGAACTGGTACTCCGCATTGAACAGCAGGCTCTTGTTGCCGCCGATGATCATCCGGCCGGCGTACGAGTTCGCGTCCACGTCCGGGCTGACGTCCGAGAACAGGGGGCCGATGCGCCGGATGTCGAAGCCGCGCACCGAGTACTCGCCACCCAGCCACAACCGCTCGAAGATCGGGATCTGGTCCGGGTTGCCGGCTCCCATGTAGCTGTACTGGCCCCGGAGGCCGATGATGGTCTTCGACGTGTGCCGGACGTACCAGGTCCCCTCCAGCGTGGGCTTCCAGAACTGCGTGTTCCCGCCGAGGCCGGCCAGCTCCAGCGATGCGCTGAGGCTGTGTCCGTTCGTGGGGAAGATCGGATGGTCGACGGTGTTCAGCACCAGCGAAGGCGTGACCTTGCTGATGATGCGGCGCCCGCCGTGACTCTGCAGCAGCGCGTCCGCGAAGAACGGATTGAACGCCAGCAGCTCCGGCCGGTCGGTCAGGTACGGACTGATGTCGGTGACCTCGGACGACTCGAGGCTGTAGCCGACGAACATGCGCGTGAACAGCGCCAGCGGCACGCCGAAGGTCACGGTCGCGCCGCGGCTGTCCTCCGTGAAGCTCCCGATCCACTCGATGCGCCGCGAGTACACGGTGCTGCCGAGGGAGATGGGACGTCCGAAGATGAACGGCTCCGTGAAGGAGAGCTGGTAGTTCCTGGCGCGCGAGCCGCTCAGCATCGAAACCTGAAGCGACTCCCCGCGGCCCATGAAGTTGGTGGTCTGGAACGACACCTGGCCGAAGAACCCGTCGAACTCGGAGACGCCGGCCCCGAAGGTGAGCTGGTTCAGGTTCGTCTCCGAGAGGTTGAAGGTGATGTCGACTTCGTTCTCCTCCGAGTCGGTCTTCTCGATGCCGACGCCCGCCTCCTCGAGCGGCTCGAAGAAGCCGAGCTGGTTCAGGCGCCGCACGCTGTACTTGAGGGCCTCGGTGTTGAACACCGCGTTCTCCGCAAGCTGCAGCTCCCGGCGGATGACCTCGTCGTGCGTGGTCTTGTTGCCCGCGAACTCGATCCGGTTGACGAAGTACTGCTCGCCTTCCTGCACGCGAATCGTGACATCGACCACGGGAGCGCCGTCCATGTGCGTCGGCCGCTCCTCCACTTCCTCGCCGCCGTGCTCTCCGTTCCCGTTGCCGTTCCCGTTGCCATTCCCGTTCGCGGCGTCGGCGCCGGGCAGCGGCTCGTCCCGCGGGGCGAGCTCCGGCACGAGCGTCATCTCGTAGTACCCGAGGGACCCGTACAGCTCCCGCGCGTCCTCGAAGCCTTCCCGGATGTCCCCCTCGCTGTAGTAGTCGCCGGGCTCGATGTCCTGGAAGATGCGCCGCAGCCCCTCTTCGAGGAGAATCTCGTTCCCCGCGAAGTCGAGCTCTCCCAAGCGGTAGCGCTCTCCCTCGTCGACGGGGATGCGCAGGTTGATGCTCCGCGTCTCGCCGTCCTCCGACAGCTCCAGGTACTCGATGTTCGGCTGCCCCACCGTCGCCCGGATGTAGCCGCGGTTGCGGTAGTGGGCCACGATCGCCTCGGCGTCCTCCTCGAACTCGCCTTCCTTGTACGTCCCGCGCCCCGTCATCCACGATAGCCACCAGGACTCGCGGACCTTGCTCATCTGCCCCTTGAGGTCGCCGTCGCTGAGCGCCCGGTTGCCGACGAAGTCGATGTTCCGGATCACGACCTTCGGGCCCTCGTCCATGTGGAACGTGAGCCGCACCAGCTTCGGACCGCCCGGGAGCTCCTCGATCGTGTGGCTCACCTCGGAGAAGAGGAAGCCCTTCGCCCGGAACATCACCTGCAGGACGCCCTTGACCCGTTGGATGACCGCTGGATCGAGGAACGAGTCCATCCGCAGGACGACGCCGTTGTCCTCGAGGTTGAGGTCGATGTCCTCCTGCTTGAGCTCCTCGGAGCCGTCGTAAGTGACGATCTTGACCCGCTGCCGCTCCTCCATGTTGAAGATGACGCGCTTGCCGATCACACCGTTCGGCCAGGGTTCGTCCACGACCTCGATCCAGAGGTCGTCTAGGAACCCGGTGTCCCAGAGACGGGTGAAGTCGTCGAGCACCACGCGCTCGATCTCCTCGGTGTACGGCGTCCAGCGGCCCTGCGAGGGAAGGCTCACGTGGCCCGGCAGCTCCATGTAGTAGAGGTAGGTGTCGTACTCGACGCTGGCCACGTTGCCCTGGGCCGGAAACCGCAACTCCAGGTTCCGCAACAGCGGCGGCGAACCCTGCGGCGGCAGGATCGGCTGCCGGGGTGCCGCGGGCCGCTGCGGAGCGCCGAAGATGGAGGGCGGCTGCGGCGGGCGCTGCTGCCCCGGCTCGGCTGCCGCCCACACCGGCAGGAGCGCCGCAACGACCGTCGCCGCGGTCAGGCGACCAACCGTGTATCTGGCTGCTTGCATCGTCAGTCCCCGTATATCGCGAGGATCTCGCGCGTCCCCCGGCTCGCGGCGCATCCTCACGTTGGACCGCGGGCGGCTCGCGAGCCGCTCGGAGCCCGCAGATCGCGAGTGTACGAGATCTTGGACGCGCCGATCTAGCCCGCCAAACATCGCCTGACGGCGCCGCTGGTCGCCCGGCCCAAGCCTGCTGGGAGTCTGCACCGTTCTACGGCGCAGACTCCCCAGGTTTCGGCTGGTACCGGAGCCCGGATCCCGTCAGGCGAGCCGCCGGCCCTCGAGCGCCTGCCCGGCCGTCCGGTAGGCCAGTGCGCCTCCGTCCATGTAGACCTCGACGTCGCCGTTCTCCAGCCGCCCCCGGATGAGCTCCTCCGACAGCGGATCCTCGACGTAGCGCTGAATGGCCCGCCGCAACGGGCGCGCGCCGTACGACCGATCCTCGCACGTCGTCTCGATGATCCAGTCGATGACCTCCGGCGTCAGGGAGATGCGCCGGTCGCGGTCGACCAGGTTGTCGTTGAGCTGGTTGACCAGCATCGTCATGATCTGCCGCAGGTCATCGTCCGACAGCGCCTCGAAGACGATGATCTCGTCGACCCGGTTGACGAACTCCGGATTGAACGTCCGCTTGACCTCCGCCAGCACCAGCTCGGTGACGCTGCGCTGGACGTCTCCCGGATCCGGCGCCTGGAAGCCCACCGACGCCTTCTTCTGTATGTGACGGGCGCCGATGTTCGACGTCATGATGACGATCGTGTTCTTGAAGTCGACCCGGTTCCCCAGTCCGTCCGTCAGGTGGCCGTCCTCGAACACCTGCAGCAGGATGTTGAAGAGGTCCGGGTGCGCCTTCTCGATCTCGTCGAGCAGGACCACCGAGTAGGGATGGCGCTTGACCTTCTCGGTCAACTGGCCGCCCTCCTCGTGCCCCACGTACCCCGGCGGCGAGCCGATCAGCTTCGACACCGAGTGCTTCTCCATGTACTCGGACATGTCGAAGCGGACGAGCGCCGTGTCGCTGCCGAAGAGGACGTTGGCGAGGGCACGCGCCAGCTCGGTCTTGCCGACTCCCGTCGGCCCCAGGAAGACGAAGCTGCCGACGGGGCGATGGGGCGACTTCAGGCCGGCGCGGGAGCGGCGGATCGCCCTCGCGAGGGCGGAGATGGCCAGCTCCTGGCTGATTACCCTCCGGTGCAGCTCGGCCTCCATGTCGAGCAGCCGGGCGCTCTCGTCCTGGTTGATCGAGGTCAATGGGACGCCGGTCCACTTCGACACCACCTCGTCGATGTCGGGCTTGCCGACCGTCACCGGACGCCCGCTCGTCCGCACGTCGAACGTCTCGCGGACGAACTGCAGGTTCTCGCGCGCCAGCACCTCCTGCTCCCGAAAGAACTGCGCCCGTTCGTAGTCCTTCTGGGCGGTCGCGTGCTCCATCTGCTCGACCGCGGTGCGGATGCTCTTGTTGATCTCGCTGAACTCCGTGCTGCAGCCCGCCTCGCGCAGCTTGGCGCGCGCCCCCGCCTCGTCGACGAGATCGAGCGCCTTGTCCGGCAGGAAGCGGTCGGTGATGTAGCGGCTCGACTGGTACACGGCCGCCTCGAGAGCCTCGGCCGTGTAGGTGACGTGATGGAATCGTTCGTAGCGCTCCTTCAGCCCGCTCAGGATGCGGATCGTGTCCGACTCGGTCGGCGGCTCGACCCGAATCGCCAGGAAGCGACGCTCCAGCGAGCGGTCCTTCTCGATGTACTTGCGGTACTCGGCCGGCGTCGTCGCGCCGATGCAGCGGATCTCGCCGCGCGAGAGCGCCGGCTTCAGGATGTTGGCCGCGTCGAGCGACCCTTCGGCAGAGCCGGCGCCGACCAGCGTGTGCAGCTCGTCGATGAAGACGATGATGCCCGGGTTCTCGGTCAGCTCCTTCATGATCGCCTTGAGGCGCTCCTCGAACTGACCGCGGTACTTGGTGCCGGCCACGATGAGCGAGATGTCGAGCGCGAGCAGCCGCTTGTCGGCCAGGAAATGGGGCACGTCGCCGCGGACGATGCGCTGGGCGAGGCCCTCGACGATGGCCGTCTTGCCGACCCCCGGCTCGCCGATGAGGACGGCGTTGTTCTTGGTGCGCCGGGAAAGCACCTGCTGGACGCGCTCGAGCTCCACGGAACGGCCCACGAGCGGATCGAGGCGATTCTTCATCGCCGCCGCCGACAGGTCGCGGCTGAACTCGGCGAGGAGCGGCGTCTCCTTGACCCGCGTGACCGCCGTCTTCTCGTTGAGCAGGTGCACGATGTCCTCGCGCACCGCGCTCAGCCGCATCCCCTTCTCGGAGAGGATGGTGGAGGCGACCGAGCGCTCCTCCCGCAGGATCCCGAGCAGCAGGTGCTCGGTGCCGATGTAGTTGTGCAGCAGCCGGTCGGCCTCCTCGGCGGCGAACTGCAACACGCGGTTGGTCTCGGTGCTGAAGGGGATCTCCACCGAGGTGGACACCTTCTCGCGAAAGACGGTGCGGCCCTCGATCTCCTTGCGGATGCTCTCGAGCGAGAGGTGGGAGCGAGCGAAGATGCGGCTCGTGAGCCCCTTGCCCTCGCGGATCAGTCCGAGGAGGAGGTGCTCGGTCTCGATCGAGATGCTGCCGAGCTGGCTGGCCTCGTAGCGCGCGAAGAACAATACACGCCTCGCCCGCTCCGTGTATCGCTCGAACATGCGCCCCTACCGGTCCATCCCCCGCGACAGAACGCGACGGCCCTCCAGGATTATAAGGCATCCGGATGCCGGCGCCACCGGCCCGCCTCGCCGCCGGCCGCGCCCGCGGGCCGGCGTTCACCCTTCGCGCAGGCGGCCGTTCTCGAGGTGGAGCACGCGGTCGCAGGCGCCTGCGAGACGCGGGTTGTGAGTCGCGATCACCGAGGTCAGGCCGTGCCGGGCGTGCATCTCCCGCAGCAGGCCCTGAAGGGCCTCGCCCGTCGTCTCGTCGACGTTGCCGGTCGGCTCGTCGGCCAGGAGCAGCCCCGGGCGCATCACGAGCGCGCGGGCCACGGCCACCCGCTGCTGCTCGCCCCCCGAGAGCATGCCGGGTCGATGGTCGAGCCGGTCTCCGAGGCCGACCTGCGAGAGCAGCGACGCCGCCCGCTCCCGCGCCTCCGCGGCCGGCCGGCGCGCGATGCGCAGCGGCATCTCGGCGTTCTCCAGCGCGCTGAACTCCGGCAGCAGGTGATGGAACTGGAAGACGAAGCCGATGTTCCGGCTGCGGAACGCGACGAGCGCGGCGTCGCCCAGCCCGGTCACCTCGGTCTCCCCGACGCGCACCGTGCCGCCGTCCGCGCGATCCAGACCGCCGAGGACGTGCAGCAGCGTGCTCTTGCCCACGCCGGAGGCGCCGACGACGGCGACCATCTCGCCGGACTCCACGGTCAGCTCGATCCCGCGGAGGACCGGCAGCGTCCGGCCGCTGCCGCGGTACGCCTTCGAGAGGCTCGTTGTCTGAAGGTAGGCCATGCGGCGCGCGCCTCGGCGGGCCTCCCGCGCGGGCCCGAACTACTGGTAGCGCAGCGCCTCCGCCGGATCCAGCCGCGATGCCTGGCGCGACGGGTACACGGTGGCGACGAAGCAGACGACGAGGGCCACGACGACCACCACCGTGATGTCGACGGCACGGACGGTGAACGGGACGTACGACACCTGGTAGATCTCCATCGGAAGCTGCAGGAGCCGGTAGCGGTCCATCACCGTCGACACGAGGTAGCCGGCCGCCGCGCCTCCGAGGGTGCCGACGGCGCCGATGATCAGGCCCTGCAGCATGAAGACGCGCCGAATGACGCGCGACGATGCGCCCATCGTCTTGAGGATCGCGATGTCCCGGCTACGCTCCATCACCAGCATGACGAGCGAGGCGATGATGTGCAGGGCAGCGACGACGACGATGAGCCCGACGGCGATCGAGATGCCCATCTTCTCCATCCACATGGCCCCGAAGAGGGGGGCGTTCAGCCGCGACCAGTCGTCGGTCACGTAGTTCGACCCCAGCCGGTCGGGAATCCCCTCCGCCACCGCCCGCGACGCCATCGGATCGTCGACCCGCAGCTCCATCATCCCCACGCTCTCCGCGTTGAAGAGCCGCCGGGCGGTGTCCAGCGTGACGAAGGCGAAGGCCTCGTCGTACTCGAGGAGGCCCAGGCTGAAGATCCCGGCCACCTCCAGCCGGCGCGCGCGCGGCCAGATACCCAGGGGAGTGGCCGTCCCGGCCGTCGTCACGACGCTGATCTCGTCCCCGACGAAGGCGCCCAGCTTCTGCGCGAGGCGGTCGCCGATGACGACGCCGCCAACCGCCCGCCGGTCCGGCGACATCGGAGCGGCCAGGTCGGACAGCCGGCCGTGGCTCAGCGAGGTCGCGAGCTCGGTAGCCTCCGCCTCGAGGTCCGGATCGATGCCCTTGATCCGGACGAATGCCTGCGCCTGGCGGGTGAACGCCAGCGCCTCGCCCGGCAGGGCCGGGGCCGCCGCGACCACTCCCGGCACCTGCAGAAGCTCCTTCGCCTCCTCCCGGTAGTCGTCGAAGCCCCCCGCCTTCCACACGTAGACGTGCGCGGAGGCCCCGACGATCCGGTCGCGCATCTCCTGCGCCAGTCCCGTCATCAGGGCCAGGGCGATGACGAGCGCCATGACTCCGACCAGGACACCGAGGATGGAGATGATCGACGTGCTCGCGATGGATGCCTGCTTGCGGCGCGCGGTCAGGTAGCGCAACGCCAGGTACAGCTCGAAGGGGGGCTGGCGCATCGTCACTCCCCCTCGCGCGGCCCGCTCCGCTCCGGCCGCAGCAACGGGAACAGGATCACGTCCCGAATGGAGGGGCGGTTCGCGAGCAGCATCACCAGCCGGTCGATCCCGATGCCCTCGCCCCCGGTCGGCGGCAGGCCGTAGGCGAGGGCGCGCAGATAGTCCTCGTCCATCGCGTGCGACTCCCCGTCTCCCCCGGCCCGGGCGGCGAGCTGCGCCTCGAAGCGGCGCCGCTGCTCGGCCGGATCGTTCAGCTCCGTGAAGCCGTTGGCGATCTCCATGCGCGCGGCGTAGAGCTCGAACCGCTCCACGGTGTCGGGATCGTCCGGCCGCTGCTTGGAGAGCGGCGAGACCTCGGTCGGGAAGTCGTAGACGAAGGTCGGCTGCACGAGCGCCTCCTCGCAGAGCTCCTCGAACAGCGCAGCCGCGATGCGGCCCGCGCCCGCGTGGGGCGGAACGGCGACCCCGAGGCGCGCCGCCAGCTCCGCGGCGGAGTCGCGCTGCCGCAGCGCGCTCTCCGGCACCTCCTCGGCCAGTCGCGCGGACGCCGCCTCGCGCGCGCCGTCCCGCAGCCGCAGCCGCCGGAACGGGCGCGCGTACGAGATGGTCTCGTCGCCGAACGGACCGCTCTCCTCGCCCTTCAGAACGTCCCGCGCGACCGACGACAGCATCTCCTCCGTCAAGGTCATCAAGGCCTCGGCATGGCTGTAGGCCTCGTAGAACTCCAGCATCGTGAACTCGGGGTTGTGGCGCGTCGAGATTCCCTCGTTCCGAAAGTTGCGGTTGATCTCGTAGACGCGCTCCAGGCCCCCGACGACCAGGCGCTTCAGGTACAGCTCCGGCGCCACGCGCAGGTAGAGCGGCAGGTCGAGCGCGTTGTGATGCGTGACGAAGGGCCGCGCCAGGGCTCCCCCGGCCACCGGCTGCATCATCGGCGTCTCGACCTCCAGGTAGCCCCGCTCGTCGAGGAAGGCCCGCAGCCGGGCCACCACGCGGGCGCGGGTCTCGAAGACGCGGCGCGAGTCGTCGTTGACGATGAGATCGAGGTAGCGCTGCCGATAGCGCGTCTCGACGTCCGTGAGCGCGTGCCACTTCTCCGGCAACGGCTCCAGGCACTTGGCTAGCAGGGTGACCTTGGACGCCCAGACCGTCAGCTCGTCGGTCCTCGTGCGAAAGACGCGTCCCGATGCGCCGACGTGATCGCCCTCCTCGATTTGCCGGAAGCGGGGGAAGTCCTCCTCCGGGAGTGAGTCCCGGCGCACGTACACCTGCATCCGGGCACCGCCGCCCGAGAGCACCAGAAAGCCGGCCTTGCCGAAGCTCCGGATCGACACGACCCGGCCGGCGGTTGCGACTAGCGGACGAGTTGCTTCGAGTTCCTCTGCGGGCAGTGCCCCGTACGCCTCGCGCAGTTCACGGACCCCGTGAGTCACCTCGAATCGCGGGGGGTACGGATCGACGCCGATCTCCCGCAGTCGCTCGAGATGCCCAAACCGCTCCGCTTGCTGCGACGTGACCGTAGGCCCCGCCCTCAAGCTGTAGAGCACCCGCCGGCTGCCGGTCTTGATCCGGCGGACCTCCGAGCGATGTTCGTCCAGGAGCGCTTCCACGTGTTCGCGGGCCAAGCCCGTGTCCTGAGCGAGGCCGCCGACCGTTCTGGCGTTGTAGTGGGAGTTCGCAAGTGCTGCGCGAACTTCGTGCCAGTCGCCCGACATCACCCTTGCCCGGGCCGCGCGGCGGACTCGTCCGCCCCGGGCCCTCCGGCAATCTCGCGCCGCACGCTGTCGAGCACCCCGTTGACGAAACCGGCCGACCGATCGCCGCTGAAGGTCTTCGCCAGCTCGATGGCCTCGTCGATCACCACCGGCGGCGGAGTGCTCCCGCGCAGCAGCTCGTAGATGGCCATGCGCAGAATCAGCCGGTCCAGCACCGCCATGCGCGAGAGGCGCCAGTTCCGGGCGTGCATGGCAATCAGGGGGTCGATCTCCGGCGCACGGGCCACGGTGCCGCGGGCGAGCGCCGAGGCGAAGGCCTGCCGGGACTCGGGGGCCGGATGCGCCGTCCAGTACAGCGCGTCGGCATCGGGACCCGGCTCTCCGATGCGCCCGATCTCCCACTGGTACAGGAGCTGGAGCGCCGCTTCGCGGCCCCGGTGGCGCTCCGCCGGATTGCAGGCGGGCGCTCCTCCACTCGTCACGCCGGGGCCCCTCCCGCCCCACCGGGGAGGGCGCGCAGCGTGTTGGCGAGACGAACGGCGGCCATCGCGGCTTCCCAGCCCTTGTTCGACGCGCCCTCGCCGGCGCGGGCCTGCGCTTCCTCCAGCGTGTTGGTGGTCAGCACCCCGAACGAGATCGGCACTCCCGTCTCCTGGGACGCGGACATGATGCCGTGGGCGACCGCGGAGGCGATGTAGTCGAAGTGCGGCGTCTCGCCGCGAACGACGCACCCGAGGCAGACGAGCGCGTCGAAGGCGCCCGACTCCGCCGCCCGCCGTGCCGCCAGCGGCAGCTCGAACGCCCCCGGGACGGTGATGACGGGAACGACCCGGCCGGGTTCCGAGTTCGCCCGGGCCAGCGCGGCGAGGGCCCCGTCCCGCAACCCCTCCGTGACCGGCGCGTGGTAGGCGGACATCACGATGGCCAGCCGCAGCCCCGATGCTTCTTCACAACCCTCGATGCGCGGGCTGTCTCTCATGCGCCCCTGAACGTCGGCCGCCGCTTCTCCAGGAACGCGCGCGTGCCCTCGCGCCAGTCGTCGGTCGCCGCCACGACGCCGAAGAGCGCCGCCTCGTGCTCGCACCCGCTCGCCAGCGACATCTGCATGCCTTCCCGGACGGCGTCGAGAATCGCCCGCACCGCGACCGGCGCCTGCGACGCCAGCCGATCCGCCAGCGCCCGAGCCTCTCCCGCCAGCTCGTCCGGTGCCACGACACGGTTGACGAGGCCGATGCGCCACGCTTCGGCGGCTGGGATCGGGTCGCCGGTCAGCGTCAGCTCCAGCGCACGGCCGACACCGACGAGCCGGGGGAGGCGCTGAGTCCCGCCGTAGCCGGGCAGCAGCCCGAGTCCGATCTCCGGCTGGCCGATGCGCGCGGTCTCCGCGGCGAGCCGCACCGTGCAGGCCATCGCGATCTCGCAGCCTCCGCCCAGCGCGTAGCCGTTGATCGCCGCGATGACCGGCTTGCCCATGCGCTCCAGGGCGTCGCACAGGGCGTGGCCGCGACGCGCGAGCGCCTGCGCGGACACCGGCGACAGCGTGGCCAGCTCCGCGATGTCGGCCCCGGCGATGAAGGCCCGGTCACCCGCTCCGGTGAGAACGACCGCGCGGATCGCATCGTCGGCGGCCAGCTCGTCGACCACTTCCCGGAGCTCCACGACCGTGGCCGAGTCGAGCGCGTTGAGGACCTGGGGACGGTTGACCGTCACGACGGCCACCGCTCCGGTGCGTTCTACGACCAGTTGTTCAGGTGTCATCCGATGTGGCCCGGGGCTCCGAGAACTATAGCGCACGGCCGCGAGGACCTCCCCGCGTCCCCGCCGGGCCGGCCGGGCGGGTCACAGGGGGAACGGGTACATCAGCCAGCCCAGCAGGACGGCCGCGCCCACGAATCCGGCGAACATGCGGGCACCGAGGCGGAGCTGCTCGGCCGGGTCGTCCCGCATCAGCGCCGCGAAGACGGCCGACACGCACCCGGAGAAGAGCACCATGAGCAGGAAGTGGCTGGTCACGGTCAGGGCTTCCGCCCGCGCGCGGTGTCGAGGGCGTCGAGGACGACGAGCACGTTCAGCAGGCCGGCGGTGAGGATGAAGGTGTTGCCGTACTCGTGCGTCGCCGCCACCACCTCCCCGTCCCCGAATCCGGCCAGCCGCGCCAGGAGATAGAGCCCCCCCGCGCCGAGGTCGGCGAGCGCCAGCAGCGTCACCACCGGATCGGCGGGGTCGAGCGGGAACACGCTGCCCTCGAGCCAGAGCCCGACCCCGAACATCAGGGGCAGAACGACGAGGAAGATGGTTCCCTTCCGCACCCGGCCCAGCCACAGGTGCCCCGCCCCCGGCAGCGCCCAGGCCAGCGCCCCGGCGACCGCGACGAGCCCCGGCTCCGCCTCCGGCGGTCGTTTCATGCGTCCAGCACCTCGCGTGCCGCGCGAGCGGCGATCCACGCCACCGCGAGACCCAGCGGCACGGCCGAGACCGCGCGCATGGCGTTCGGAACCTCAATGGCCACGGTGAGCGCCGTCGGAACCGCGGCGGCAATCAGCAGCCGGCGAAGGGCGCGGAGCTCCTCCGGCGTGAAGCGGCGTCCCCGGCGGCCGGGCGTCGGCAGCAGGAGCAGGGCGAGGAGCAGCCCGCCCGGCGCCCCGGCGTACAAGCCCGCGCACCGCGCACAGACCGGCAACTGCCTATCCCAGAGGTGGAACGAGCGAACCGCCTGCTGGTGGCAGACGACTCCCCCTACGACGTACACGCCGCTTGCGGCGCGGAACGCCGCCGTTTCCGGCGCCTCGTGCGTCACGGCGTAGGGAGCGGCGACGAGGGTCGCGGCCCAGATCGAGGCCGCGACGGCCATTCCGCCGACGAAAGCCGGGCCGCGCAGACGACGCAAGCTCCTAGAGGGCATCGAAGTGCGTCAACCTCTTGAACTCCCGGAAACGGTCGCGAATGTCGCCGGCCGCCAGTCGCAGCAACCGACCGAGGCCGAAGTCCTCGACCGCGAACGACGCCATCGTGGAGCCGGCGATGACGGCGCGCGCCCAGGCATCGTGCGTCCGCGACTGCACGGACGCCAGGTAGCCTACGAGGCCTCCGGCGAACGTGTCGCCCGCCCCGGTCGGATCGCGCACGTCGGCGAGCGGCAGGGCCGGCGCCGCGAAGAACTCCTCGCGGCGGGCCGCCAGCACGCCGTGCTCCCCCCGCTTGATGACCACGTGGGACGGGCCCAGCGCCCGGATCGCGCGCGCCGCGCCGACGAGGTTGGCCTCGCCGCTCAACTGCCGCGCCTCCTCGTCGTTGATGATCACGGCGTCGACCCGGGCGAGGACCGCCTTCAACTCGACCGGCGTCCCCTCGATCCAGTAGTTCATCGTATCAAGGGCGACGAAAGCGGGGTCGCGCACCTGCTCGAGCACCTCGAGCTGCAGCGCGGGGTGGATGTTGGCGAGGAACACGATCGGGCTCGAGCGGAACCCGTCGGGAATCCGCGGCTCGAATGCCTCGAACACGTTCAGGTGGGTGTAGATGGTCTCGCGCGTGTTGAGATTGGCGCCGTATTCCCCACGCCAGCGAAACGTCTCGCCCGGGACGCGCTGCAGCCCCGCGAGGTCGATTCGACGCCCCTCGAAGACGGACGCGCGCTCGGCGTCGAAGTCCTCTCCCACGACTGCGACGAGACGCACGTCGGTGAAGAAGGACGCTGCGACGCTGAAGAACGTCGCCGCCCCCCCGACCATGCGCGACACCTCGCCGGAGGGCGTGCGCACGGAGTCGAGCGCCACCGAGCCGACGGTCAGAATCGGGTTCGCCGCGCCGCCTGCGATGCTCACGCGAGGTACCTGCCGACGATCGGCGCCAGCCGCTGCCGCGTTTCCTCGGCGACCGCCTCGGGCCGGGTGATGATGGCGGTCGCCAGGGCCGTGGCGCACTCGCAGCCGCGCTCGACCGGGAGGCGGCCCACGACCGTGCGAATCACGCGCCTCGCCGTCGCGGCATTGTGCTGCAGGGTCTCGATCACCATCTCCACCGACACGTTGTCGTGATCCGGGTGCCAGCAGTCGTAGTCGGTCACGAGGGCCAGGGTGGCGAAGCAGATCTCGGCCTCCCGGGCCAGCTTCGCCTCCTGCAGGTTCGTCATTCCGATGATGTCCATGCCCCAGGAGCGGTACAGCTTCGACTCGGCGAGCGTCGAGAACTGCGGACCTTCCATGCAGACGTAGGTGCCGCCGCGGTGCACGCTCGCCCCGGCCGCCTCCCCCGCCTCGGCCGCGAGCGCGCTTAGGGCAGGGCACACCGGATGCGCGAACGACACGTGCGCCACGAGCCCGTTGCCGAAGAAGGTGCTGACACGGCCCCGGGTACGGTCGAGAAACTGGTCCGGCACGACGATGTCCTCGGGCCGGTAGCGCTCCTGCAGGCTGCCCACCGCGCTCGCCGAGACGATCCACTCGACGCCGAGCGACTTGAAGCCGTAGATGTTCGCCCGGAAGTTGAGCTCGGTGGGAAGCAGCCGGTGCCCCGCGCCGTGCCGCGCCAGGAACGCGACCCGCCGGCCGTCGAGCCGGCCGAGGACGTAGGGGGCCGAGGGCGGGCCGAACGGTGTCTCGACGACGCGCTCCTCGCGGTCCGTCAGGTCGGCCATCTCGTAGATGCCGCTGCCGCCGATCACGCCGACCTGCACTGGATCCATGGTGGGAGCCCGCCGCCTAGCGCCGCCAACCCGTCGCAGGCTCCGGGTCGGCCCCAGCCCCCACCGTCCCGGGAGCTTGTTCCGCGGCACGCACCTCGTTGGCGTTCTGCGGCGCAAGCTCCCGGGAGTCTGCGCGCTCCTGCTTGAGCTCGACGAGCACGCCGTGGGCGCTCGACGGATGGATGAACGCCACCAGGGCGCCCTCCGCCCCCTCCCGGGGTTCCGTGTCGATGAGCTTCGCGCCGCGCGCCGCCACGGCCCGGAGCGCCGCGCGTATGTCGTCCACGCGCAGCGTCAGGTGGTGCAGGCCGGGCCCGCGGCGCGCGAGATAGCGCCCGATCGGCCCGCTTTCGGTGGTCGCCTCGAGCAGCTCCAGCGAGGCCGACCCGACGCGCAGGAAGTGTGCCCGCACACCCTGGCTGGGGACGTCTTCCGTCGCCTCCACCTCGATTCCGAGGGCCTCGCGATAGAAGGCGAGCGCCTCCCCCAGATCGCCGACCGCAATCCCCACGTGGTCCAGAGTCGCCTTCACCGCTCACTCCCCCATCGCTCAACCGTCGGCGTGCCGGCCCCGCGGCCCGCGGCGGGCATCCCCGCCACGGGCGTCGCCGCCCCGCGATGCGCCGCCAGCGCGCGCTCGAGAATCCCGTCGGCCTCGCGGTACGGATCGGCGCTGCCGTCGACGATGCGCTCCACCGCGGCGTCGATGGATTCTTCGCCGACGGCGTCCAGAAACCGATCCGTCAGCGCCGTGCGCAACCGCGAGCGGGCGCGCTCCCGCCGGCGTCCGCCGCGGCGCCGCGCTCCCCGGGCCAGCGCGTCGATCTCCGCGACGAGCGGCGCGACGCCGGCTCCCGTCGACGCCTGCGTCTTGCACACCGGCGGCCGATCCTCGCTCGGACTCTCCGTGAGCGCCAGCATCGCCTCGATCTCCGCCACGGCTCGGTCCGCGCCTTCGCGGTCCGCCTTGTTGACGACGAAGATGTCCGCGATCTCCATGATCCCGGCCTTGATCGCCTGTACGTCGTCTCCGGTGCCCGGCACCGTCACGACGACCGACACGTCGGCGGTCCGGGCGATTTCGACCTCGCCCTGCCCCACCCCGACCGTCTCGATCACGATCACGTCGTGGCCGGCCGCATCCAGCACGACGACGGCGTCGCCCGTCGCCCGCGCCAGGCCGCCCAGGTGGCCTCGCGTGGCCATGCTGCGGACGTAGACGCCGGAATCGCCGGCGTGGGCCTGCATGCGCACACGGTCCCCGAGGACGGCGCCGCCGGTGAACGGGCTCGTCGGGTCGACGGCGATGATGCCGACGCGCTGCCCGGCGCCGCGCCACTCCGCCGTCAGCCGGTCGACGAGGGTGCTCTTGCCGACCCCCGGCGGTCCCGTGAGACCGACGACGCGCGCCCCGCCTGCGCGGCCGAAGAGGGGGCCGAGCAACGGGGCGGCCTCGGTCGCCCCGTCCTCGACGACCGAGATGGCGCGAGCGATGGCGCGGTGTTCTCCGGCGACCACCCGCTCCGCGAGATCCTTGTACGTCACCGGCGGATGCCCCCGAGGTTATCCGGGTGCATCGAGATACTGGCGGGCGATTACGAGGCGCTGGATCTCGCTCGTCCCTTCCCCGATGGTCAGCAGCTTGACGTCTCGATAGAGCTTCTCGGCCGGATAGTCCTTGACGAAGCCGTAGCCGCCGTGAATCTGCACGCACTCCTCGGCGGCGCGCACCGCCGTCTCGCTGGCCCGCAGCTTGGCCATCGACGACTCGCGCGTCGTCCGCTCGCCGCGGTCCTTCCGGTACGCGGCCCGGTACGTGAGGAGCCGCGCCGCCTCGATCCCGGTCGCCATGTCGGCGAGCTTCCACTGGACGGCCTGGAAGGCGCCGATCGGCCGCCCGAACTGCCGGCGCTCCGCCGCGTGCCGGCGGGCGGCGTCGAAGGCCCCCTGGGCGAGCCCGACAGCGACCGCCGCGATTCCGATCCGGCCGGCGTCGAGCACCTGCATGGCATTGACGAAGCCCTGGCCCTCTTCGCCCAGGAGTGCGTCCTCCGACACGCGGCAATCGTCGAAGCGCAACTCCGCCGTCTCGGTCGCCCGCATCCCGAGCTTGTTCTCCTTCCGGCCTACCGTCATGCCGGCTGCGCCGCGCTCCACGACGAAGGCCGAGATCCCGTGGCGGCCCCGGTCCGGGTCGGTGACCGCCATAACGACCGTGAAGCCGGCGATGCCGCCATGGGTCACGAAGACCTTCGCCCCGTCGAGGCGCCACCCTCCCGCCGCGCGCACCGCGGTCATGCGGAGCGCGCCCGCGTCGCTCCCCGCATCGGGTTCCGTCAGCGCCCACGCGCCGAGGACCTCACCCCGCGCGAGGGGTCCGAGCACGCGCTGTCGCTGCGCCTCCGATCCGAAGAGGTGGATGTGTGCGGCGCAGAGGCCGTTGTGCGCCGCGACCGCAAGGGCGATGGAAGGATCGACCCGCGCCAGCTCCTCGATGCAGATACAGTAGTCGAGGGCCGACATGCCGGCGCCGCCGTAGCGCTCCGGGAACCGAATGCCAAGCAGCCCGAGGGCGCCGAGCTTCGGGACGAGCTCCATGGGGAACCGTTGCGCCTCGTCCCAGGCCATCACCTGCGGCGCGATCTCCCGCTCGGCGAACTCGCGAATCGCGCGCCGTGTGACGCGCTCCGCCTCGCTCGGGCGAAAGTCCATGGCGTCGGACTCTATCACACCGGTTCCGGGGGCCCCGCCGGGGTCGGCGCCCTCTCCCCGCCGCCCCCGACAGCGGTTGCGGGGGGGCGCTCGGGCCTGCGCGGCAACCGCCGCTCTCCTGCTGGCGACGGCCGGTTCGCAGCCCGCGCTCGCCGACGCTACGGTCTTCGCGGGCACGCAGCGTTCGCCCTCCGGAGGGGCGCTGGGGGGGGTGGCGCTCGGCATCTCGCTACCCGTCGGCGGCATCGAGTTCGAGTACGCCGAGGCATGGACCGTGGACGGGCCGCTACGCACCGGGATGGTGAACCTGCTGCTGCGGATCCCGCGGGAGGCCGTCCGGCTGCAGCTCTACGCCAGCGCAGGGGCAGGCGTGTACCGGGACCGCGGTGCGGCGAACGGAGGCTCCGGCCTCGCCGGGGGCGTCGGCGGCGGCATCCTGATCCCGCTGCCCGGTCCGTTCGGCGTGCGCCTCGACTACCGGGTACTCGGCCTCCGCCGTCCGGAGCGCGGCGATCGGCCGCAGCGGATCTACGCGGGCGTCAATCTCGCGTTCTGAGGCCGGGAGCTTGCGACCGGGGCGCGCAAGCTCCTAGCGCCGCCAACCCGTCGCAGGCTCCGGGTCGGCCCCCAGCCCCACCGGCCTAGGGACCGAACGATTCCACGAGCTCCAGGTTCACCAGTATCTGTCCGCTGCCCGGCAGGAAGGCTCCGATGTACGCCTCGTACAGCTCCTGGACCTCATCGGGGAAGGCCTCGTTGAGGATCTGCGATACGGTGTAGTCCGCATCCGCCACGGCCGGGTCGATCATGGAGACGTAGAGCACCGACCCGTTCAGACCCGGCTCTTCGGCGCGGTAGACGCGCCAGCCCACCGCCTGCTCGCGCCTCTCGGCGTCCTCGGTCTGCTCGAGGGCGGCCCCCAGGCGGCTCATCACCTGTTCGTAGTCGGAGGTGCTCCCGGCCTGCACGTAGTTGAGGATCATGCCGGCCGGGGCGTCGAACGTGCGTTCCGGCGGAGGGGGGTCGTCAGCCGGCTGCCGCGACGCGGTCGCGGCCGGCGCGCCCAGGGCCAGCAGTGCACCGAGAGCGGCGGCGGCGGCGAGCCCCGCCGCCGCCCACAGCGGGCGGCACCGGAATTCGCCGGTCAGCATGGAGCGCGTCATGCCTCGATCCCCGCGTTGCGAGAGCGGCAGCACGCGCGGGCGCTCGCGCTGCCGTCGCGCAAGAAGAGCACGGAGCCCGCCAGCTCCTAGAAGTCGGCGACCAACTGGAGATTGACCGGAAGCTGCTTCACCTGGCCGTCCGTGAACGAGCCGTTGTAGGTGTTGAAGAGCTGCTCGATCTCGCCCGGGAAGACCTCGTTCAGGATCGTGGCCGCCGCGTAGTTGGCGCCGCCCTGCACGGGGTCGATGACCCAGACGTACGGCACGGCGCCCTGGCCCGTGAAGTCCTGCGACGCCTTGAAGACCTTCCACCCGCGCGCCTGGTCCTGGCGGCCCGCGACCTCGCTTCGCTGCAGCGCATCGCTCAGCCGCTGCATGACGCCCTCGTAGGCGGACTGCGACGCCGGCTTCACGAAGTGGAACATGATGGCCGCGTTGCCGTTGAAGGTCACCTGCGGCTGGGCGTCGGCCGGCTGTGACGTGAGAAGCCCCCCGAGAAGCACGCCCGCGGCCAGAGTCGCCGCGAATGCGCCGCCCACCACGATGCGCCGAACCGACTGCCGCTTGCGGAATTCACGCATTGTCTCGTTCCTCCCTGGATCGGGTACCCTGCCCGCGGAGCCGCATACTTTAGCGTACACGGCGCCTAGACGAAAGCCTGCATCACCTCGTTGGCCAGCAGCATCCCGCGCCGCGTGAGCCGCAGCCGATCCGCTCCCGCGACCAGCATTCCGGCCTCGAGGAACGGCCGCAGGCGGGTGCCGTAGCGCTCCAGCACGTCGACTCGGTAGCGCCGCCGAATCGCCCCCAGGTCGATCCCCTGCGTCAGCCGCAGCCCCATGAACAGGGCATCGCCCAGCCGTTCCGCGGCCGGCAACGCGCGGCGCTCCTGCGCGGGGGACTCGCCCTGCGCGACGGCATCCACGTAACGCACGGTCTCGGAGACGTTGCGCCACCGCCACCCGTCGCGCCTCGAGTGCGCCCCGCAGCCGAAGCCGAGCCACTCCCCGTCCTGCCAGTACTTGAGGTTGTGCCGCGAGCGTCTGCCCGGCCGCGCCACGTTGGAGATCTCGTACTGCACGAGGCCGGCCGCATCGGTCCGCCGGAGCGCGTCGAGGTACATCGACGCCGCGTCGTCGTCGGGCGCCTGCGACCAGCCGGCGCGGGCCATCTCGTCTCTGAGCGGCGCGTTCGGGTACACCTCGAGGAGGTAGAGCGACGCGTGGTCCGGGGCCAGGTCGACGAGCCGGTCGACGGACGCCGCGCACTCGTCGCGCGTCTGCGCCGGCAGCCAGAGCATCAGGTCGAGGCTGACGTCGCGGCAACCGGCAGCGCGGGCCGCGGCCAGGGCCGCCGCCGCGTCGTCCGACGAGTGCCGCCGGCCCAGGCGCGCGAGCTCGCCGTCGTCGAACGACTGCACGCCGATGCTGAGGCGGCTCACCCCGGCCTCGCGCACCGCCGACACGTAGTCGGAGGTGACGGTCTCCGGGTTCATCTCCAGCGTCACCTCCGCCCCGGGCCGTACCGCGAACGCCTGGCGGCAGGCATCGACGACGCGGGCTACCTCCGCCGGCGCCAGCAGCGAGGGCGTGCCTCCGCCGAAGTAGATGGTGTCGGCGGCCGAGCCGTCCCCGGCCCGCGCGACCTCGGTGGTCAGCGCGTCGACGTAGCGCCGCTTCAGCCCCGGGTCGAGGAGGCCGCGGTTGAAGTTGCAGTAGTTGCAGATGGACGAGCAGAACGGGACGTGGACGTAGAGCCCGAGGTCGCCCGTCGTCATTCCCGGACCGGCCCGGCCGCGGCCCGTGCCGCGCAGCGCAGGCCGCCGTTTACGTCGAACCTCAACGCCCCGCGCGGCCGCCGACCGAGCGGTCGGCGACGCCCCCCGGCCAGCCGAGCTCGAGCTGTCCCTCCGTGGCGCGTACGGCGGGGCGGGTCGTCGCGCGGCGCGGCAGGCGCCTGGGACGTCGCTCCTGCCAAGCCTGACGCAGGTCGTCGGCGTCCGGCGGATGCTCGAAGTCGCGGTAGTCGGGTCCCTCGTACTCGAGGAACTCGCACATCTCGCGGAGCCTGGAATGCATCCGGAACCCCACGCGCTCCCGGAGCGAGACCGGTTCCTCCTGGTCGCGCGGCCGTTCGATCGCGGCACGCGCGTTCAAGTCCTCGTCGTTCGTCACGTCCTTGTAGTTCGACGTGAAGACCGTGGGGCGCCGATCGTTGTAGCGCGTGTTGACGACGAGGTGCATCGTCTCCTCCACCCAGTCGGTGAGACGCTCCGCCCCGAGGTCGTCGAGCACAAGCAGGTCGGCGTCCATGACCGGCCGCAGGACGTCGTTCTTGGAGGACCGGGTGACCGGGTCGAAGGTGCTCCGGAGGTCCCAGAGCAGCGTGCGTGTGTCGTAGTACAGGCCGCGCAGCCCCTTGAGCACGACGGTCCGCAGCACGGACACGGCGATGTGCGTCTTGCCGATGCCCGGGGGGCCGATCAGCAGGATCCCCCGGTCCACCACGGGGAAGTCGTCACTGAACTTGCGCGCCTTCCGCACGGCGCGGGCCATCGGCTCGTTCGGGTAGGTGACGAGCGAGCCGAAATCGCACCTGCGGTAGCGCGCCGGAATGCGCGCTTCGGCGAGCAGATCCTGCGCGGCCGCCTGCCGCCAGCATTCGCATCGCGAGTACCGCTCGGCGCCGTCGACGGCGTGCGCCCGCCATCCGGTGCCGTGGCACAGGGGACAGTTCATCGGACCTCAACAGCATACCGCGGGCGGAGGGCCGCCACGCCGTCGCGAGAAGGCCCGCGGGGCGCCGGACCGCCGCTCAGGAAGGGCCGCCGCTCTCCGGGTCGGCGGCCGGCGGGTCCGTCGGAGCGTCGAGCGGCGCGTCGGACGGCCGGACGTGGTCGCTCGGATGCGACGGAACGAGTGCCGTGCCCAGGCGCTGCTCCCAGTCGCCGAGGCCACGGGCGAGCTCCTGGCGCACGTAGGCCATGAACTCGTTGACCTCGCGCTGCATGCGGTCCATCTTCTCCCGCATGTTGAGGATGATCTCGACGCCGGCGAGGTTCACGCCGAGGTCGCGGGTGAGCGAGAGGATCGTCTCCAACCGCTCCAGGTCCTCCTCGCTGTACATCCGCGTGTTCCCGTCGGTGCGCGACGGCTTGAGCAGTCCCTCGCGCTCGTACAGGCGCAGCGTCTGCGGATGGATGTCGTAGCGCTGGGCGACCGCGCTGATCATGTATTGCGCCCTGGAGGCGGCTCGTGGCGTCATGCGGCTAGCCCTCGAACAAGTCCTTCCGCACGTCGTCCCCGTGCAGGCGGCCGAGCTCCCGCAGCAGCCGGCGCGACCGCTCGTCGTGGGCGGGGGGCAGCACGACGGTGACCGACACGACCAGGTCGCCGCGGCGCCCGGTGCGCGGCGACGGCGCTCCGCGCCCCGGCAGCCGAAACCGGTCCCCCGACTGCGTGGCGGGCGGGATCCGCAACGGCGCCGGCCCGTCGGGCGTCGGGACATCGACGACGGCACCGAGCGCTGCCTCGTGCACCGCAACCGGCAGATCGACGAACAGGTCGTCGCCCTCGCGGCGCAGGAAGCGGTGCCCCTCGACCCGGGCGGTGACGTAGAGATCCCCGCGCGCCCCGCCCCGCCGGCCTGCGTTCCCCTGCCCCTCGACCCGCAGGCAGGCGCCGTCGCCGACGCCGGCGGGGACGTGGATCGTGATGGTGGAGTCGCGCGCCACGGTCCCCTCGGCGCCGCACGCCCGGCAGGGGTG
>JAPOVI010000151.1 GCA_026708265.1 Acidobacteriota bacterium
CACGGTGACCGACCCCGAAACCTGGGCGAGCGACTGGACGGCGTCGATGCCGATGAAGCGCACCGACAGCCCGCTGTTCGAGTACGCCTGCCACGAGGGCAACTACTCGATGCCGGGTATCCTGGGCGGCCACCGCGCCGACGAGCGGAAGGCGGCGGAAGCGGCCCAGCAGCAGTAGGGAAGCCGCGACCCGCGAGCCCCGGTGCGCGTTCGACCACCGGTCGCGCCCGCACCGGGGCACCCCCTTCCGCCGCTCGCCCGACGCGGGAGGCCCACCTCGGGACAGCGAGGTGAGGGCGGCGCGATGCCCCGCCCCCCGAACACCGCCCGGTCAATCGAGCAGCGCCTGCGTGACGGCGTTGTCGAAGGCGCGCTGGACCTCGGGATTGAAGTTCTGAATCATCACCAGCGTGACGAGCTTCTCCCCCGGATTGATCCAGACCTGCGTGCCGTAGGCGCCGAGCCATCCGAAGCTGCCGTCGGTCAGGCGCCACCCAGCCCGTACGTGATCCTCCACGATCGCCACCTGGAGTCCGAACCCGAAGCCGCGCTCCGGGAAGCCCAGCTTGCCGTCGAACAGGCCGTCCACATGGTCGGACGCCATCAGCTCGACGGTGCGCGGCGAGAGCAGCCGCTTGCCGTTCAGCTCGCCTCCGTTGGCCAGCATCTGGGCGAACTGCAGGTAGTCGTGCGCCGTGCTGACGAGGCCGGCTCCGCCCGAGAAGTACACCTTGCTCGAGATGCGGTCGGGATCCGGATCCTTCTCGAACCCCTGCTCGGTGATGCGGTAGAGCGTCACCAGACGGGGCCGCAGCTCGTCCGACGGGAAGTACATCGTGTCCCGCATCCCGAGCGGGTCGAAGATCCGGCCGCGGAGGAACTGGTCGAACGCCTGCCCGGAGACGAGCTCGACGATGCGCGCCAGGACGTCGGGGCCTGCGAGGCCGCTGTACTGCCAGTCCGTGCCCGGCTGGAACTCCAGCGGGATCTTCGCCAGCTTCGGGACGTAGGTGGCGAGGGAATCGTCCGGGGTCCGCTCGGCGTTGCGGACGATGCCCGACGTGTGGGTCAGCAGGTCGCGGATCGTGATCTCGCGGTTCGCCGCCACCGTCTCGGGATCGGCGGCCGCGCCCGATCCGCCGTCCGCGGATCCGGCGTCACCGGACGCGCCGCCGACCTGCATCTCGGCGAACTCCGGAAGGAACTTCGAGACCGGATCCGCGAGGCCTATCTTCCCCTCTTCCAGCATCATGAGGACCGCCACCGCCATGATCGGCTTGGTCATCGACATGATGCGGAACGCCGCGTCCTTGCGCATCGGCGTCTCGGAGTCGAGGTCCATGAGCCCGTGCGCCTCGAAGTGCGCGATCCGCCCCCCGCGGGCGACGAGGGTCACCGCGCCGGTGATGTTGCCGGCCTCGATGTGGCGCTCCATCGCCTCGCCGATCCGTTCGAGCCGCTCCGAGGAGAGCCCGACGTCCTCCGGGCTCCCGGGTGGTACCTGCCCTGCCGGCGCCGCTGCCGGAAGCACCAGCATCGCAAGGCCGACGATGGCGGCGCACGCCGAGCGGCGCCATCCCTTCTTCACCTGACTCGCCTTCATCTGGATCTCCTCTCCCCGCTCTCCCGCGGGCGACGTAGCGGCCCATCTTATCCACAATGCGCCTGTGGAGAAGCTGTGAGCCCTCTGAGGACCGGCGCCGCGGCCTGCCGGGTGCGTCCTCGTCGCCCCGGGGGCTCGCGCGAGACGGCCCGCGCGACGGTCCGCGCGGTCCCGGCACACCTCCGGTCCTCGGAAACGGCGGGGACGGTCGACGCCGCCCCGGAAATGGGTTGACGCCGAGCGCTACATGTGACATAAGCCGCGCTAGGAGTCTGCGCCGCACAATGTGCGATGCAGCACCTTGCGCCAGCGCAGACTCCCAACGCGCCCGCGAGGGGCGCGCTCGATGGGAGGTGATGTCCGCGTCTGACTCGCGCCTGATTCGCAACGGATAGCTCGTTCGGCGTTCGCCGTCGTTCGCCGTCGTTCGCCGTCGTTCGGCACGTGAGCGTAGGTCGGTCTTCCTGAAGCAGGGAGGTACGAATGCGTCGACTTGCCGTCTGGCTCGCGATCGTTGGCGTCGGAGGCTTACTCCTCCCGGCTACCGCCGGGGCACAGGGCGGGACGATATCCGGCCTCGTCGAGGACACCACGGGGGGCATCCTGCCCGGTGTCACCGTCGAGGCGGACAGCCCCGTCAACATCGGCGGCACGGTGACCGCGTTCACCGACGCGGCGGGCCGCTACACCATCATCAACCTGCGCCCCGGCACCTACACGGTGACCTTCACGCTGCCGGGGTTCAACACCTTCGTCCGCGAGGGCGTCGTCATCATCGGCGACTCCACCATCCAGGTGAACGCCGACATGGCGGTCGGAGCGCTCGAGGAGACGGTGACGGTCACGGGCGAGTCGCCGCTCGTGGACGTGCAGCAGGTACGCCGCCAGTTCGTGGCGACGCGGGCGATGATGGACGTGCTGCCGGCGGCGCGGACCTTCCAGGCGCGGGCCCTCCTCATTCCCGGCGTGCGCAACACGGGGATGGAAGAGGGGCAGTACTGGCCGGCGGTGCACGGCTCCACCTGGAAGGACTCGCAGACCATGAACGACGGGATGCGGGCGAACAGCACCGTCGACGACGGCCAGTGGCGCATGGGCTGGGAGATGAACGACGCCTCGACGTCGGAGCTGACCTTCGAGGCGGGTGGCGCCCCGGCCGAGGCGCAGGGCGGCGGCATCATCCAGAACGCGATCCCGAAGGAGGGGGGCAACACCTTCTCCGGCACCTGGTTCACCTACTACGGGACGCGCGCCCTGGCGAGCGAGAACGCGGGCGAGGAGCTGCGGGATCTGCTCGGGGAGCCCAACTCGCTCGACTACGACTACGACACGAACCCGGCGTTCGGCGGAAGGATCATCCGCGACCGGCTCTGGTTCTTCACGTCGATGCGGGCCGACGACCGCAAGGAGCGGCGGGCCGGCACGTACTTCGCGGCGCCCGGTGAGCCCTGCATCCCGGAGGCCATCGACTGCATCGGCCGCCAGGAGGCGCTCGACTGGTTCGGCGCCGAGGCGGGCGAGCAGGCCTACTACCGGCGCTACGGCGTGAGCGGGCTGGTGCGGTTCACGAACCAGTTCACGGATCGCCACAAGTGGCGGCTCGGCTTCGAGCGGCTCAACCGCCGGCACCCGTCCATCAGCACTGACTCGACGCGGCCGATCGAGTCGTCGAACCACACCTTCCAGCCGGTCGGCTACCACGCGCAGGTGCGGTGGACCTCGTCGATTTCGAACCGCCTGCTGATCGAGGCGGGGACTTCCGTCCAGTACAACAAGTGGCGGCACGAGCAGTTCCCGTGGAACTACAACCGTCCCGCGTCCTACGACGTGTCGACGGGCACCTGGGGCGGCGGCTTCTGGATCGGCGGCTGGCAGCCGGAGCGGAGCCGCTACATCAAGACCTCGATGTCGTACGTCACCGGCTCGCACAACTTCAAGGCCGGCGTCGAGCACCGCTGGGGCAACATCAGCCTCGAGCAGTGGGACAACGGCATCGACGTGCGCTCCTACTTCTACAACGAGGGCGACCCGATCGGCGTCATGGTGCTCGCCACGCCGCTCGGTCGCGGGCTCGGCCAGCCGGGGCACTACGCGGGCGGCATCGACTTCGACACGGGGGTCTTCGCACAGGACTCGTGGACGGTCGACAAGTGGACGCTGAACCTCGGCGTACGCGGCGACTTCTTCAGCTCGGGGGTGCCTCCGCAATACGCCCCGGCGGGCACGTGGGTACCGGAACGGAACCTCCCGGCCTACCCCGGCCCGCGCTGGAACACCGTCGTGGGACGCTTCGGCGTGGCGTACGACGTGTTCGGGGACGGGCGAACCGCGCTCAAGGGGACGGCGCACCACTACATATCCCAGGAGTCGACGCGGCTCGCGATGATGCGCAACCCGCTGTCGACCTACACGTGGTCGGCGGCCCAGGAGTTCCGCTCCTGGGACGACCTGGACGGCAGCGGAGGTATCGTCGGCCCGGACGGGAGGGTGCAGTACGAGGAGGTCGGCGAATCGCCGAACGTGAACTTCGGCACGGCCAACGACGTCAGGAACCTGGCTCTGGACGATCGTGAAGGCCACTGGGAGTACAACGCCCAGATTCAGCACGAGCTCTTCCCGGGCATCTCCGCGACGTTCGGGTGGTATCGCCGCAACTACTTCAAGATGTGGTGGGAGGACAACGACCTCCGGGACTTCAGCGACTGGACGCCGTTCCACGTCAACGCGCCGGTGGACGACCGGCTCGGCCAGTGGAGCGGCCAGACGCTCGAGCTCTACAACCTGAACGAGGACGTGTACGGGGACGTGGCGCGGACGATCCGGACGTCGGACGTCAACGACCGGCTCTACGACGGCCTCGAGTTCGTGCTCGACGGCCGACTGCCGAACGGGGCGTTCTTCGGGGGCAGCTTCACGCACGAGCGGACGTTCATCAACGAGTGCGATCCCCCGACCGCCACGGGCACCACGTTCGACGTCGACGATCGCAACCGGACTCTCTGGTGCGACTCGCCGCGGGCGTGGCAGACGCAGTACAAGGCGCACGGGGCGTGGCCGCTGCCCGGCGGGGTCATCCTGAGCGCGTTCGTGCAGGGGTATCCCGGACCGGACATCGACGCCAACTGGACCGTGTCGGAGCTGCCGGACGCGAACGGCGACATCACGGGCGACGGCGCCGAGCTCACGGGAGGCCAGAGAATCACGATCGACCTGCTTCCGCACGAGGTGATGTTCCTTCCGTTCCAGCGGAAGGTGGACCTCCGGGTGATGCGCCGGTTCAACATCGGGGACTCGCAGATCGCCCCGGTCCTGGACCTGTTCAACATCTTCAACGCAAACACGACGACCCAGGTCAACGAGACCTACGGGGAGAACTGGCAGCGGATCAACCGCATCATGCAGGCCCGCTACATCCGCCTCGGCCTGGAGCTCGAGTGGTAGCCTAGCGGCCGATTCGTCACGCGACGACGTCCTGCGGCGCCGGCCTCGTCCAAGGGCCGGCGCCGCTTCTTGTTTGGGCCGGAGAGTGGCCGTCGCTCATAAGCGGAGAGGGCGACGGCGCCGTCGGGAGCGGGCGCCGACGCGGTCGAGCGTTGCGCGCCGGGGGAATCAGTGAGCCAACCGCTGCGCCGCGAATCGGATCACGGGATCTCGCCCGGCGTCCAGGGCCTCCGGGAGGGCTCCCCGCGCTCGTAGAGCGTGAGGTTCTCGTCGAGGCGATTGCGGATGTCGCCGAAGCCGCCGGCCTGCGCCCGCACGTCCCGCTGGACCGCAGCGGCCGCCCCGTACTGCCCGACCCCGGCCAGCGCCATGGCATAGGTCTCGCCGACGGCCAGGCTGTCCTGCGGGCTCTGCTGGGGCCGGTCGAGCAGCTCCTCCGCCAGCGCGAGCGCGCGGCGCGGGTCCCGCACCCGATCGTCGGGCGCGGCGGCGAGCAGGCGGGCCAGGGCGCGCGTGAACCCCTGGTGATCGGGAAAGGTCCGCGTCCCGTCCGTCAACCGGTCGCGAGCCTCCCCGTAGCGCTCCAGGAGCGCGAGGTTCATGGCCGATCCGAGTGATGCGACGGCGTTCAGCGGCTCCATCTCGAGCAGCGTGGCGTACTCCTCCCGCGCATCGTCCGGCCGCCCCTCCCGGGCCAGGATGCGGGCGAGGTTGAGGCGCGCCTCGACATACCCCGGCTTGCGCTCGAGCGCGGCGGAGAGCTGGGCGGTCGCCTCGTCGGTCCGGCCGCTCCCCGCCATGATCATGGCCAGGTTGAACCGGGCTTCCGTGTACTCGGGAGCCGTCCGGATGATCTCCTCGAACGCGGCCTCGGCTCCCCGCTGGTCGCCCATGCGCCACAGGGACGTCGCGAACCGGTGGCGCAACGACGGGCTGTCGGGCGACAGCGAGAGCGCCTTGTCGAAGTAGTCGGCGGCCGCCGCCGAGTTGCCTTCGGCGAGCGCCTCGCCACCGCGGAAGTCGAGCATCAGCGCGCTCTCGAGCCGCTCCTCGATCTGCCCCAGCAAGGGGTCGTTGGACCACGGCTCGATGTCGCCCTGCCGGGCGAGGTGCGCCTGCGCCTGCTCCAGGTTGCCCAGCCGGCGGTGGGCCATCGCGAGCGGGTAGTGGACCGCGCTCGCGCCGGGGTCGCGCGCCAGCGCTTCCTCCAGCGCCCGCACCGCCTCGGCGTCGTCCTCGAGCGCGAGCGCCGCCCGGCCGGCGCCGAACCAGGCCGCCGCCGAGCCGGCATCGAGGGCCAGCGCCCGGGCGAAGAGCGGCGCGGCGTCCTGCGCCCGACCCAGGGCCAGGTACGCGTCCCCGAGCCGGAGGAGCGTGGCCAGGGCGTCGGGCCGCAGATCCAGCGCGTGCTCGTAGGACGAGACGGCCTTCACGAGCGGGCCGTGGTTCCGGTACACGTGCCCGAGCAGTTGCGACCAGCGCCAGTCGCTGGGCGCCAGGGCCTGGGCGTTCAGGAAGTAGGTCTCGGCCGCCTCGAGCTCCCGCGCCGCCAGGAGCAGGCTCCCCATCTCGCCGTAGGCGCCGGCGAGCTCCGCGGCCGTCGCATCGCCGTCGTCGACCAGGCCCTCCAGCGCGGCGAACGGCTCGCGCAACTGCTCCGCGACCGACGCCCCCATGGCGGTGAAATCGGGCCTGAGGACGGCCTGCAGCCCGAGGCCTGCGGGAGGGGCGAGCACCGGGCGTCCCGCCGCATCGGTCCGCCTCTCGGTCGAGCTCCCGCACGCGCCGCCCAGCACGGCCGCCGCGACCGCCAGCGCCGCCATGGCCCGCACCGTCATCGCGCCGTCCCCTCGCCCTGCACCAGCGTGGCCCACCCGTCGATCGCCAGGTCGTTCCATTCTTCGGACCCGCCCCCCGGCCACCGGACCCGCACCGTCGGCGCGGCGGTCGACTCCCCGAGACCCACCAGCACCCGGGGGTCGTTGGCGGAGGCGTAGCTGCCGTCGGTGCGCACGCGCCGCCGGAGCGTCGGCTGCCCGTCCCGCACGACCTCGACCCGCGCCCCGAGCATGTCGCGGCCCTGGGCCGCCGCCTCGGACGCCGTGGCCGCCCGGCGCTCACCGACGATGCGCAGGCCCAGCCAGTGCGACCGGTTGCCGACGGTGTTGACGAGCAGCCGGACGCGCCCGTTGAGGTTGCCGAGCAGCACGTCGGTGTCGCCGTCGTTGTCCACGTCGCCGAAGGCCGCCCCGCGGGTGACCTCGACCAGCGCAAGGGCCGCGCCGGCCTGGTCGGTGACGTCTTCGAAGCGGCCGTCCCGGGTGTTGCGGAGCAGGAGATTGCGCTCCTCGAAGGGCATCGGGTGGTCCGGCCGCCCCGGCTTGGCGTCGAGCGCGCCGTTGGCGAACAGGATGTCGAGCCAGCCGTCGTTGTCGTAGTCGATCCAGGCCGTGCCCCAGCCGGTGTAGCCGAGGCTGAGTCCGTGCACCTGCGTCTCGGCGCTCCCGTCCCGGAACAGGCCGGACCCGTCGTTGACGTAGAGGTTGTGCCCCTCCGTCGGCATGTGGGTCATGATCAGGTCTTCGTCGCCGTCGTTGTCGAAGTCGCCCGCATCGACCCCCATGCTGGCTTCCGGCCGGCCCTGCTCGCTCACCGCGGACCCCGACAGAAGACCCAGATCCCCGAACGTGCCGTCTCCCCGGTTCATCCAGAGCAGGTTGGGGCGGCCGTCGTTGGCGACGTAGATGTCCATCCAGCCGTCGTCGTCGAAATCCGCCGTCGAGACCCCGAGGGCCGGCCCGAACGGCTCGGTCACGACGAACGCCGTCCCCGTGACGTTGGCGAAGGTGCCGTCGCCCCGATTGCGGTACAGCCGGTCGCTCTGCGGCTCGTAGCGCTCGGGGCCGCAGTGGCTCCGCCGGTCCGACAGCACCGTGCAGACCAGCTCCGCGTTGAAGTCGTACCACACGTAGTTGCCGACGTAGAGGTCGAGCCAGCCGTCGCCGTCGACGTCCACGAACGAGGCCGACACGCCCCATCCCGGGTCGTCGGTTCCGCTCGCCGCCGAGACGTCGGAGAAGGTGCCGTCGCCGTTGTTCCGGTAGAGCTGGTTCGTTCCGAGATAGGTGAGGTAGAGGTCGACCCAGCCGTCGTTGTCGAAGTCGCCCGCCGCCACCCCCATCCCGTGCCCCCGCGCGTCGATTCCACTCGCGTCCGTGACGTCGGTGAAGCGGAGGGTGCGCGTGCCGTCCGCCTCCACGCCGAGGTCGTTGCGGAAGAGCCGGCCCCGGAGCGGCAACGGCCCCACCGGCTCGAAGAGCGCGTCGCCGAGGGTCTTGCCCTCGCCCATCATCTGCCCCTGCACGAAGTAGGCATCGAGGTCGCCGTCGTTGTCGTAGTCGAAGAGGCCGACGCCGGCGGGAACGATCTCGGGGAAGTAGAACTCCCCCGACATGCCGTTGAAGTGCACGAAGTCGAGGCCGGCGGCCGCGGCGCGGTCGGCGAACCAGTCGTGCTCGTCGCTCTGCGGCGCAGGATCGGAAGCGGGAGAAGCGGCGCTCGCCGCCGCCTGGGAGGCGGGTCCCGGCCTTGGGGCGTCGGGTGCGCAGCCGGCCGCCAGCACGACGACCAGCAGGGGCGCGGGAAGCACGGCGGCCGCCCGGCGCACGACGTCGGCGGCGGGGCCGACGGCACGGGAAGGACGGAAGGTCCGCTGGCGCGCGACGATGCACGGGCCAAGTGTGGCGGTTGCCCGACCGGCGTGCCCCGCCATCCGTCCCGCCCCTCCTGGCCCGGCGGACGTCCCACCCCTCCCGGGCGGCTCTTCGGCTGGACTCGGCGGCCTGCCCGTGTCCGCGGCGGGAGGGCCACCACCACAGCTCATCGCGTTTCCCGCGATTATAGCGTGAGGCGACGCGGGGCCGGCCTGCGCCCGGACAGGCCGGTTGCCGCGTGATAGGCTGATCCGTTGCACCGGCGCGCCGTTCGCCCGGTCCGCCGCGCGGAGGGTCCTGCGGGGCGGGAAGGCGGCGGGCGGAGGAAGCTCGACGCGACGAGCGCGGCACCGTGCGTCATCCCGGCCCCCCCGCGAGGAGGAGTAGCCATGAGAGTGCTGTCGACCACCCTCGTCATCGTTCTCGGCGCGCTCGGCGCGCCCGCGTCGGCGCAGCTCGCGGTGCCCAACGACAACGGCATCACCTACGGCCACGTGCACCTGAACGTGTCGGACGTCGAGGTGCACAAGAAGCTGTGGGTCGACTACTTCGGGGGCGTCGTGGTCGAGAAGGGGCCGTTGACCGCGATCCGGCTGCCCAACTTCCTGATCGCGCTGACGGAGCGGGAGCCGACCGGGCCGATGCAGGGGTCGGTGCTCGACCACTTCGGCTTCAAGGTGCGCGACACGGCCGCCTTCGTCGCCCGCTGGCGCGAGGCGGGGATGGAGGTCGGCCCCGAGTTCATCGGGGCCGAGGGGATGCCGAACGCCTACGTGATGGGGCCCGACGGGGTCTGGATCGAGCTCCAGGAGGATCCCTCCCTGCACGTCCCGGTGGCCGGTTACCACATTCACTTCTTCACGCCGGGCTACGAGGAGTTGCTCGAGTGGTACGCGAGGGTCTTCTCGCTCAAGGTGCGGCCGCGGGGCCGCATCCAGACGACCACCGACGTGCCGGGCATGAACATGAGCTTCGGCGCGGGCCAGGTCGACGATCCCGCCCCCACGCGCGGCCGGGCCCTCGACCGCATCGGATTCGAGGTGGACGATCTCGAAGCGTTCTGCGAGAGGCTGACCGCGATGGGGATCGAATTCGACGTCCCGTACGCGGAGGTGGAGGACGGCGGGTTGAAGAGCGCATTCCTGACCGACCCGTCCGGCGTCTACATCCAATTGACGGAAGGCTACGACGAGTACTGAGCGGACCGAGCCCCCGGTAACCGCGAGTCGGCCGATCACCGCCGCGGAGAGGCGGAGATGATGCCGGTAGCGGCAGGGACGTGGCATCGGGCATGACGTGACATCGGACTGGACAAGGAGCGTGGACGTGAATTGCAGGAGCTTGTCGTTGTTGGCGGCGGTCGTCGCCGCCGGTCTCCTTGCGCCCGGCGTAGCTGCCGCGCAGGGCCCCGCGGCGGAGTGGGAGCCGCCCCGGCTGCCGGACGGCCGGCCGGATCTGCAGGGCGTGTGGGACTTCCGGACCGCCACCCCGCTCGAGCGGCCCGAGGCGCTGGCCGACCGCGCGACCCTGACGGACGAGGAAGCGGCGGCGGTCGAGTTCGGCGCCACCGCGTTCCAGCGGGCCGCGGACGAGCAGCCCCCCGAGGGGAGCGTCGGGGCCTACAACGCCTTCTGGCTCGACTTCGGAACGACGGTCACCGACGACCGGCGGTCTTCGCTGATCGTCGATCCGCCGGACGGACGGCTGCCGGACGTGGTGGAAGGCGCGCTGCGGCACGACGGCTCGCTCGACGTCGACCTGCCGGGCGAGCGGCCCGTGCGGCTCCGCTCGGCCGGGATCGGCGCCGACGGTCCGGAGGATCGCGGCATCGCGGAGCGCTGCATCCTCGGCTTCAACTCCGGGCCGCCGATGATGCCGAGCGCCTACAACAACAACATGCAGGTCTTCCAGAACGAGGACCACGTCGTCATCCTCAACGAGATGGTGCACGACGCCCGGATCGTGCCGCTCGACGGCCGGCCGCACATGCCGGACGCCATCCGGCACTGGACGGGCGACTCCCGCGGCCGGTGGGAGGGCGACACCCTGGTCGTCGAGAGCCGCAACTTCAGCGACCGGACGGCCAGCTTCGATCCGTCGGCCCTGACCGCGCTCGGCACCGGCTCGACCCTGCGCCTCACCGAGCGGTTCACGCGGGTGGCCGAGGACACGCTGCTCTACGAGTACACGGTCGACGATCCCGCCACCTTCACGCGGCCGTTCACGGTGGCGCTCCCGATGCGGGCGTCGGCGAT
Organism: Acidobacteriota bacterium; assembly: GCA_026708265.1. Classification (GTDB taxonomy): domain Bacteria; phylum Acidobacteriota; class Vicinamibacteria; order Vicinamibacterales; family UBA8438; genus JAGWAJ01. The sequence continues at coordinate 11,013 of JAPOVI010000151.1, forward strand.
GCCGGTCTTCGAGTACGCCTGCCACGAGGGCAACTACGGAATGATCAACGCCCTGTCGGGCGCCCGCGCCGCGGACGCGGAGCAGTAGGAGGCTGGACACCATGCGCGTGCGAATCGCAACCGTCTCGCTCTTCGCGGCCGCCTGCCTCCTCGGCGCGGCCGCTCCCGGCGCCGCGCAGTGCGAGCCGGACGGCGACGTCGAGTTCGTCTGCGGGCCGATCAGCCCGGAGGACCTGGTCGCGGTGCCGGAGACGCCGTGGGTCGTCGTCTCCAGCATGGAGGACGACGGCTATCTCAGCGTGACCGACAGCCGCGATCACACGTCGGGGCGCGTCTACCCGGTGGAGACCTCCGAGCCGCGGCACGATACCGCCACCTACGGCGCCTGCCCGGGTCCGGATACGACCGGGTTCCGCCCCCACGGCCTGAGCCTGCGCCCCGGTGACGGCGGCCAGCACACGCTGTACGTCGTGCGCCACGGAGCCCGCGAATCGGTCGAGGTCTTCGAGCTCGACGGCTCCGCCGCGCCCCCGACGCTCACCTGGGTCGGCTGCGTGGTGGCGCCGGAGGGCGTCAGCCTGAACTCCGTGGCGGCGCTGCCGGGCGGCGGCTTCGGCGTGACGAACTTCAACATCGAAGAGGGCCAGCTCTGGGAATGGCAGCCGGAGGCCGGGTGGGCCGAGGTGCCGGGCAGCACGACGCCGGGCCCCAACGGCCTCGTCGCGTCGCCGGACGGTCGCTGGTTCTACATCGGCGGATGGGCCACGCAGTCCCTGATCCGTCTCTCTCGCGGTCAGACACCGCCGCAGATCGACTCGGTCGAGGTCGGCTTCAACGTCGACAATGTGCGTTTCGCACCGGACGGCTCGCTCCTGGCCGCCGGGCACCGCGGCGAAACACCGGACGCCATCTTCTCGTGCGTCATCGAGGGCCAGTGCGACGGCGTGTCGTCGCGCGTGGCGGTGGTCGACCCCGACAGCCTGACGGCGGAGGAGATCGTCAACTACCCGTCGAACGCCCTGTTCCTGCTCGGGACGGTCGCCCTGCAGGTGGGTGACGAGATCTGGGTCGGCGGCATCGGCGGCACGAACCGCATCGGGCGCTTCGCGGCTCCGTAGCCGTCCGCACCCGGCGGCACCCGCAACGGCCGGTCGCGCGCGCCTGGAGGGCGTACGCGGCCGGCCTCCTCGTTCGATCGTCGTCGGCTCGAGCTCAGTCTCTCCCCTTCGTGCTTCGCGGACCGGGTGATCGGCGGCGCCACCCCGCGGCGCCGCCACGGCAGCCCGCGATGGATCCACTGAGGCAGGACCTGCGCGGCAGCCTGCGCTACTTTCGGCGCCACCGCGGCTTCGTCGCAGCCGCGGTGCTCGTTCTCGCCCTCGGCATCGGCGCGACGACGGCGGTCTTCAGCGTCAGCGAGACGCTGCTGCTCCGCCCGCTCCCCTACCCGGACCGCGACCGCCTGGTGGCCCTCAAGAGCGTCCGGCGACTCGACGCCTTCCCGTCCACCCGCGCCGCGGCCGGGACGCTGGCGGATTGGCAGCGGCAGGCGGCGTCGTTCGATGCCGTCGCCGGCTACCGGTGGACGTCGCTGGACGTGATCGCCGGCGCGCGGAGTCATCGGCTGAGCGGGCTGCAGGTCACGCCGGAGTTCTTCCGCGTGTTCGGCGTAGCGGTCGGCGGGCGCTCCTTCGCCGCCGGCGATCGTGGAGCCGGCACCCTCGTGCTGGGCCACGACGCGTCGCGGCGCCACTTCGACGGCGACGGAGCCGTCGTCGGGGGAACGCTCGATCTCCACGTCCGCGATCTCTCCCGCGTAGGGCCGACCCGGTTCACGGTGCTCGGGGTGGCGACGGCCGCGGTGCGTTTCCCCCCGATCGAAGTCGACTTCGAGCTCGGGGTGGCCACCGTCCTCGACACGGTCGACTTCTGGCTGCCGATGTTCATCGCGCCAACCGACACCCGAGAAGCCGAGCTGCGGACGATCAACGTCGTCGCGAAGCTGCGGGACGGAGTTACGGTCGCGCGGGCGCAAGCCGAGATGGACGCCATCGCCCGCCGGCAGGCAGCGGACCATCCGGAGGACCATCGAGGCTGGGAGGTTCGCGTGGTGCCGTTGCGCGAGCCGACCGCGGCGGGGACGCGAGACGGCGTAGTGCTGCTCTCCGTCGGCGCGGGCCTGCTGCTGCTCATCGCGTGCGCCAACGTTGCCACGCTCCTCCTCGCCCGCGGCGTCGCTCGACGCCGCGAGGTGGCGATCCGCGCCGCACTCGGCGCGAATCGGTGGCGGACAGCGCGACGGTTCCTGATCGAAGCGGCCCTGCTCGCCCTCGGCGCCGGCGCCCTTGGCGTGGTCCTCGCCTCTTGGGCCATCGCCCTGGCCCGATCATGGCTTCCTCCGAGCCTCCCGGCGCTGCAGGAGATGGCGGTCAATCCGTCCGTGCTCGGGTTTGCCGTCCTCAGTGCCGCCCTGACGGCGTGCATCACGGGGGCGGCGCCGACGCTCCAGGCGGGCAGGACGGAGGACGCCCGGCTGGCCGGTCGGGATGCACGCGGGCTCACCTCCGAAGGTTCGAGCACCCGCCTCGTCGGGGTCCTGGTCGCCGCCGAGGTGGCCTTGACCGTGGTGCTGCTGCTGGGGGCGGGGCTGCTCGTTCAAAGCGCGCTACACGCCGGGCAGGTGGAGACGGGCTTCAATCCCTCCAACGTGCTGACGATGACCGTGTCGCTCCCGGAGAACAAGTTCGACTGGGAGCACAACGCGGTCTTCGCCCGCGAGGTGATCGAGGCGGTCCGTGTCCTGCCGTCGATCACCGGCGCCGCAGTGGTCCAGGGAGTGCCGATGGGCGCCGGGGGGTTCTTCGGGTCCGGAGGGTCGAAGGGTACGCCCCGCCAGCCGGCGAGGAGGAGCCGATTTATCGCCTGCGGGTCGTGAGCCCCGGCTACCTGGAGACGATGCAGATCCCGATAGTCGCCGGCCGGGAGTTCGAGCCGCGGGACGAGGTGGGCGAGCGGGGGTACAACCGCACCATTCTCGTCAGCGAGTCGTTCGCCCGGCGCTACTGGCCCGGACAGAATCCACTCGGCAAGCGCATCGGCTCGCTGATCGGCGCTCCGGAATGGTGGATGACGGTGGTCGGGGTCGCGGGAGACGTTCGATACGGCGGTCTCGAGGCGCCGCCTACCGACGACGTCTACCTCCCGCAGGGTCTCTACCCGCAGGCGGCAATCACTCTCGTCGCGCGGACGGCGGGTGACCCCGTGGACGCGGTAGCCGAGGTGAGGGCCCGCGTTCGAGAAGTCGACCCGCACGTGTTCGTTACCGACGTCCGCTCGATGGACGAGGTCATCGCCGCCTCGCAGGCCGAGCGGCAGGCCGGGACGCTGCTGATCGCCCTCTTCGGAGCGTTGGCGCTCGTGCTGGTGATGGCCGGCGTATACAGCGTGATCACGCAGGCGGTCGTCCAGCGCCGGCTGGAGTTCGCCATCCGCTCGGCGCTCGGGGCCGGGCCGGCGCGGGTCGTGTACCTTTCGATGCGCACGGCGCTGCGGCCGGCGACGATCGGCATTGTCATCGGGGCGCTCGGCGCCGTCGCGCTGACACGTGCGCTGTCCGCCGCGCTCTTCGGGGTGGGCACTTTCGACGCCGTGACGTGGGTCGGCGCCGGGGCCGTGATCCTCACGGCTTGCCTGGCCGCCGGCTACATTCCTGCTCGCCGCGCCGCGCGGATCGATCCCATGACGGCGCTCCGGGCCGAGTAATCGCGGCCCGGGAGTCTGCGCGTAGAATGGCGCGGTACTCTTGGAGGGTCGGTGGGGCGCCCGGCGGACCCGCGGGCGATGCTTGGCGGGCGGAATCAGCGTGTCCGGAGGACTCCTCGTTTCCCTGGAGGAACGGACAGATGAATCGACGCGATGTCCTTCGTGGTTTTCTCGGCGCCGCGGCCGGGCTCGCGGCCGGCCGGCGCCGGCCCGTGCGCGCGCAGGCGGACCCCGCCGCCCGCGAGGTGTGGGCCAGAATCGACGCGGTCGGCGACGGCGTCTGGGCCGTGGTCTCCACGCCGAGTCCGGACGACCGCACGTCGTTCGCCACCCTCTGCAACGGCGGCATCGTCGCCGGCCGCGAGCGGGTGCTCGTGTTCGAGGGGTTCGGCTCGGCCGACGGCGCGGCGTGGGTGGCGGAGCAGGCGCAGGTCCTGGCGGGGCGCCCGGCGACCGACGTCGTCATCAGCCACCGCCACGGCGACCATCACGGCGGCCTGACCGGCTTCGGCGCGCCCGGCGCGCGGCCCACGGTGTGGGCGACCGCATCGACGCGCGACACCGTCCTGTCCGAGGACGGGAACGAGGCGCGCGACATGCTCGAGGCCGCCGCCCTCGTCGCGGCCGACGTCCCGACCACCATCGACCTCGGAGGCCGGCAGGTGGAGATCACGCCCTACGCCGGCCACACCGCCAGCGACATCATCGCCACCGTCGACGACGTCACGTTCTGCGGCGACCTGCTGTGGGCCGGCCTGGTGCCCAACTACGTCCACGCCACGCCGATCGATCTCGACCGGACCGTCGACGCCATGCTCGGCGACCGCACCGCGACGATGGTGCCCGGTCACGGGCCGCTCCCCGACGCCGCCATCCTGGATGAGTACCGGGCGCTGCTCGACGCGATCGAGGCCGCAGGCCGTCGGTCCTTCGCGGCAGGGCAATCGCCCGCGGACGCGGCAGCGAGCTTCCGGCTGCCGGCTGGCCTCGATGCGTGGGGCGCGTTCGGGTCCCTGGCGCGTTCCTTCGAGGTCGCGTTCGGCGCCTGGCATCGCCAGCTCGGGCGGTGACGCGCCGTGGGCGCCCCGCGCCGGCTACCTCCCCGCGCGCCGCGCCTCGCGGGGACGTCCCTTGACGGCGCTGCGGGCCGAGCGGTCGCAAGCCCCGTCTACCCGCGCAGGCGCTGCAGGAACCACCAGTGGTGGCCTTCGAGGTCCCGAACCTCGTAGGTGCGGTCCGCCCAGTAGCCCTCGCCGTAGTCCTGCGTCGCGGGCTCCATCGTCACGACGGCACCCGCCGCGCTCGCTCGCTCGCAGTGGGCGTCGACGTCGTCGACGTACACGGACAGCGCCTGCGTGTTCGCGCCGCCTACCGCCTGCGGCGACCGCGGGAACGCCCGGTCCGGCCGAAGACCCGCCTGCCCGACCATGATGAGTCCGCCATCCAGGACGAGCTGCGAATGGGCAATCCGCCCCTGGTCGTCCTCGACCTTCACCTGCACCGCAAAGCCGAAGGCGCGCGTCAGCCAGTCAATCGCGGCCGCGGCGTCGTCGTAGAACACGGCGGGGGCGATCCGCGGCCAACCGTCCGGTGGGTTCTTCATGTCGGTAGTCAACCTCCTGCAGGGACTCGGCTGGACGTTACCGGCTGCGGATTCCTGCCGGGAAGCGGACGGACTACGGTTCGGCTTCTTCTGGCGCGGTCCACCCTGGCAGCGGGTCGTCCAGCGAAGCCCACCCGGAAGCGTCGGAGGCCATCTCGGCGTCGGTCAGCAGACAGCCGTCCAGCGCGGCCTCGACGGCCTCTTGCGGCATCTCGATTCCGATGAAGACGAGCTCCTGACGGCGGTCGCCGTGGTCGGGCTCCCATACCCGGCCGACCCACTCCCGGGTCTCCGGGTCGTCGGCGAGCTCTGCCGGGTCCAGCGTGGCGAACCAGGGGCCTCCGGGCTCCAGGGTCAGCGAATCTCCGGCGATCGAAAGCGCGCCGGCCACCTCGTGGCGGGTAGCCAGCCAGACGACGCCCTTCGCCCGCAGCACGCCCTCGAAGCAGCCTTCAAACAGCGCCGCCAGCCGCGCCGGATGGAAGGGCCGTCGCCTCCGATAGACGAAGCTGCCGATGCCGTACTCCTCGGTCTCGGGCGTGTGGCCGCCTTGCAGTTCCTGAAGCCAACCCGCCGTCTGCTCGACGCTTTCGAAGTCGAACAGGCCCGTATCGAATATCAGGTCGAGCGGAATCCGCCCGTAGGTCGCCTGGGCCAACGTCGCGGTCCGGTTGAGCTTGCGCAGAATCCCGGTCAGCCGTGCGACTTCGTCCCCGCTCATCCTGTCGGTCTTGTTGAGCACGAGAACGTTGGCGAGCTCGACCTGATCGACCAGGAGCTCGGCGATGGAGCGGTCGTCTTCGACGTCGACCCCCAGCCCGCGATCGAGGAGGTCTTCGCCGGAGCCGAAGTCGCGAAGAAATCGCGGGCCGTCGACGACGGTGACCATCGTGTCCAACCGGGCCAGCTCGCCCAGATGGGCGCCGAGCTCGTCCGACAGGGCGAAGGTGGCCGCGACGGGAAGCGGCTCGGAGATACCGGTCGATTCGATCAGCAGGTAGTCGAAGCGGCTTTCCCGCGCCAGGCGAGCCACCTCGTCGAGGAGGTCTTCACGCAACGTGCAGCAGATGCAGCCGTTGGACATCTCGATCAGCCGCTCGTCGACGCGGTTGAGCTCGGCGCCGCCGTTGCGAACGAGCTGAGCATCGACGTTGACCTCGCTCATGTCGTTGACTATGACCGCGACGCGGCGGCCTTCGCGGTTGTGCAGCGCGTGGTTGAGCAACGTCGTCTTGCCGGCGCCGAGGAAACCGGAGAGCACGGTTACGGGAAGGCGCGGGTCGTTCAATTCGATTCCTCCACGGGCTCGGGATCCCGCCTACGCCGCTCCGACTTCCGCGCACTGTGCACACATGCCCTCGACCTCGACCGTGCGACGTGTCGCTACGAAACCCAGGATGGTGGCATCCTCGGCCAGCAATCCCCCGATCCGCGGATCCTCGAGCTCGACCGACGTCCGGCAGCGGCTGCAGATGAAGAACAGGCAATCGTGGTCGCGCTCGGGATGGACGCACGGGACGTAGGCGTTCAGGCTTTCGATTCTGGACACCAGGCCCTGCGCCATCAGGAACTCGAGCGCCCGGTACACGGTCGGCGGTCCGACCGGACGCGAGTCCCTGCGCGTGACCGCTTCGATCAGCTCGTAGGCGCCGGTCGGCCGACCGCTCGCCCACAGCAGTTCCAGGATTCGCCTCCGCAGCGCTGTCATCCGCACGCCGCGCCCCTCGCAAATCGACACCGCGAGCGCGACCCGCTCTCGAGGCGAGTGCGGCCCGCGGCAGTCCGGATCGGTGCCGGGCCGGGGTCGGATCGACGATCTGGTCATAGCTGTCTCCGGCTTGCCGCAGGGATACGCAACACTATAACATTGCGTCCTTCCGCAAGAAACCGCCAACCGTAGGCGGCCCGACATTGACGAAAGGCCCGCGATATGGACAGTGCAGTCGTCGAGCGCCGAACCTCGACCCCATCGCACACGGCGTCGGAAGCGCGGCGTCGGCCGAGTCGCGCCGAGGCGGAGGCCGCCGTTCGCACCCTGATCGAGTGGGCCGGGGACGATCCCGACCGGGAGGGACTGGTGGGAACGCCCAATCGTGTCGTGCGGGCCTACGAGGAGTTCTTCGCCGGATACGCCGAAGACCCGGTCGCGTTGTTGGCCACGACCTTCGAGAAGCCCGCCTCCTATGACGAGATGATCGTCTTGCGCGACATCCGCCTCGAGTCCCATTGCGAGCACCACATCGTTCCCATCCTGGGCAAGGCGCATATCGGCTATGTGCCGACCGGCCGCGTCGTCGGAAGTTCCAAGCTGGTGCGCCTTGTCGAGGTGTTCGCCAAGCGCATGCAGATCCAGGAGGCGCTGACGTCGCAGATCGCGGACACGATCCAGGAGGTGCTGGAGCCGCGCGGCGTCGGCGTCGTCATCGAGGCGGCGCACCAATGCATGACCACGCGCGGCATCCGCAAGCCGGGCATCAGCATGGTCACGAGCCGCTTGTTGGGATCGTTTCGCGACGACCGGACCGTGCGGCGAGAGTTCCTGTCGACGATCGGCGCCCGCAGGAGCACGCTGCCGGAGAGCTGAACGTACCGCCCCGACGGCTTCGACACCCTTGGCGGCACGCATGTCGGTTGAGCAGGTCGAAGAAGGCCTCGCCCCGTTACCAGGGACGCGGTCGCCGTCGTTGCCGCAAGGGATGGGCAGCTTCGCCACGGGCCCGCCGGCACACTGGAGGCACCATGCACGCCTATCGATTCGCAGCGTCCGCCGTGTCGCTCCTGGTCCTCGCCGGCGTCTTCGCGACCGCGGCCCAGGCCCAGCCGCTCGTATCCGGCGAGGGCCGGACGGAGCTCGGGGTGGCGCTGCGCGCGTTGAACAGCACGGGCGTCTTCCTGTCGATCGTGGCCCATCCCGACGACGAGAACAACGCGCTGCTGGCGCGTCTGTCGAAGGGGGACGGCCACCGGACCGTGCTGCTCTCGGCAACACGCGGCGACGGCGGTCAGAACGAGATCGGCCCCGAGCTGTTCGACGCCCTGGCCGTGCTGCGGACCGAGGAGCTGCACGCCGCGCACCGCCTGGACGGCGCCGAGCAGTACTTCACGCGCGCCGTCGACTTCGGGTACTCGTTCAGCATCGAGGAGACCTTCGAGCGGTGGGGCCGGGAGGAGATCCTGGGCGACTTCGTCCGCATGATCCGCACCATCCGGCCCGATGTGGTCTCCGCCATGTCGCCGGAGGGGCGCGGCGGCGGCCAGCATCACCAGGCGTCGGCGGTGCTTGCGCACGAGGCGTGGCGCGCCGCCGCGGATCCGGAGCGCTTTCCGGAGCAGATCGCCGCGGGATTGGCTCCCTGGCAGGCGAGGAAGTTCTACTTCCGCGTCGGGTTCCCCTTCGGCATGGGTGTCGGTCCGCCGGGATTCCGCTTCCGGCCGGCGCGCGACACGGACCTGACCACGGTCGATCTCGGGGGCTATGACCCGCTGCTCGGCGCGACCTGGGCGGAGATTGGCAGCCTCGCGCGCGGCATGCACAAGTGCCAGGGCATGGGGCAGTTCATCGCCCTGCCGTCCGGACCGGCCGGAGCGCGCTACCGTCTCGCCGACACGACCATCGCGGAGCACTCCGCAACGGGCGAGACCTCCCTGTTCGACGGTGTGGATACCTCCATCGCAGGGCTCGCGCGCTTCGCCGGTGAGGACGCCCCTGCCGCTCTCGACCGCGGGCTGGCCGAGCTGGCGCGGCAGGCGCGCGCGGCGCTCGAGCGGTTCGCCGCCGAGGGAATGGCCGGCGCCCGCGAGCCGGTCGTCTCCGGTCTCGACGCAGTCCGCGCCCTCAGAGGGAGCCTGCCGGCGATGGCGCTGACCGACGACGCCCGGCGCGAGATCGATCTCCGCCTGGAGACCAAGGAACGGCAGTTCGAGCGGGCCGCCGTGCTGGCCCACGGTCTGCAGCTCGACGCGTTCGCGGATGACGGCGTGGTGACGCGCGGTCAGCCGGTCGGCCTGGAGTTGCGGGCCGCGAATCACGGCGGTGCGACCCTGGCCATCCACGGCGTCCGCGTTTCCGGTTTCGACGCCGCTTCCCGCTGCGACGCGGCGCCACTGGGTCCCGGCGGCGTGTACCTCTGCGAACGCAACGCCCGGATTCCGGTCGATGCCAGGCTCACGGACATCCACTGGAGCCACGTCGAGGGCGCCGACCGCTACGACTTCGAGCCGGACGTGCCTTTCGGGGCGCCGTTCAGGCCTACGCCGTTCCGCGCGACCTTCGACGTGGAGCTGGGCGGGCAGCGCGTCGCCGTCGAAAGGCCGGTCCGCAACCGCTACGTCGACGACGTGTTCACGGGCGAGAAGCGGATGGACCTGCAGGTCGTGCCGCGATTCGCCGTCTCCATGACGCCCGAGATCGCCATCATCCCGGCCGATTCCGGCACCGCGCGCGAGGTTCGCGTCACGGTGACCAACACGGGACCCGACGCGGCGGAAGGTTCCGTCGTCCTCAATCTGCCTGCGGGATGGAGTGCGGCTCCCGCGAGCGTGCCCGTGCGCCTTTCGCGTGAAGACGAGTCGCGCACGGTGCGCTTCCGGGTGTCGGCGGAGGGCGCCGCGGCAGGCGAGTACCGGGTGGGGGCGGCGGTCGAGAGGGGCAGCGAGCGGTTCACGAGCGGCTTCCAGGTGATCGAGTACCCGCACATCGAGCGGCGGCACATCGGCCGCCGGGCCGCCGGCACGTTCCAGGTCATCGACGTGGCCGTCGCGTCGGACCTCGTGGTCGGCTACATCGAAGGCGTCGGAGATGCCGTGCCCCCTGCCATCGAGCAGCTCGGCGCGCGTCTGGAGTTCCTCCACCCCGACGATCTGGCGTGGGGCGACCTGTCACGCTTCGACGTGATCGTCACCGGCGTACGGGCCTACGAGCGGCGCCTGGATCTGCGCGCGAACAACGACCGCCTGCTGGAATACGTGGACGACGGCGGGACGGTCATCGTCCAGTACAACAAGTTCGAGTTCAACCAGGCGCAGTACGGCCCGTATCCTGCAGTGGTCAGCCGCAACCGGGTCACCGACGAAACCGCGCCCATCCGCGTTCTCGCCAACGATCACCCCGTCTTCGCCTGGCCCAATCCGGTCGGTCCGGCCACCTGGGAGGAATGGGTGCAGGAGCGCGGGCTGTACTTCCTGGGCGAGCGCGACGAGCGCTACGCCGATCTGGTCGAGCTGGAGGACACCTTCGAGTACAACCCGGGGTTGAAGCGGGGGGCGCTCGTGGAGGCGCAGTCGGGCCGCGGACGCTGGATCTATGTCGGACTCGGGCTCTGGCGGCAGCTTCCCGCGGGCACGACGGGGGCGTACGCGTTGCTCGCCAACCTGCTCAGCCTGGGAGCCGAAGGACGGTAGTCGTCATCGGTCGAGGTCGAGAGGGTCGACCGGCAGGGGCGTCACCACGGGGTCGCCCTCGCGGATCCGGAGCACGCGGTTCAACGGCACGTCGCGATGCACGTCGCGGCGGCCGCTGCCCGGCCACGCGATCGTCAGCTCTCGAATCCTCGTGGCCGAGCCGAGGCCGATCTCCTGCTGCAGCGTGGACGCGCCGAAGCTGCCTCCCGTGCCGGCCACCGCGTGGACCACCCGGGCGCCTTCCGGCGTCGCCACGGCGACGGCGATGCGCGCGCCCATCGCCAGGCGGTTGGACGCCGTGCCCTCGAGGCGCAGCGTCACCCACGCATTGCCGTGGCCCGGGTTCAGCATCAGGACGTTGCGCGACACGTCGCCCTCGTAGTAGCCGCCCAGCACCACGTAGACGTCCTGATCCCCGTCGTGATCGATGTCGCCGAAGGAGACGGCGTGCCCCTTCTGCAGGTGCCCGAATCCGCCCGCCGGCGACACGTTCTCGAAGCGCGTGCCGCCGACGTTGCGGAACACGCGGTTCGGGGTGAGCATCTCGAGCCCCGGGGCTCCCGTCCCGAGGTAGAGGTCGGGATAGCCGTCGTTGTCCAGGTCGCCGAAATTGCTCCCCATGACCGGCATGATCGTCGCGAGGCCCGTTGCCGCCGTGACGTCGACGAAGGTGCCGTCGCCCCGGTTGCGATAGAGGAGGGGGTATCCCTGGCCGATCACGAGGGGGCGCCCGAGGGCTTCGGCCGCCATGTCGCCCAGGAAGGTGCGATAGCCCGCCACGAACAGGTCCAGCCAGCCGTCGTTGTCGTAGTCGAAGAACCACGTCGGGAAGCTGTTGTTCGGCTCCGCGACGCCGGCCGCCGCCGTGACGTCGCGAAACGCCCATCGCCCGTCGGGCCCGGGCCCCTCGTTGCGGAACAGCTGGTTCGGTTCCCCGAGGCGGGAGACGAAGAGGTCGAGGCGGCCGTCGTTGTCGTAGTCGCCCCACGCCGCGCCCTTGACGAACCCGACCACCCGCACGCCGGCCTGCTCGGCGACGTCGGTGAACGTTCCGTCCCCGTTGTTGGCGTACAGCTCGGAGGGGTACGTCGAGCCCGGCAGCGACTCGTTGCCGAGGAAGAGATCGACGTCGCCATCGTTGTCGTAGTCGCCCCAGACGCCCGCCTGCGTGGGGGCGGCGCGCAGCAGCCCGGCCGCCTCGGTGACGTCCGTGAACGTTCCGTCGCCGTTGCTCCGGAGCAGGGAGTTCGGGACCGGATCCCGCGTCCATGCGCCCCGGAGCAGCAGGACATCGGGGAGGCCGTCGTTGTCGTAGTCGGCGGAGCTGAGGTTCAGCCCGCGGCCGATGCCTTCCAGCCCGGCGGCGAGGGTCGCGTCGTCGAACGTGCCGTCCCCGTTGTTCCGCAGGTAGCGAAGCTGATCCCGCAGTCCCCACGACGACGCCATGACGTCCAGGTCTCCGTCGGCGTCGAAGTCGTCCATGACGCTGCCGCCCGCGGCACCCACGAGGTCGAGGCCGAGCCTCGGCGCGACGTCGACGAAGCGGGAGACGCCCGAGCCGGAGCCGTACGTCGAACGGGGAATCAACCACGCCGGCCGGACGCCGTCAGGATGCTCGCCCGCCCACATGGAGGCGAGGTTGAGCATCCAGCGCACCACCATGTCGTCGGGAGCCTCTTCCGCCATCTGCTCGTACAGGGAGATGGCCTTGCGGGCCGCGTCGCGGCCGGGGCGAGGGCCCTCTCCGTCGGGGGGCACGGCGCAGCGCGCGGCTTCGTTCCGGCGGAGGCAGCTCTCGTCCTGGGCGAGCTTCGCGTAGGCGATGGCGAGGGAGCGGCGCATCTCCCGCGGGAACGCGGGCAGGTGGCCCGGAACGGCATCGTCGTCGGCCTCCAGGCGGCGTCGCAGGCGCTCGAGCGCGGCGATCGCCTCCTCGGTGCGTCCCGACCGCAGCAACTCCCCGGCGACCGACGCCTCGTAGACCGACCGCTCCCCCGGATCCGTGAACGGAGGCATCGCCCGCAACGCCTCCAGCCGCGCCGTGTTGTCGCGGTCGTTCTCCAGGGTCGCCAGGCGGGCCGTCGCCAGCGCCTCGAGGCGCTGCGCCATGCGGACGTTGCTCGGCGGGCGAGCCTCGGAGGCCGGTTCCTGACCCGCGACCGGAGCGCAGGCGACGAGCGCCAACAGCGCTGCCCCGCCCGGCGCGCCCCATCGCGTCCGAGCGGCAGGATGTTCCATGCCTCGACGGTCGCCGGTCACGGCGCACGCCCCGCGACCCGCGGCGGCAGCGTCTCGGACAGCAGCACGGCGCCTCACGTTACCACCCGGCCGACAGGTGCGCAACGCCGTCCCGCCCCGGTGATTCACAGCGTATCCACAGGACGATGTGGAAGAATGGGGACAAGAGGAGCTCGCGCGCCCCAGCGGGCGCGTGGGGAGTCTGCGCGGACGCGAGGCGGCCCGTGCGGGCGTGCGACGGCCGCTTGGCACGTCCTGCGCCGCCGATGCCTGGAAGCGGGTTTCGGGGCACCGCGCCTGGGAGAGCCCGGCGTCCGAGGCGGGAGGATACTGACGATGAGCGCGGCGACGAGAGCGACGACACTGGCGGGCCTGATCCTCTTCGGGAGCGGCCCGGTGATCGCCGGGGTCGGCGAGGCCGTCTCCGAGGCGCCCGCACAGGCGACGAACCCGCCAGCTCCCGAGGCCCTCACCGCCCGAGACCTCCTGGCCGCCGGCCGCGTCCTCGAGATCCCGTCGTTCTCGCTGCTCGACCAGACCGGCCGACCGTTCGGCTCCGCCCAGCTCGCGGGCCGGGTGTGGGTAGCGCACCTGACGTCCACCCGTTGCGTTGGCGACTGCTCCCGCGTGACCGCCGGGCTGCGCGGGATCCAGGACGAGCTGCGGGGCCTGCCCGACCCGGACGACGTGCGACTCGTCAGCTTCAGCCTCGACCCCGAGTTCGACACGCCCGCGGTGCTCCTGGACCACGCGCGTGACGCCGGGGCGGATCAGGACCGCTGGAAGTTCCTGACGGGCCGGGTCAATCCGATCCGCCAGCTCGTGCGCCACGGGCTCCACCTGGCGGTGGACCGCACCGGCGCGGAGCCGGCCCCCCCGCCCACGGAGCTGCTGCTGGTGGATCGCAGCCTGCGGATCCGCGGCGCGTTCGACGGGTCGAGCCCGGACGAGCGCGCGGAGCTGGCGGCCGCGCTGCGCGCTCTCGTCGCCACGCCTGCCCCGAGGAGATACGCGTACCCCGAGGAGATCCTCGATCCCCCCTGGCTTGCCCGGCGGGAGCGGGACCAGCTCGCCACCGTCGATCGCTTCCGGGTGTTCCACGACTTCCGCTTCACCGATCGCCTGCACGCGAGCGGCATCACCTTCGTCAACCGGGTCACGGACGATTCGGGCAAGGCCTACAAGCCCGTCCACTACGACCACGGGAACGGCATCGCGGTGGCCGACGTCGACGGCGACGGACGGCTCGACCTCTACTTCACCAACCAGGTGGGCGCGAACGAGCTGTGGCGCAACCTCGGCGGCGGCGAGTTCGACAACGTCACGCGCGCGGCGGGAGTCGGCCTCGCGGACCGGATCAGCGTGACCGCGTCGTTCGCCGACACCGACAACGACGGCGACCCCGACCTCTACGTGACCACCGTCCGCGGCGGCAACTACCTGTTCGTCAACGACGGGAGCGGCCGCTTCACGGACGTCACCGAGGCGGCCGGCCTCCTGCACGCCGGTCATTCGTCGGCAGGCGTGTTCTTCGACTACAACCGCGACGGCCTGCTGGATCTGTTCCTGTGCAACGTGGGCGTCTACTCCGCGGACGTGACGGGCCCGGGAGGCTACTACGTGGGCGTCGCCGACGCGTTCGAGGGGCACCTGCAGCCGGAAGCGCGGAACGAGCGCAGCATCCTGTACGAGAATCAGGGCGGCAACCGCTTCCTCGACGTGACGGAAGAGCGGCGCCTGGTCGACGAGAGCTGGACCGGCGATGCCAGCCCCCTCGACGCCAACGGCGACGGGTGGCCCGATCTCTACGTCCTCAACATGCAGGGGCACGACGAGTACTACGAGAACGTCGGGGGCGAGTACTTCGAGAAACGGAGCCGGGAGCTCTTCCCCCGCACCCCCTGGGGGGCGATGAGCATCAAGGTGTTCGACTTCGACAACGACGCCGACATGGACATCATCCTCACCGACATGCACTCCGACATGAGCGAGGACATCGGCCCCGACCGCGAGAAGCTGAAGTCGCGCATGCAGTGGTCCGAAACGACGCTGCAATCCGGCGGCATGAGCGTCTTCGGCAACGCGTTCTTCCGCAACGAGGGGGACGGAACGTTCACCGAGGCATCCGACGCGCTGGGCACCGAGAACTACTGGCCCTGGGGCCTCAGTGTCGGCGACCTCAACGCGGACGGGTTCGAGGACGTGTTCATCGCCTCGAGCATGAACTTCCCGTTCCGCTACGGCGTCAACTCGGTCCTGCTGAACGACCGGGGCGATTCGTTCCTCGACAGCGAGTTCATTCTCGGCGTGGAGCCGCGCCGGGATCGGCGCACGGCCCGGCCGTGGTTCACGCTCGACTGCCTGGCCGCGGACCGGGGGAACCCGTACTGCGAAGAGTTCGGGCTCCTCGGCCGCACCGTGGTCTGGGGAGCCGTAGGCTCCCGCTCCGCCGTCATCTTCGACCTGGAGGGGGACGGCGACCTCGACATCGTCACGAACGAGTTCCACGACGGCCCCATGGTCCTGGTCAGCGACCTGGCCGAGCGGGCGTCGGTCCGCCACCTCGTCGTCCGGCTCGTCGGAACCGAGTCGAATCGCGACGGTCTGGGGGCCCGCGTCACCGTGCGAGCGGCAGGCCGCTCGTACGTGAAGGTCCACGACGGGCAGTCGGGCTACCTGTCGCAGAGCTCGATGCCGCTCTACTTCGGACTGGCGGATGCGGACCGGGTGGACGAGATCGTCGTGGACTGGCCCTCCGGCCGGCGGCAGGCGGTGGCGGGCCCGATCGCCGTCAACGCCACCGTCGATGTTCGGGAGGAGTGATCCCGAGCCGCCGGCGAGGGTCCGAGAGGGAGCCGGCAGCCGGCGGGCGTCGCCGAGGGGCGGGAAGCCAGCGGGCTCGGCCGACCGCGGCGGCCGCCAGCCTCACAGCTCGAGCCGGCCGTTGACGATCATGGCCTCGAGCTCGAACCGCGTCCTGATGTCGGCGCCGGGTCCCAGCGTCGTCATGAACTCGACGACCCCGTCGTCCAGGGTGATCGGGTCCGTCTTCGGAAACTGGAACGTGACCCGCATCGCACCGTCCGCGAACACCAGAATGCTCTCAGGCGCGAGCGGCGCCCTGCCCCGGCGGGCCAACATCGTCGCGGCCCCAATGGCATCCTTCCTCAATCCGAGCCCGTCGAACGACGGCGGCAACCCGACCACGGTCACCGCGTAGAACGGGTCCTCGAACGCCAGCATCTGCCGGCCCTCGTGCGGGATCGGGGACACGAGACCGAACGCCCGTCGGACGAGCGCCTGCTTGACCGGGAGCGCGCTGCTCCACGCAACCGTCACGTCGGCCTGCGGGGCGAGCGAAAACGTGCCGCCGCCGAACCGGTGGGGGGCCGTCCCGGGCCGAAAGAGGTCGTCGCCGGCGTCGCCGGGGCCGGCGTCGCCCGTCAGGATCGTGACGTTCCTGGTCCACGGCGAGGCGGTCAGCATCACCTGGACTTCCTCGTCCGACCACGCCGTGAAGTCCTTCTCCTCCCAGAAGTCGGCCGCGACCAGAGCCGCTCCCGCCAGGAGCCAGATGCCTATGGCGCCGGCCATGCAGCGTCGCATCGACTGCCTCCGTACCTAATCCCCATCGGGCTTGCCGTCGTAGAAGTCCGGCGCGTCGAATGGGGTCAACCCGCCGAGGAGGCTGACCTCCCGGGCGTGCCTCCTCCTGCGCCTCCGTCCCGGCCTGCGTTTGCGCCGCTCCCGGTGCGGCCGCGGGCCGCTACCCGCCGGCACCCACGGCGCAAGCAGCTTCCAGAGCCGTCGCAGTCCCCACGTTCTGCGGAGGATGCCCCGCGCCTGTCCTTCGTCCTCACCGCTCGTGCCGGCAGTCATGGGGGCGCAGGGGCATCGAGCAACCCGGGCTCCACGCGGGGGCCGGGCCGGTGGTCCGGGTCGTCGTCCCGCCACGGGGTGCGGCACGGCCGGCTGCGTGCGTACAGCGCCAGGTTGTCCGCCATCTGTTGCGCGACGTCGGAGCGGCCGGCGCGCGCCGTTGCCGACATCGCCAGCCGCTGCCAGTCCATCGCGAGCTCGAAGTGACCCAGCTCCGCCAGCGCCATCGCCATGGTCTCGAAGACGGCCGGGTGCTTCTCCTCCTCCGGCAGCGCTTCCACCAGCGACCAGGCGCGTGCGCCGTCGCGCACCCGATCGTCGGGCGCGGCGGCAAGCAGCCGCGCCAGGGCGTGCCGGAACATCGACAGGTCGGGGCGGACCATCGTCGCCTCGGTCAGGCGGTCCCGGGCCTCCGCGTAGCGCTCGAGACGCACGAGCGCCATCGCCTCACCGAAGCGCGCTCCCACATCCGCCGGCTGGAGCGCGATTGCCTCCCGGTAGTGCGCCAGGGCCTCGTCGAGCCGGTCCGTGCGGCGCAGCGCGTCGCCCAGCCTGAGATGCGCCGCGACGTAGGTCGGGTCCTCCGTCGCGGCCGCCCGGAACCGCGCGATCGCCTCCTCGTCGCGACCACTGCGCTCGAGCAGGTGGCCCAGGCCGTAGTGGGCTTCCCGGAGCCCCGGATCGAGACGCAGTGCCTCCTCGTACTGCTCCGCGGCCGCGCGCGCTTCGCCGCGCTGCTCCAGCGCCGTGCCGAGGTTGACGCGCGTAGCCGCGTCGCCCGGCTCCGCGTCCACCGCCCGCCGGAGGTTCTCCACCGCCTCCGGCCAGTTGCCGGCCGCGGCGGCGTCCGACCCGCGGTCGCGGTAGAACTGCGGGGTGCGCACCATGCCGCGGAGCGCCGCCATCAGCGGGTCCGGCAGCGTGAAGGCGACGCTGGTCGTCTCCCCGCCGCTCCCGCGAGTGCCGCGACGCTCGAAGTGGTGCGTGGCGCGGTCGAGGTCGCCCAGCCCGCGGTAGGCCAGCGCGAGCGGATAGTGGATCGCGGTCGCCTCGGGATCCAGCGCCGATGCCGCCGTCAACTGCTCCACCGCGCGCGCGTAGTCCTGCTGCGCGAGGGCCGCCCAGCCCAGCTCGAACCGTACCGCCGGCTCGTTCGGCTCGAGGGCCAGGGCTTCGCCCAGACGCGTCTCGGCGGTCGCCGGCTGCGCCAGGTCGAGGTAGACGCGGCCGAGCCAGACGAGCGTGGCGAGGTCGTTGGGGCGAAGCTGACGCGCCCGCTCGAAGCTCTCGGCCGCCCCCGAAGGATCGCCGGCGTCCTTCAGGACGTGCCCGAGGTAGTAGGGCCAACGGAAGTCGTCGGACGCGAGTTGCTGGGCGTTGCGATAGCAGGGCGCTGCTTCGTCGGTGAACCGCGTCGCCGCCAGCAGCATGCCCAGCTCGCCGAAGGCATCGGCGCGCTGCCGCGGCGCGACGTCGCCGCGGGCCTCGACCGCCGTTAGCGACGCGAAGGACTCCTGGAGCTGCTGCTGAACGGACGGGTGCAGACGGCTCACGTCGGGCAACGCGACCGGCGACAGCGGGGGCACGCCGGGCGCCCCCTGCTGCCCCGCCGCGCGTGCGGATGCGGCGGCCCCGTGCACGAGCACGGAGGCGGCAATCAGGACCCGGAAAGCCCCTGCGACCCAGCCCCCCCGCACCGTTGCCCGCGACCTCATCCCGCCATCCACCCTTCCCCTGCATCTTCACCGGCGCCCTCCGCCGGCGTCAACCGATCGACCCCGAGGCTACTGCAGGTCGAGAGGCCGGACCGGCACGGGCTCCACCGCAGCCTCGCCCTCACGGACGAGGAGCACGCGATTGAGCGGCACTGCGCGATGCGTGTCGCGACGCCCGCTGCCCGGCCAGACGACCGTCAGCTCTCGAATCCTCGTCGCGTCGCCCAGCCCGATCTCCTGCTGCAGCGTCGAGGCGCCGAAGCTCCCGCCGCTCCCGGCCGTGGCGTGAATCACCCGCTCGCCGCCGGGCGTCTCCACGGCGACCGTGATGCGCGCACCGATGCCGAGGCGGTTGGACGCGGTGCCGAACAGCCGCAACGTGATCCACGCATGGTCGTGGCCGGGGTTCAGCAGCAGCACGTTCTGAGAGAGGTCGCCCTCGAACGCGCCCCCCAGGACCATGAACACGTCCTGGTCGCCGTCGTCGTCGATGTCCCCGAACGAAACCCCGTGCCCCTTCTGGACGTGCCCGAAACCGCCCGCCGTCGTCACCTCCTCGAAGCGTGCGCCTCCGGCGTTGCGGAACACCCGATTCGGGACGAGCATCTCCAGGTACGGCGAGCCCGTGCCCAGGTAGACGTCGAGGAACCCGTCGTTGTCCAGGTCGCCGTAGTTGCTGCCCATCGTGGGCATGCTCCTCGCGAGGCCCACGGCTGCGGTGACGTCCGCGAACGTGCCGTCGCCCCGGTTGCGGTACAGGACCGGATGCCCCGCCGGGCGGCGCTCCCCGAGATACTCGGCCACGATGTCGCCCACGGCGTCGCGAAAGCCGGCCACGTAGAGGTCGAGCCATCCGTCGTTGTCGTAATCGAAGAACCACGTCGGGAAACTGTTCAGGGGCGCCTCGACCCCGGCGGCAGCGGTGACCTCGCGGAACCTCCACTGCCCGCCCGGCGACGGCCCCTCGTTGCGGAACAGGTGGTTCGGCTCCTCGAGGCGCGAAACGTAGAGGTCGAGCCGGCCGTCGTTGTCGTAGTCGCCCCAGGCCACGCCCTTGACGAAGCCCACCACCTGGACCCCCGCCAGATAGGCAACGTCGCTGAACGTCCCGTCCCCGTCGTTGCGGAACAGTTGCGAAGGATACGAATACGCCAGGCTGAGCTCCGACTCGTTGCCGACGAAGAGATCGACGTCACCGTCGTTGTCGTAGTCACCCCAGGCCGCCGTCTGGGTCGGAGCTCCCCGCAACAGACCGGCCGCCTCGGTCACGTCCGTGAACGACCCGTCGCCGTTGCTCCGGAGCAGCGAGTTCGGATGGGGCCGATTCGACCACGCGCCTCTGAGGACCAGGACGTCGGCATGGCCGTCGTTGTCGTAGTCGGCGGGGACGAGATTCAGGCCACCGACGATCCCCTCCAGGCCGGCCTCGATCGTCGTTTCGTCGAAGCTGCCGTCTCCGTTGTTCCGGAAGACCCGGAGCTGGTCCCGGAGTCCCGACGACGACGCCATGAGATCGAGATCGCCGTCGCCGTCGAAGTCCTCCATCACGCTGCCGCCCGAGCGACCCACGGCGTCGAGACCGAGCTTCGGTGCGACGTCCACGAAGCGGGCGATTCCGGTGCTCGACCCGAACGCCGAACGGGGGATCCGCCACGCCGGCGGCACGCCGTCGGGGTACGCGCCCGCCCACATGTGCCCGAGGTTGAGCACCCATCGGGCGACCAGGTCCGCCGGGTCGTCCTCGGCCATCCGCTCGTACAGCGCGATGGCCCTCCGCGTACTGTCCGGATCCGGGGGCGCGGCCGCCGCATCGACCGGCATCACACAGCGTGCAGCCGGGCGCGGAGGGAAGCAGTTGTCGCGCTGGGCTCGCTGCAGGTGCGCGATGCCGCGCGAGCGGAGCATGGAGTCGCGGAACCCGACCGGGAGGTCGCTCGGTGGATCGGCGCCGGTCCGGAGAAGCTGGTGAAGTTGTTCGAACCCGTCGACCGCCTCCGCCGTGCGCCCCGCGTTGAGCAGCTCCGTAGCGACCGCGCCCCGGTAGACCAGCTGCTCGGCCCTGCCGGTGGGCGAAGGCAGCCCGCGCAGCACCTCCAGCCGCGAGGCGTTGGCGTAGATGTTGTCGAGGCGCGAATCCCGGACCGCCGCCACCGCCTCGAGGCGCTCCGCCATCCTCGCGTTGCTCGCGGGACGGGACGGAGTCGGCGGCTCCTGCGCCGCGACCGGCGCGCAGACGACCAGCGCCAACAGGACGGCCCTCGCCCGGACCGTGCACGGCCGACGGCGGGTGGCGAAGGAAGCCGGTCGGCTATCGCGGGTCGTCATGAGCGGCTACGTCCTCATCACCGCCGGAGCCAGGGAAGGCCCTGGCCGTACCGGCGGATGCCGCGGGGAGAACGCCCGGGTGACTTGGCGCCGGCGCCCGACGCCGGGCCCCGAGCACCCGATTCGTCCCCGTCGGCGTCAGTTCCCGGCGATCTGCGCCAGCACGCTCGGAGAGAACTCGAAAGTGACGCGCAGGGCGCCGTAGTAGACGTGAATCGGCCTTCGAGGGTCGAAGTGCGTCGCGCCGACGATGATGCCCCGAATGTCGTCCCCCGCGGACAGGCGAGCGCCCGGCGCGAAGTTGGCGATGTCGACGGTCCGCGCCTCAAGCTCCTCCGCCCCCTGCTGGACGCGAAAATCGGTGCTCAGCTCGATGTCGTCGTTCGCGGCGCCCTCCACGTAGAACATCGTCGCGTTGCGCGCCTGCGCGCGGAGCGAGTACTTGAGCGGCGCATCGAACAGGGCGTCGGTCGTCAGATCGTTGAGGTGGACGATCACGAACCGGACCCCGAAACCGCTCGCGGTCCTCCCGAAGTCCGCCGTCAGCCGCTCCAGGTCGACCGCCCCCGCATCCTGCCCCTGACCGGCGGCGCGAGGCGCGCTCATCAGCAGGAGCATGACCGGAACGAGCGCCAGCGCCTTCATGGGCCCCGGGCCCCTCGTGCGTGAACGGACCCCCGAGCCGCGGCCTGACTCGCGACCGGCACGGCCCGCTCGGAGAAGCATGACTACGGCGACCCGGTTATCCGGAACGGGCGATGGAGTCGAGCCACCTCGTCGGAGGCACGCATGACCCGGGCGCGAGCGACGTACCGACCCGGCGGGAGGTGGTCCACCGCCACCTGGGCGGATACGAAACGGCGAGGGGTATCGGTGGAACCGCCGAGGATGGCGTCGGCGGACGCTCGCGCCGGGCCGGATTCGTCGTCGGCCACCTCGACCACGACGCGCGCCTGATCGAACGTCGACGAGCCGTCGGCGTACAGCTCCGTGTACGCGAGCAGCCAGCCGCTCGACACCCGCGCTTCGACCGGGGTCTGAAACTCACCCGGCGTGGAGGGTCGCTCGGCCAGGGTCAGATCGCCGACGGCGAGCGGTGCATTCGACCGCCGCTCGGCCCGGAACGGATGGTGCACGCTGCCCCGCTGCCCCGCGCCGTCGACCACGGCGATCCGCAGCGTATAGTCGCCCGGGCCGACCATCATCGGGGCGGTGTACCTGCGCACCGGTCCGGCCGGCGTCACGGCCAGCGCGGCGGCGATGCTGCGCTTGCCGGTCGACACGACCGTTCCCTCCGGGTCGCGCAGGGCGAAGGCGACGGTCAGGTCCGACGCGATTTCCACCTCTCCCCCGACCTCCGCCGCGACCATGACCCGCACCGAGCCGTCGTCGGCTCCTCGATAGGCGTAGGTCGCGACCCGCACCGGCAGGTCCGTCGTGACCACGGGAGAGCGCAGCATCCGCGCGAGGCTCTCGTCGACGCTCACGTCCGTGTCCGCGGCGAAGCTCACCTCCCGGCGCGCACGCACGCGCGCCCCCTCGCGCCGCACCGACACGTCGATCCCGCGCCGCTCCTCGTCCCGGTCCTCGGGACGCGCCTCCACGCCCAGCAGGTAGTAGCCCGACAGCTCCCGCTCCAGGCGTTCGAAAATCGGCCCGGGGTTGTAGTGGGCGCGCATGAGCTCCCCGCGGGCGATCGCGGTGACCGCCTGCAGGCCGGCCTCCCGCATGCGGTCATCCTCCTGCGGCGAGGGCGGCGACGTCTGTTCGCTCGTATCGATCTGCGGCGCGTCGACCTTGAGCGCGTACACCGTCGTGCGGGAGGCGGCGGCCAGCTCCTCGATCTCGGCGAGGAACGCCTGCTCGCGGCCGAGCACGAGTCCGCCGGCGATCCACACCAGGGCCTTGGGCCCCTCGTAGTCGCTGAGCGCCCGCAGGATGGCCTCGAGCCCGCGACGCGTGTTCAGGGCGTGGAACCGCTCCTCCTCCACGATGGACCGGGCTTCTATGAACACCCGGTTGGCGCAGCCGAAGTCCCGGTCGAGGAGCTCTCCGCACTCCCGCGTGGTCACGACCTCCTGCATGTCCGTGTCGCGGTACTCGCTGATCTGGTACGCCTCGAAGAGGCCCATGTTGAGATTGCGGCGCACCCGCGACCCACGGCCCGCCATGCCGGCCACCTCCTCCCGGACGCGGTCGAGGTCCGACGTGAAGTCGATGTACTGGCCGGTCGGCAGCGCCATGAGCGCGACCCGGTCGAGGGGCGTCAACTGGTCGACGAAGTCGCCGGCGGCCCGCATCACGTGGCGGCCCTCCCCGAACAGGATGCTCTCCTCGTCGACCGCGATCACGATCAGCCGGCCGCGCCGCTGCTCGGTGTTCGTCGTGAAGAAGAACTGCTGCGACTCGAGTGGCGGCGGGAGGCTCTCCTGCGGCGGCCGCAGCCAGATGAACTGCGCCTGCACTACGCGGCGTTCATCCCCGTCGACGCGGACGGTGAACTCGGACGCGTCGACGTCCGGGATCGGACGCCCGTCGCCGTCGATGACGGTGACGTCGACCTCGATGACGTCGACGCCGCTCCGGAACGTCGGCCGCTGCGGAGGCTCCTGTGCCGAGACCGCGACCGTGGCGAGGACGAACAACAGACCGGTCCAGACGAGCTTTGGACGGCGCATGTCCTCCTCCTTGTTCCAGACCACTCTACCACCGACCGGGCGCGCCCTCACGTGCGCACCGGGAGTCTTCGCCGACGAGAAACCCGGCTCTCGCGTGTCGCATTGGCGCAACTCCCGGCCCTTCGAGACCCCGCCGAGGACGGAGATGGATACTGCCGTTCCAAACTCCGCCCCGCGCGCCGAGCCGTCTGTTCCGGCGTCATCGGCGGACTGGTCGGCAGCGCAACGCCTGCCCGTGTCCCGACCACTGACGCCGGCTTGCGCCCGGCCGGTGCGCGAGGCCGAGGCACCCGCAACGCCCGGCGCGGTGCGGATGCCGGTCGAGACCGGGTGGGGCGCGATCGGTGCGTCAGGCCGGCAGCGGCGGCATGCGCGGACCGGGCGTCGAGAACGTCATCTCGGTGATCGCCTTGACGCTCCGGTTGCCGTAGCGGAACGGGACGATCAACCGCAACGGCGCACCGTGCTGCGGCGGGATCGGCTCGTCGTTCATCAGCCAAGCGAGCATCACCTGCGGGTGGCGCAGCGTGGTCATCGGCTCGTCCGCGTAGAAGCGGTCGGAGGCGACGAAGCGGCAGTAGTGCACCTCCGGAATGAGGCCGAGCATGTCGGCCACGTCGCTGAAGCGCACGCCCGTCCACTTGACGACGCCCCGCGGATTGGGCGCTCCGCACTGCAGCAGGAACGTCCCGGACACGCGGGGCAGGGGCTCGAGGTCCTCGAAGCGGAGCGTGCCCGAGAGCCTTCCGAGGCCGCGGGTGTCGACGCGAATCCGAAGCTCCCGGTAGTCGAACTCGATCTGGGGCGTGCGGCGTCCCTCGGTCCGCCACAGCACCGGGTCGCTGATGGAGCCCGCGGCGCTCTCCGGATGCTCCGGGGCGGATCCGTCGGCGTTGAGCGGCAGCGGTGCCGGGAAGCCCTCGCGCAGGGGCCGCTCCACGAGTCGATCGGGCCAATCGTCCTGCCGGGCGGAGGCCGCCGCGGCCAGGCTCCGGGGGCCGAGCACCCCGAGCGTCATTCCCGCCACCGTCGACCCCGAAACGACCATCGCCCGTCGTCGCGACATCTTCATCGGTGCCCCCTTCCAGACGCTCTCGATTCGCGCGGATGCTCCGTGCACCGATTATACGCGGCGGCCTTCGCGGCCGTCGTCTATGCTAGGCACCGGCGTGGGACGGCCGCACGGTTCGCGCCGTCCGGGAGGGAGCGATGGCGATCAACGGACCGACCGGGGCGGGGTTGCTCGCGGGAGTCGTCCTCGCGGCCGCCACGGCCGCTGCGGCCGCGTCCGGGACCGCGGCGAGGGAATCCGCAGAACGGGCGGCCGCGCCGGAGCCCGCGGCGACCGCCCCCGCGGAAGCGACCCAGGGCGGCTCCGCCGAGGCGGCGGTGCCCGCGTTCCGCGTCGATCCCTTCTGGCCGCAGGAGCTGCCGGACAACTGGATCCTGGGACAGGCCTCCGGCGTGGCGGTCGACGCCCGCGACCACGTCTGGCTTCTGCACCGGCCGCGCACGCTCGACGCCCGGCAGCGGGGCGAGCACGGCATGTGCTGCGTCCCGGCCCCGCCGGTGATCGAGTTCGCGCCGGACGGCTCGGTCGTCCGTGCCTGGGGCGGTCCCGGCGAAGGGTACGAGTGGCCGGAGAGCGAGCACGGGATCCACGTCGACCACGAGGGGCACGTCTGGATCGGCGGGAACGCCGCCGGCGACGCGCACATCCTCAAGTTCACCGCCGACGGCGAGTTCCTGCTTCAGATCGGCCGCGCCGGGGCGAGCGGCGGAAGCAACGACACCGACAATCTCGGACGCCCGGCCGGTATCCGCGTCGACCCGGAAGCCAACGAGGTCTACGTCGCCGACGGCTACGGCAACCGGCGCGTCATCGTCTTCGACGCCCGGACGGGCGAGTACCGGCGGCACTGGGGCGCCTACGGAGAGCGGCCGGACGACGCCGAGCTGCCGCCGTACGATCCGGCCGCCGACCCGATTCGCCACTACCGGAGCCCGGTGCACGACGTCGCCCTGTCGAGCGACGGCCTCGTCTACGTGGCCGACCGGACGAACGACCGGTTGCAGGTCTTCCGCAAGGACGGGAGCTTCGTGCGGGAAGCGTTCGTCCGCCCGGCGACGCTCGGCAGCGGCTCGGTCTCGGGGGTGACGCTGTCGGTCGACCCGGCGCAGCGCTGGCTGTTCATCCCGGACGGCACCAACAACGTCGTCTGGATCCTCGACCGCGAGTCGCTCGGCGTCGCCGGCCGCTTCGGGCGGATGGGCAAGTACGCCGGCCAGTTCTACCGCCTGCACAACCTGGCCATCGACTCGCACGGGAATCTGTACACGACGGAGGTCAACGTCGGGCAGCGGATCCAGAAGTTCGACCGTGTCGCTGCGCGGGAGTCCGCACCGTAGGGCGCCGCGGACTCCTGGAGGGTCGGTCGGGCGCCCCCGGGAGGCGCAGACTCACTGAAGGATTGGGTCGGGCGCCGAGGCGGAGGCCGCAGCGCGACCTGGCAGGCGGGCGTCGGACGGCTGGCGGTGGGCGTCTACTCGGCGCCCCGGGCGTCCTCGGCGTCGGCAGCTTTCCTGGCGGCCTGGTCCTCCTGCCGCTCCCGATCCAGCCGCGCGAAGAACCAGAGGACGAAGGCGCCGAAACCCAGCACGACGCAGACGAGCGCCGCCAGCGCGGTGAGGCCGAAGCTGCCGGAGAACATGGCGCCGACTATCCTACCCGCAACGAACCACCGATGAGCCATCCGAGTCCGGTCGCCCGTTTCTACGTCGGTCAGATCGTGCACCACCTGCGGTTCGACTACCGCGGCGTGGTCTTCGACGTCGACCCGACCTTCCAGGGCACCGACGACTGGTACGAAACCGTCGCCCGCTCGCGTCCACCGAAGGACCGGCCGTGGTACCACGTCCTGGTCGACGGAGGGCGGCACACGACGTACGTCGCCGAGCGCCACCTGGAGCCGGACGGCAGCGGCGACCCGATCCGGCATCCGCTGGTCGGCGTGCTGTGCGGCGACTATCGCGACGGCCGCTACCTGCCCCGCGGCGAGGTGCAGTAGCCCGACACCGCCGGGCCGACTGGCCGATGTCCCCCGCCCGCCGCCGTTCCCGCCCGACGACACCCGGCCCGGGGCCGCCCGCCGCCGCGCGAGGCACCCGCGCCGGTGCGCGACCGTCGAGATCCGCCGGCCGCGGCCGGTCGCCGCGCGCGCCCGCGACCGCGGCCACGGCCCTGCCGCAATCCGGAACGCGGGCCTTCACCGCTCCGCTCGCGCTGACCCTGGCCCTGCTGCTCGTTTCGCTCGTCCCGCGCGTGCAGGCGAACGCGGTCCTCGCCCAGTCGCTGCAGGGCGCGGCGCTCGTGCTCCTGGCGTGGCAGATCGTGCTCGCAGCCTGGCTCCGGCACCGTGGCGCCGTCCGGTCGCTGGAGGTGTCGCTCCGCCCGCAGCACTACGTCCAGGCCGCTGTGCAACTGTCCGTCTTCGCCTACTGGGGCTGGTTCTGGCGGCCGGTCTACGAGCATGCGTGGCTGCTCGTCGCCCAGCTTCTCTTCGCCTACGCCTTCGACCTGCTGCTCGCCTGGTCGCGGCGCGAGCGATACGCGCTGGGGTTCGGCCCGTTCCCCATCATCTTCAGCACGAACCTCTTCCTCTGGTTCCGCGACGACTGGTTCCACCTGCAGTTCCTCATGATCGCGGTGGGCTTCCTCGGCAAGGAGTTCGTGCGCTGGGAGCGGGAAGGCCGGCGCGTCCACATCTTCAACCCGTCGGCGTTCTCGCTGGGGCTGTTCTCCGTGGCGCTCCTCGCTACCGGCGCGACGCCGCTGACGTGGGGGGAGGAGATCGCGACCACCCTGACGCTCGCGCCGCGAATCTATCTCTTCCTCTTCCTCGCCGGCCTCGTCGTCATGTACCGCTTCGCGATCACGCTCGTGGCCGGGTCGGCGGCCATCGTCCTCTTCGGGCTGAGCGCCCTCTACGCGGCGGCGACCGGAATCCCCTACTTCATAGACTCGGAGATCCCGACCGCCGTCTTCCTCGGCCTCCACCTGCTGGTTACGGATCCGTCGACATCGCCGCGGAGCCCCGTCGGGAAGGCGGTCTTCGGCGTGTTGTACGGCGCCGGCGTCTTCGTGCTCTACGCGCTGCTCGGCGCGCTCGGCGCGCCGACGTTCTACGACAAGCTGCTCTCGGTGCCGCTACTCAACCTGTGCGTACCGTGGATCGATCGGCTGGCCGGCGCGCTACAGGCGCACGCGCGGCTCGCTCGCGTCCGGGAAGGACTCGCCCACCCTCGAGCCAATCTCGTGCAGATGGCGGTCTGGATCCTCTTCTTCGCCGCCATGACGGGACTCGGCGCGACCGATGGCCGCCATCGGGGAGACGCCGTACCCTTCTGGGAGCAGGCGTGCGCGGGCGGCAACCCGCGGGCCTGCGAGCGGCTACTCGGCATCGAGGCGTCGTACTGCGCGGACGCCTCGGCCTGGGCCTGCAACGAGCTGGGCCGGCACTACGCGAGCGGCGTCGTCGCCGAGGCCGACCCCGAGCTGGCACTCGACTACTTCGCCCGCGCCTGCGAGCTGCGCTTCCGGCCGGCGTGCCTCAACCTGCTGGAGCCGGGACGCACGCTGGCCGCTCCCCCCAAGGTCCTCGATCTCCGTCTCCTCCTCCGGGAGGGAGGACGGAACCTGATGGACACGTCGGAACGGGATCTGCACGAGCGGGCGTGCGACCACGGCTGGAGGTTCGCCTGTTGAGCGCGGGACGAGCGGAGTCGTCGCATCGCGCGGAATCGAGTCGCGCGACTTCGCGCCTTGCGGCTTCGCGTCGCAGAACCTGGCGTCGCGCAGCCGCGTCTCCCGCAGCCGCGTCTCCCACAGCCGCGTCTCCCGCAGCCGCGCGCCGTGCAGCGATGCTCGTCACGCTCGCTTGCGCCCTGGTGGCAGGCGCCTGTCAACCGCCCGGGCCGGCCGGTTCGTCCGGCAGGGCGCTGGCGCCCCTCCCGGAGACAATCGAGGGATTCCGCCCCGAAGCCTGGTTCCTGCCGGACGACCCCCGGCTCGGCTTCGTCGACATCCCGGCGGGGCCGTTCACGATGGGCAGCGACCCGACCGTCGACCGGCAGGCGTTCGACAACGAACGCTGGTCGGCGGACCGCAACCAGGGCACGGTGGACCTCTCCACGTTCGCCATCGGCCGCTACGAGGTGACCGTGGCCCAGTACCGCGCGTTTGCGTCCGACACGGGCATCAGCGTCGACCGGGAGGCGCTGCGCGGCGCACCCGATCATCCCGTCGGGTCGGTCTCCTGGCCCGACGCCCTCCGCTACTGCCGCTGGCTGGAGGCGACGCTCCGCGACTGGCCCGGCACGCCACCGCTCCTGCGCCAGCGACTCGCGGACGGCTGGCGCGTGACGCTGCCGACGGAAGCGCAGTGGGAGAAGGCAGCCCGCGGCACCGACGGCCGCATCTACCCGTGGGGGAACGGGGAGCCGGGAGGCCGGGCCAACTTCCGTGCGGCTCGTCCGGGCGCCGCGGGTTCCGCGGCCGGTCCGTCGCCGGTCGGCAGCTTCGACTGTCCCGAGTGCCCGTTCGGCCTGCGCGACATGAGCGGCAACGTCTGGGAGCTCACCCGCAGCCCCTACCAGCCGTACCCCTACGACGAGGAGGACGACGCCTCCAATCTCGACGGCGACGCCCTCTTCGTCATGCGCGGCGGCTCGTTCGAGGATCCCGGTGCCAACGTGCGAGCCGCCATCCGCGGCGGCGCCGACCCGGGCGTCCGCCGGCCGTTCATCGGCTTCCGCGTCGCGATGGCGCCGCCGTAGCCGCGGCGGCCCGCTGGGGAGGGTCGTCCCAACCGCCGCGCCGGCACGCCGCGAGAGTCAGTTGGGGGCCGCCGGTGCCGGGGCCTGCCGCGCCATCAGCACGGTCACACGATGCGGCTCCGTCGTGGACGGGTGGTGCATGACGATGTCCTGTCTGCCGTCGCCGTCGAGGTCCGTGAGCCAGACGTACTCCCCGTCCTCGGGGAGCGGGACGACGACCTCGTGAGGCTGGCGGGAGAACAGGTCCGGCCCCGGCTCGCCGACGAAGACATGCAACGAGTCGTCCGCGTGGCGGCGCGGGCCGGGCGGTTCCCCGCGGTCCCTACCGACGATGAGATCCGCGCGGCCGTCGCCGGTTACATCCCCCAGGAGTACCGGCGTGTCGAATGCCCGTGGATGGGTGGTCTCGGTCAGCCGACGCTCGTGCGTCGCTCCCCGCAGTGCCATGTCCAGGGGCACCCATCCCGGTCCGCGGTGCGCGCCCGGGTACTGCAGGTTGATGCGGCGCGTGGCGTCGGGCGCGTCCGGGTAGTGGCCGCCGTCCATGCGGAAGAGCTCGAGGTGCAGGTGGATCTCGCCCCCCATGAAGCCGGCGAACCTCCGGAAGAGGGTGCCCCGGAGAAGCTGCGTCCCGATGGTCGTGACCATCATGTCGAGCTGCCCGTCGCGATCGAGGTCGTGCCGTTGGATGCCGAGCTGAACGCCGTCCGTGCCGATCACGGTGTCGGGCGAACTCCCGAAGGCGATGCCGCCGGCCGGGGACCGAGCGCCGAAGTACACCTCGACGGCGGAACGCTTGTCGGCGAGTCGCCGCCCCCGGAGCGACGCGATCACCAGGTCGGCGACGCCGTCGCCGTTCACGTCGGTCAGCGCTTCGAGCACGCGTCCCTGCATGTCGCCGGCGGCGAGCCAGGAGCGGTCATCGGAATCGAAGGCCACATCGACCGTGAAGGTCTCGGGGTCCGCGGGGAACAGGCCGCGCCGGTCCTGGCGACGCACCTCGAAGCGGTCGCCGTTCCAGAACGCCAGGTCGCGGCGCCCGTCGCCATCGAAGTCGATCTCGTGGATTCGGCTCTCGCTCCAGGGATCGAAGCGATACCCGTCGGCTCCGTGGATCCCGGCCAGCTCGGCCGGCGGGCCCACGGTCACCGGGTCGGCGAAGGCGCCGTCGCCCGTCTGCACGAATACCCGGAAGCCGTCGGCAGCCGCCACGACCAGATCGTCGCGTCCGTCCCCGTTCACGTCCCGGGAGATGTCCGCGTGGGGGATCGGGCCTCCGCGGGGCGGATCGAAGCTGGAGCCGACCGCGACCAGCGCCCGCGAGGCCCCCGATTCGAGATCCAGCATGCGGATGCGGCCCGGCTCGTAGGTGATCAACCGGTCGCGGCCATCGACGGCGGCCACGTCGACGAACGACACGTCGGGACCGAGATCCGTCTCGAACGTCGCCTCCCATGTCCCTTGGTCGAACGCGTAGACCCGCACGCGCCGGTCGCCCGACTCGTCGACCGAGAGTGCGACGAGGTCGGCGACCGGGCCGCCGAGCAGAAAGCCGGTCAGGACCGTCTGGCGAGTGGCGGTGCCGGTGACCACCTCGTAGTGCTCGACGGCGACCTGCGCGGCAGCCGGCTCGAGGGTGCCCCACAGGAGGAGGGCCGACGCCAGCGCCACCGGCGCGCTTCGCAGTCGATACCGCGCGCGTGGCGTCGCCAGGGCCGCAGTTGCCGTGGAAGTCGTCGTCACTGTGTTCCCCCCGAAGTGGCGGGACCTTCAGCTGTTGCTGCGCCGCGGTGGTCCCGGAACCGCTCGGCAGCCGACCGTGCCTCCGCCTCTACCAGCCCCGACGGCAATAGGCTGCCCGGAGGCTGCGCCACGGGCGGCAACCCCGTTCGCACGCTCCCGGCCGGGGTCATCTCGGCCTCGACGCGGCTCGGGAAGGCGAACGCGCCCCCGGTCGCGAAGTCGAGGCCCCATACCATCACGTTGGCCCCCACCCACATCGCAGGGGTGTAGTCGTCCTGCGGGGGGCGCGCCGCGAAGTAGGCGTTGCCAAGGAGATGCCAACTGAGCGACCGCCGGAGCGGCATCGCCTCCGACCAGTAGCCCTCCTTCTCGAATCGAAGGACGGGGCTCCGTCGGCGTCGGGGGAGCTCCACCCGAAGCGGCGTCTCGCCGACGGCCCGGCCGTCGATCAGCACCTGTGCTCCGGGAGGCGTGGACGTGACGTCGATCGACTGCGTGGTCGAGTTGGCCATCAGCGCGCACCCGCCGGACAGGGCCAGCGCGGTGGCCGGCA
Organism: Acidobacteriota bacterium; assembly: GCA_026708265.1. Classification (GTDB taxonomy): domain Bacteria; phylum Acidobacteriota; class Vicinamibacteria; order Vicinamibacterales; family UBA8438; genus JAGWAJ01. The sequence continues at coordinate 42,744 of JAPOVI010000151.1, forward strand.
GGACGTTGCGCCCCGTACGCCCTCCGCCTGGCTCCGTCTCCGTCCGATTCCCGTTTCGGTTCACCTGGCACGCTCCCATGCTCGCCCGCGTCGTCGCGAGCACGGAACACTCGTGCAGATTCGATGCCAACCGGCGTCGCAGCCATCGTTCACAGCCTTCGGCTACTGGGCGCAGAAGCATCTCCTCGTCCGCGGGGCCAGCCCCGGGGCCGATTTGGCCCCGACGGCAACCCGTTGCCGCCGGCCGTGGGATTCCGCGTGCGGCGCGCCACCTCTGCCCGGCGTACATGGATTGTCCAGGGCGGTGCATCTCAGGCACAGATCGCGACGGACAGAATCCGCTGCCCGAGGGGCCGGCGGCCCGCGCGCGTCTGCGATCAGGACGATGCCGAATCGGGCGTGAGGCGTGCGAGCAGCTCCGGGTCGATGTGCTGCTTCACGGTGCGGCGGTCGAGCTCCAGGCGGCGGGCCGTCTCCTGGTAGCTGCGGGTGCGCGCGTAGACCGTCGTGCAGTAGCGGCGGAGGAGCTCCCGGGCGGTGAGGCGCCCTTCGCCGAACGCGGCGGCCAGGTCCGGGGCGTCCGCATCCGGCTCCCGCCGGGCCGGCGGTCGGTACCGCTTGCGCACCAGCACGTTGCGCACGCACTGCTCCAGCTCGCGGACGTTGCCCGGCCAGGGGTAGTCCGCGCCGAGGTCCCGCTCCACGCAGGCGAGCACCTCCTCCGCAAGCTGCGGAGCGCCGTCGGCGCCGATCACGCGCTCGCAGACGAACAGCACCAGGTTGCGCAGCTCCTCCGGCGCGTCGCGAAGTTGTTCGCGCAGCGACGGCGTCACGATCAGGTCCGAGCAGAGCCGGTAGTACAGGTCCTCGCGGAACCGGCCGGCGCGCATCTCCGCCTCCAGGTCCCGGTTGGTCGCGGCGATCAGCTTCCCCTTGAACTGGCGCGTCGTCGTCTCGCCGACGCGCTGGAACTCCCGCGTCTGCAGCACCCGCAGCAGCTTGATCTGGATGGACGCGTCGATCTCGCCCACCTCGTCGAGCAGCACGGTGCCGAGCGCCGGGCACGATTCCAGCCACCCCACGCGGTCCTGAACCGCCCCCGTGAACGCGCCCTTCCGGTGGCCGAACAACTCCGATTCGATCAGCGTGGGGGACATCGCGGCGAGGTTCACCGCATGGAACGCCCCGTCCAGGGTGTCGACGAACGTCTCCCGATCGGGATCGAACGGAATGTAGCGCGAGAGCCCGATGGCGCGCGCGACGAGCTCCTTGCCGGTCCCCGAGGGGCCCGTGATGAGCGTGGTGACGTCGTGCATCCGGTCGTGGAGCAAGCGCCAGTAGCGCTGCACGTCGTGGGTGAAGATCGACTCCCAGACCGCCGCGCGCAGGCGGGCGGCGGGGCGCGACGCCCCCACGATGTGGCGATAGATGAGGTGGAACGCGCGCCGGACCTGGTAGAAGCAGGCGAACAGGTGCGCAGGGTCGACGGGCTGGGTGAGCCGGAACCGGCGGGCGTCGAGAAAGTGGTCCAGATCGCGGCGGAACGAGCGGAAGCCGGCCACGCGCCGTCGCCCGCGGGCCGCGTCCTGGTGCAGGTCGTGCAGCATGTCCGCGTGGCGCTGTTAGAGCACGAAGACCGCAACGCGGGCATAGCTCGACCGCTCCTCCAGCGTCGCCGCCCCGCTCTGCAGCAACCGCTCCCGGGCGCGGCGCGCGACCTCCGCCGCCGCCGCGCCCAGCCGGGCGAAGGCGGGGCTCTCCCCCACCCCGGACGCGCGCAGGCTCCACACCGCGCCATCCGGCTCATGACCGGCACCGAGCACCGACCGCTCCCAGTCGACGAACTCGGGGACGAACGGGTTGCAGTCCGCGAGACGCCCCAGCGACTCGAGAAGCTGGCGTTCCTCGGGCTGGAATATGGACATGGCTCCGATCCTGCACGAACGACGCTGGTGGCGACGTGCGTACACGGAATGTACGCAGGAGGTCATTCGGGGTCAACGGCGAAGCAGCGCGGCGCCCGCGTTCCGGGATGGTCGGCAGGCGGGCGGATGCGAGCTGGCAGCGTCGGGGTGACGGGGCCGGGCGGGATCCGGCCGCCCTCACAGATGTGCCCTGCTATGCTACGGCCGTCCGATCGCCGGAGTCGTGCCGATGCCCAAGCGCTACTGGCTCATGAAGTGCGAGCCGTCCGCCTACTCGATCGACGACCTCGCACGGGACGGCCGGACCTGCTGGGAAGGGGTACGCAACTACCAGGCCCGCAACTTCATGCGCGACGAGATGCGCGTGGGCGACGGCGTCCTCTTCTACGCCTCGAATGCGGATCCGTCAGGGGTGACCGGCCTGGCCAGGATTGCACGGACCGCCTACCCGGACCACTACGCCTGGGAGCCGGGCCACAAGTACTTCGACGCGCGGAGCACGAAGGCCGCGCCGGTCTGGCTCATGGTGGACGTCGGCTTCGTGGAGCGCTTCCCGGAGACCGTCTCCCTCGCCACGTTGAAGGACACCGAGGGTCTCGAGCAGATGGTGGTGACGCGGAAGGGCAGCCGTCTCTCGGTGCAGCCCGTGACCCGGGCGGAGTACGGCATCGTCGCCCGCCTCGGCCGCGGTGACCGGAAACGCCACGTCTCCCGCTGACGCTGCCCGAGGACCAGGGTGGCCCTACCGGCGCTCAGCCTCGTAGCCGGCGCCCGAGCCGGCCGGATCAGCTACCTCGCGCGTTTCGGGGATTCGCCACAATGAGCGCCCGCAAGTCGCGAATCTCCACCTGCAGGTCATCGATACGGGCGTCGACGGCGTCGAGGCGCCCGTCGATGGCATCGAAGCGACGGTCGATGGCGTCGAAGCGACGGTAGACGTCGTCGAAGCGTCCGTTGACGTCATCGAAGCGTCCGTTGACGTCATCGAAGCGTCCGTTGATGTCGTCGATCCGACTGTTCACCTGTGTAATGACGTCGCCGATGCGGGCGTTCGTCGAGCAGGATCCGATCCCCAACGTCGCACTCACGGCTCCCGCTGCAGCCAGGATGGTGATGCGGTCACCCGTCGACATGGTGTCCAAATTATCACGAAACTCGTGTCCCAGGCAACACGGCCGAAGGCGTAGCGGCCCGCTCGGCCGCGAACCTTGCCTCGCTGTCCCCGCGCGGCAGGAGCTGCCGCTACCGCGTCCCGACAGCGCGTGTTGAGAAGCCCCGCCGACGCGAAGCTCCTGGCTGCGCACGTACTGCGGCGAAGACTCCCGGCGCGGGGTCAGTCCTCCGGTGACGGCCGGACGACGCGCCACTGCCTCGGCTCCTGGCGCACGATGGTCGCCGACGAGGACGGCTGCGCGAACGCCTTCAGCACCTCGCGCGTCAGGTCCCAGCGGTCGAAGCCCTGCCGTCCGTAGTCGAGGCCGCGGCGCACGATGACGAGGCCGCGCGACGGCACGATCACCACGTACTGGCCGCGGTTCCCGGAGGTGGAGTACGCCTCCGCGGGAACATCCGTGCGACCGTCCGGCACCAGCCAGAACTGCCCGCCGTAGAAGTTGCCCGTCTCGGCCGTCGCGGGGGCCGGCGTCCGGACGAAGTCGATCCACTCCTCGGAGATCAGGCGCTCGCCGTTCCAGACGCCGCCCTGCAGGTAGAGCAGCCCGAAGCGCGCCAGGTCGCGCGCGTTCGTATACACCTGGCTGCTGAGGATGAAGTCCCCGAAGCGGTCGGTGCTCACCAGCGTGTTCCGCATCCCGATACGGTCGAGGAGCCGCCGGCGCGGGAACTCTCGGTAGGCCCGCTCGCTGCCGAGGGCGCGCTTCATCGCGTACACCCCGAGCAGCGTGTCGTAGTTCTCGTAGTCCCAGTTCGTGCCCGGCTCGCGGATCAGCGCGCGGCTGCGCGCCCCGGCGACCGAGCTCGCCCCGGCCCAGTACGAGAGCCCGGAGCCGATCGCGTACTCGCGGCCCCCGTTGTCGACCGGCTCGAGCCCGCTCGACATGTTCAGCACGTGGCGGAGCGTGATTGCCGCGCGCGGGTCGCCGTCCTCTGCCGCCGCCTGCGGGAAGAAGTCGTAGCCGAGGGGTGCGTCGAGCTCCAGCTTCCCCTCATCGACCAGCATCCCGATGAGCGTCGACGCAATGCTCTTGGCCGTGGACCAGGTGCGGGTCCGGGTAGTCAGGTCGACTCCCGGCGCGTAGCGCTCGTGGACGAGCTCGCCCCCGTGCACGACGAGCAGGCTCAGCGTCACCTGCTCGGGCGATTCGCGGTCGAACGCCCAGTCCGACGCTGCCTGGAGGGCCTGCGGGTCGACGTACGGGGGCAACGTCCGCTCGGCTAGCAGGTCCCCGTCCGGCCAGGCGATTTCGGCCGCGTCGCCGGCCGGAGGAGGAAGGTCGAGCACCGGCAGGCCGGCGACGTCGTCCAGAGTCTGGTCGGGCGCGAGGATGACGCAGCCGACGCCCTCGCGGAAGGCGGCCCGCATCTTCGGCGCTCCGTGTCCGTCCCCGATGACCACCGCCTTGCGGTCGTAGTCCACCTCGTAGTCGCCGCCCGCGGCCGTGCCGACCGGCTCCGGCAGGAACGCCAGCTCCTGGGCGAAGACCTGCTCCAGCGTCCGGTTGGACGTGAACAGGCCGTTGCACAGGAAGATTGCCTGCTGGCCGTGGCGCACCATGCGCCGCTGGTGCTGCCAGTAGTCGTAGGTCTCCTTCTGCTGGACCCCGGCCGCGCCCGACTGGGCGCCGGCGACGCCGCCGGCCAGCAGGATTCCCGTGACCGCCGCGATCAGTCCGTTCCTCATCGGAGCCTCCATTGCCGTCGTCCGCGACCGCCGCCCGCGGAGAGCATCAATAGTCCGACGCCCGCAGCGACGCGCGCATGATCTCGCGGTCGTTGCGATGCACGATATGGCCGTTGGCGTACGCGGGATGAGACCAGTTGACGAGCCGCTCCTCGATACGCCCGTGCGGGGTGCGCGTGCCGGACCCGGCCGTCGGCTCGATGAGCCGCGTGCGGCTCAACTCGACGTAGCCCTCCGGCGTGAACTGGGCCAGGATCAGGAAGCCGTCGTCGTTGTTGACGAAGTAGCGGTCCTCGTGGCGCACGAGGAACGCCGTGCTCCAGCGCGCCTGCGCGGTCATGTCGGGGCTCATCCAGAGCCGCTCGCCGCTCCGCGCGTCGAGTCCGCGCAGCTCCCCGTAGCTGTCGACCCCGTAGACGTAGTCGCCGATGATGATGGGCGTCGTCACCATGGCGTGGATGGTGTCGGTCTGGTCGGGCAGCTCGCTCCGGCTCTGCCCCTGCCAGAGGTGCGTCGCGGCCGGCCGGTCCTGACTGAGCCGCATCATCATCGAGCCGTTGAAGAACTGCGAGACCAGCAGGTAGTCGCCGCTCCGCACCGGCGTGGCGACCGTGACGCCCATCGAGACGTCCCAGGGCTGCTCCCAGTAGACCTCGCCGGTCTCCGGGTCGAGCGACGCCAGGGCCAGCGGGTGCCAGACGATGAGCTGCCGGACGCCGCCCGCCTCGTAGATGACCGGCTGCGCGTAGCCCATCTCGGACCCGACCTCGATGGCGCGCCAGATCTCCTCGCCCGTCCGCTTGTCGAACGCGACGACCAGGGCGTCGGGCTCGCCGCCGACGACCGTGATGAGGCGGTCGCCGTCGACGAGGGGGGCGCTCACGATGCCCCACACCGGTACGCTGGTGTCGTACTCCGCGACGTAGTCCTTCTCCCAGAGCACGCGGCCGGTCTCGACATCGAAGCAGAACAGCCGCCCCGTCCCGCCGACGACGTAGACGCGGTCGCCGTCGACGGTCGGGGTCGCGCGCGGGCCGATGGCGTAGGCGACCGACAGCATCCGGTAGCTCGTCTGCCACTCATGGGTCCAGAGCACCTCGCCGGTCTCCTCGTCGAGGGCCAGCGCCCGCTCCGTGCCGTCGAGGGTGCGCGAGTCCGGGTCCTCCATCCAGTCGGTGATGAAGATGCGCCCGTCGGCGACCGCGGGGCCGGAATAGCCCGAGCGGAGCGGCGTGCGCCAGGCGACCTGCAACTCGTCGGGCAGCTCCTCGACGATGCCGGTCTCGTGCCAGACCGCGAGGCGGTCGGCCCCGCGCCACTGCGGCCAGTCCTCCGCCGCAAGCCCCGGCGTCAGCATCACCGCCGCCAGTGCCGCCAGACCTGCCGTCGTCACCGTCTTGCGCATCGGTCTTCGCCTCCGTAGCCGCGTCTACCGTTCCCTCCCCGCTGCCTCGCGGACGTCCGCCTCCAGAACGCGGGCGCCGCCCAGGATGCCCTGGAACGAGTAGTTCGCCTCGTGGCAGGCGTACTCGTAGACGCGCGCATCGGTGGCCGGCCAGACGTACTCGCCGCTCCACGGCTCGGTCCAGACCGTCGGATCGTCGACCGTGAACTCGTAGAGCAGGGCGTCGGGGCTGATCCGGGTGAACCGCTCGACGACGTGCAGGTTGCGCGATGCGCCGCCGAGGGCCGGCCGGTCGGTGAAGTTGGTCGTGTCGACGACGAGCGTGTCGCCCTCCCAGCGGCCGACCGAATCGCCCAGCCAGCTCCGGATCCCGGGCGGCGCGTGCTCCTGGTTCATCCGCACGATGCGGGCGTCGTGGACCATCTCGACCAGGATCATCACGTGGTCGTCGGTCTGGACAATCTTCTTGAGGTTGTTGTAGAGCGCCGGCAGCATCGGCGGTCCGCCGACCGGGCCGAAGCCGACCAGGCAGCGCTCGGCCAGGGGCCGGATCTCCGGGTCGTCGTAGGGACCGGGCGCGTCGAGGCCGCCCTCGATCAGCCACCAGGCGGTGCCGGTGTTCGGCCGGAACAGCGCCGCCCGCTCCGCCGCCACCGCCTGCGCCTCGGGGGTGAGGGGCGGCCGCCGCCCGTTGGCCGGGTCGGTGATGATCGACGTGCGCCACTCGCCGTCGAGCCGGAAGACGCCCGTGCCGCGGTCGATCCAGAACGTGTTGTAGCCGCCCACGTTGCCGGCCGCGCCGGCCGAGCCGTCGCCGCCGGCCGGAGGCGCCTCGCGGTCCGGATCGCCTGCCTCGGCGTTGAAGTTGCCGCCGCGCTCGTCCGACCCGGACGGCGCGATGTTGAAGAACGTGCGCAGCGCGAAGGGGTCGGCCTCGACGGTCGCGGCCTCCTCGGGGGTCAGCGTCAGACGGTCGCCGAAGCGCTCCGGTCGCTGCAGGGGCGTCAGCGTAGCCGTGTCGTAGGTGCCCGACAGGTCGGGCCGGCCGTCGGCCCGGCGCGGGATGTCCGTGCCGTCCGGCTGCGCCGCTGCTCCGCCCGGCACGAGCAGCGCGACTGCGAATGCCGCGGCGACGATTCGTCTCGTCATCGTCATCGGTTCCTGGTCTCCTGCTCTTTGCCGGAGGCGCGACCAGGAGCCGGCGGTTGGACCGGCCGGCCCCGGGTCAGCCGACGGCGGACCGCCGCCGGCGGTCAGCGCCCCGCCGCTTCCTCTTCGGCCAGACGCGCCTTCTCGACCGCGCCGGCCAGGATGTTCTCGAGGCCGTAGTTCCCTTCGTGGCAGGCGTACTCGTACATCGGGTACTCGCTCTGCACCATCGGGATGCGGTACGTCCACGGCCGGTCCCAGGCATTGGGATCCTCGACCGTCACCTCGTACATCAGGGTGCCCTCGGAGACGCGGGTGAAGCGCTCGATCAGGTGCAGGGCGGAGGTGGTGACGCCGCGGCGGAAGCTCGTCTCCCGGAGGAAGTTCTTCGTCTCGACGACCAGCGTGTCGCCGTCCCAGTAGCCGCGGGAGTCGCCCATCCACTGCCGGACGTCGTCCGTGAGGTGCGGGCGCCCGTCGAGCGGGACGATGCGCGCGCTGTGCACCATCTCGTTCAGCAGGACGACGTGGTCGGGGGTCTGCACCACCTGCACGTTCTGGTTGTAGCCGCCGGGCGTCATCGGCGGGCCGGAGTTGAACCCGAGGATGCAGCGCACGGCGAACATGCCCGACCCGAGGTCCTCGACCCAGCCGCCGGGGGTCGGCTCGTGCCGGTTGGTTCCCTCGCGGGCCTTCATCTCCGCGTCGAGCTTCGCCTGCGCCGTCGCATTGAGCGGCGGGACGCGCCCGTTCGGCGGATCGATCACCAGCGACGTCTGGTTGGTCTCGCTCACGCTGTCGCCGGGGTCGAACCAGAACTGGTTGTAGTTGCCGACGCCGTCCGCCGGCTCGATGGTGTCGCGCACCTCGAAGGCGGCCAGGCGGTTGGCCTCGAACTGCGCCGCCTCCTCCTCGGTCCAGAAGGCCCGGTCGGCCAGCTCCTCCGGCCGCTCGAACGGCGTGAGCGTCCGGAAGTCCCACACGCCGTTGAGATCGGGCGCACCCCACGAGGTCCGGGGGGCGTCGGCCGAGGCGTCCTGGGCCGCGGCCGGGACGGCGGCCAGCGACAGGGCGACGAGCGCGGCGAGCGTCGATACGCGGAGGCGACTGGTCACGGGGACCTCCCTGCTGATGTGTCCGGGACCCGATTCCGCTTGCACAATCCTGCGATCCTACCGCTCATCGCCCGCCGGCGCCATCCCGAATCGCGCCGCCGGACCGCCGCGACGCCCCTCGCGGCACGCCCGCCCGATCGGTGCGGCGCCGCGAGCGGCGCGCCCGCTCCCGTCGCCGCGATCCCTGACCGGCACTACGGTCGATCACGGGTCGCGCCTCGCGAGCGCCAATCGAGCCGCATCCGTACTCCGGTATAGTCGACGCTCGAAGGCGCGCGGCGCCCCGGCACCGGGACGAACGCCTGGATGGAGTCCCGCACAGGAAGGGAATCTGGAATGCGAAGCCAATCCACGACGCGTCGTCTCGCGTTCGCTTGCGCCGCCCTCGCAACTCTGGCCACGGCGGGCGCCGCCGCAGCGCAGGCGCAGCCTACCGACGAACAGACCCTGGTCGAGCTCGAGCGCGCCTGGAACGACGCGTTCTACAAGAAGGACATCGAGTTCCTCGACAGCCTGCTGGCCGAGGAGTTCGTCGCCACCTACGACGACGGCTCGCTGGGCGATCGGAACCGGGAGCTCGAGCTCTCGGCCGCGTTCAACCAGCGCGTGATCTCGGCCACCCAGGAGGACTTCACGGTCCGCGTCTACGGCGACACCGGCGTGGTCTGGTTCACTCTGCGCCTGGTCGGCCTCCGCCAGGGCCAGCGCGCCGAGGTAGCGTTCCGCTACACGGACGTCTGGGTCCGCCGCGACGGCCGCTGGCAGTGCGTGTCGACCCAGAGCACCCGGATCGGCCGGCGGTAGCGCGCCCTTGCGGGCGCGTTGGGAGTCTGCGCTGGCCACGGAGTTCGTGCATCGCCGGTTCTGCCGCGCAGACTCCGAGCGCGCCCTGACGGGCGCGTAGCGAGATGCAGCGGACGCTCCTCACGTACATCGAAGCGGAGTACCTGCGTTACAAGACCCTCGGCGAAGGGGCCCTGCGCCAGTTGCGCGCCGAGGAGATGGTAACGCACGCCGCCGGGGCCAACTCCGTCGCCGTGATCGTCTGGCACCTCGCCGGCAACCTGGAGTCGCGGTTCACGGACTTCCTGACCGCGGACGGCGAGAAGCCGTGGCGGCACCGCGACTCCGAGTTCGAACCGCGACAGGCCACACCCGCCTCGATCCGGAAGAAGTGGGACCGAGGCTGGCAAGTGCTCCTGGCCTCCCTCCGGGAGCTCTCCGAAGACGACCTCGGCCACAGCGTGACGATCCGGGGCATCGCACTGCAAGTCGACGAGGCTCTGCTGCGCTCCCTGGCCCACGTCGCCTACCATGTGGGCCAGATCGTCTACGTCGCCAAGTCGTGCCGTGGCGACGCCTGGCAGAGCCTGACGATACCGCCCGGCCGCTCCGAGGAGTACCGCACCGACCCGGCGCTGGCGAGGGCCGCCCCTCACGCCAGGAAGCCCGCCACCCCCTGAGCATGCCGCCGACTCCGGAACCATCAACGGATAGGCCGGGGGGCGACTCGATAGACCAGAGGGCATTGCCATGCGGCGAGCGAGGACGCACCCGGGCGTGATGCTGCAGGCGGAACTCGATGCCAGGGGGATCACCGCCCATCGGCTGGCACTTGCCATTCGTGTACCGGCGAATCGGATCACGGCGATCCTGCGTCGTGAGCGGGCGGTGACAGCCGAAACTGCCGTGCGACTCGGACGCTATCTGGGAACCGGTCCCGAGTTCTGGATGGCCCTCCAGACCGCTTACGACATCGACACGGTCAATCGCGAGAAGGGGCCCTTGATCGAGAGCGAAGTGCCCGAGGCAGCGGCCCCTTCGTGACGCCGGTCGTGGGCCGGACAACGCGCGTTTGTGTCCAGCGACGATCTAACTCCATCTCCTGCCCTGGTGTCAGGTCGAGCGCCGCGTGGCGCTCGCGGTCGGTCAGGCTGTCCCACGGCGCCATCGCAAGCGCGCCGGTCCCCGCCAGCGTTGCACGACGCGGGCTATGATCCCGCGGGAGGCCATAGCGAGAGGGGACTTGGCTCCCCGCAACCGCGGATGCCGCTGACACCGGAACAACAGGCCCGCCAGAGGATCGACGCGGCGCTCGCCGAGGCGGGCTGGATCGTCCAGAATCGCGACCAAATGAACCTGGCGGCTGGCCCCGGGGTCGCGGTGCGCGAGTTCCGCATGGCGCTCGGCCACGGGTTCGCCGACTACATGCTGTTCGTCAGCGGCGAGGCCGCCGGCGTTCTCGACGCGAAGCCGGTCGGATACACCCTGTCCAGCGTAGAGCTGCAGGTGGACAAGTACGCGACCGGCCTGCCCGACGGGTTGAATCCGCCCGTCACCCCGCTCCCGTTCCAGTACGTCAGCACCGGCGTCGAGACCCGGTTCACGAACGGCCTCGATCCCGATCCCAAGAGCCGCCGCATCTCGCACCTGCCCCACATACACCGGCCGGAGACGCTGGCCGAGTGGCTGCGAGCCGAGACGCTCGACGCCTGGGTGAAGCGCCTGCATACGGACGGCGGCGGCTTCCATACGGCGGCCGGCGACACGCGCCCGGCGTCGCTGCGCGCACGCCTGCGGACGCTGCCGCCGCTGGAGCAGGACTACCTCTATCCGGTGCAGGTCAAGGCGGTCGGGAACGTCGAACGGTCACTCAAGGGCAACCGCCCGCGGTCACTGGTCCAGATGGCGACCGGATCCGGCAAGACGCTCGTCGCCATCGCGTCCGCCTACCGGCTCATCCGCTACGCGGGGGCGCGCCGGGTGCTGTTCCTCGTCGATCGGAGCAACCTCGGCGAGCAGGCGGAGAAGGAGTTCCAGGGCTTCCGCACGCCGGACGATCACCGGAAGTTCCCGGAGCTGTACACCGTCCAGCGCCTGACGTCGAACACCATCGGCGCGGCCAGCAAGGTGGTCATCACCACGATCCAGCGCCTCTACTCGATGCTCAAGGGCGAGCCCGACTTCGCGGCGGAAGACGAGGCGGCGTCGCAGTTCGAGTCGGGCGCCGGCGCGCTCGGCGAGCCGCTGCCCGTCGTCTACAATGCCGCCTACCCGCCGGAGTACTTCGACGTCATCGTCATCGACGAGTGCCACCGCTCCATCTACACCGTCTGGCGGCAGGTGCTGGAGTACTTCGACGCGTTCCTCATTGGCCTCACCGCGACGCCGGCGAAGCACACCTTCGGGTTCTTCAACAAGAACCTGGTCATGGAGTACGACCACGAGCGCGCGGTCGCAGACGGCGTCAACGTCGACTTCGAGGTCTACGACATCCGGACGCGGATCACCGGCCACGGCTCGACCATAGAGGCGACGCCCGACACGATGGTCGAGTACCGCGACCGGCAGACGCGCCAGCGGCGCTGGGAACGCCCCGATGAGGACATCACCTACGGCGCCGCCGAGCTCGACCGGCGCGTGGTGGCGCGCGACCAGATCCGCACCATCGTCCGCGCGTTCCGAGACCGCCTCTTCACCGAGATCTTTCCCGGCCGGACGGAAGTGCCGAAGACGCTCGTCTTCGCCAAGGACGACAGCCACGCCGAGGACGTCGTCGAGATCATCCGCGACGAGTTCGGCCGCGGCAACGACTTCTGCCAGAAGATCACCTACAAGGTGACCGCCGCCCAGCCGCGCGACCTCATCCAGGCCTTCCGCAACAGCTTCGCTCCGCGCATCGCCGTCACCGTGGACATGATCAGCACCGGCGCCGACATCAAGCCGATCGAGATCGTCATGTTCCTGCGGGCGGTCCGCAGCCGCGTGCTCTTCGAGCAGATGAAGGGCCGCGGCGTGCGCGTCATCGACGCCCGCGAGCTGCAGGCGGTAACGCCCGATGCCCGCGCGAAGACCCACTTCGTCATCGTCGACTGCGTCGGCGTGTCCCACGTCCCCCTGGCCGACACGCAGCCCCTGGAACGCCGGAAGACCGTCTCGTTCCAGGCGCTTCTGGAGCACGTCGCCATGGGCGGGACCGATCCGGCCATGCTGTCGTCGCTCGCCGGCCGCCTCGCCCGCCTCGACCGCCAGTGCGACCCGGAGGATCGCCAGCGCATCGCCGAGGCGTCCGGCGGCGCCAGCATCCGCGCCATCAGCCACGCAATCGTCGCGGGCCTCGATCCCGACCGCCAGATCGAGGAAGCCCGTTCGACGTTCGACGTCCCGGCCGGTGACGAGCCGACCGAGCAGCAACTGAAGCAGGCCGCCGCCACGCTCCTCCGCCGCGCGGCCGAGCCCCTCGCCACCCGGCCCGCCCTGCGCCGCCTCCTCCAGGACATCAAGCGCCAGAAGGAGCAGCTCATCGACGACATCTCCGTGGACGAACTGATCGCGGCCGGCGCCAGCGAGGACGACCGCTGGAAGGCGAAGTCGCTGATCACGTCGTTCGAGCAGTTCATCGCCGACAACCGCGACGAGATCGACGCCATCCAGTGTTTCTACTGCACGCCGTACGCGCGCCGGCTGCGCTTCGACGATCTCAAGGCGTTGGCCGACAAGATCAAGGCGCCGCCCCGGGCCTGGCAGCCCGTGGAAAAAGTCGGGCCTGGGCTCGACGGATCGAGGCACCTTCTCTACA
>JAPOVI010000244.1 GCA_026708265.1 Acidobacteriota bacterium
GCCCCGGGCGGGGGGCCGGGCAGTGCCCGCACGGGGAAGGGGGCGGGTGGGGGGCTGGGGGGCGATGGACGAGCGGGGCCACGATGACATCCGCCAGTACCTCACCGTCTAGCACCGGACTGCACGGCGCCGGGCAGCGTGGCCCCGGACCGCGTAGCGCGGGTCCGCACATCCTCGGGTCCGACAGAGCGCCGGCCCTGCCGGGCCGTCGGCGGAGCCCGGCCGCTGGGCTGCCGGGACCGCTCGTGGCCAGGCGGCCGGGCCACGGGCGGTTCACCGTTGAGCGAGCGGGCGGGCGGAGCGTGGTGCGCCGGGCCTACGCGACGAGCCCGTTGCGCCTGCTGACGCCGCGCAACCACGGCCACGCGGCCTGGATCTACACGTCGAGCTACGGCGGCGGGCTGGTCGACGGCGACGACATCGCGGTCGAGGCATCCGTCGGGAGAGGCGCCGCGGCGTTCCTCTCGACGCAGTCGGCCACCAAGGTCTACCGCTCGCCGCGCGGCACGCGGGTGGCGCTCGACGCCGCCGTGGGCGAAGGCGGGTTGCTCGTCGTCGCGCCGGACGCGGTCATCTGCTTCGCGGGGTCCCGCTACCGCCAGGCGCAGCGCATCGCCGTCGCCGCGGGCGGCGGTCTGGTGCTCGTCGACTGGGTGACGTCGGGCCGGCGCGAATCGGGGGAGCGCTGGGTCTTCGAGGAGTACGTCAGCCGCACCGCGGTCCACGTGGAGGGTCGCCTGGTGGTGCACGACGCGGTGGCGCTCCGCCCGTCGGACGGCCCGCTGGCCGAGCGCTTCGGCCGCTACGACGTGCTGGCCGTCGCCGTTCTGGCCGGGCGCAGGCTCGAGGGCGAGAGCGATCGGCTCGACGCGCGCGTGCGGGCCGTGCCGGTGAAGCGGCGGGCGGACCGGCTCGTCGCCTTCTCCCCGCTCGAGCCCGGCGGCGGCGTCCTGCGCGTCGCGGGCCGCACGGTGGAGGACGTCGACGGCGTGCTCCGCGACCTGCTCGGCTTTGTGCCCCGGCTGCTCGGCGACAGCCCGTGGGCGCGGAAATGGTAGAGACATGCACCTCACGCCACGCGAGGTCGACAAGCTGGTCCTGCACCAGGCCGGGTTCCTCGCCCAGAAGCGCCTGGCCCGCGGCCTCAGGCTGAACTACGTCGAGGCGGTCGCACTGATCGCGACGCAGCTCCTCGAGCTCATCCGGGACGGCCGCTCGGTGGCCGAGTTGATGGACCTCGGCCGCCGCTTCCTGGGGACGGCGGACGTGCTCGACGGCATCGCGGAGATGGTCGACGAGGTGCAGGTGGAGGGGACGTTCCCGGACGGGACGAAGCTGGTCACCGTCCACCACCCGATCGTCGCGGAGCGCGGGGACCGCGCCCTGGCGCTCTACGGGAGCTTCCTCGAGCCCCTGGCGGCCGCGGCGGGGACGGAAGCGGCGGCGACCGGGCGGCCGGCGGTGGGACGGCCCGCGTCGGCCACGTCCGGCCCGCCGGGCGAGGTCGTGACCGCCGAGGGGGAGATCACCCTGAACGACGGCCGCGAGACGATCGCGCTGAGCGTCTCGAACACGGGCGATCGGCCGATCCAGGTCGGAAGCCACTATCACTTCTTCGAGACGAACCGCGCCCTGGCCTTCGATCGGCGGGCCGCCTACGGGCACCGGCTCGACATCCCCGCGGGCACGGCGGTCCGGTTCGAGCCGGGGGAGAGCAGGACGGTGCGGCTGGTCCCGATTGCCGGCGACCGCATCGTCCGCGGCGGGAATGCCTGGGCGAGCGGCCCGGTCGTCGAGGGGCGCGACCTGGGGAGCTGGGAGTAGTCATGGCGCACCGCATCGACCGGCGGCACTACGCGGATCTGTACGGGCCGACGCGCGGCGACCGCGTGCGCCTGGGCGACACCGGCCTGGTGGCCGAGGTGGAGGACGACGCCACGGTCTACGGCGACGAGTGCAAGTTCGGCGGCGGAAAGGTGCTGCGCGACGGCATGGGGCAGGCGGCCGGCGTCACGGACGAGCGGGCCCTCGACTGCGTGATCACCAACGCCCTCATCGTCGACTGGACCGGCATCCGGAAGGCGGACGTCGGCCTCAAGAACGGGCGCATCGCCGGCATCGGGAAGGCGGGCAACCCGGACGTCATGGCCGGCGTGAGCGACGACCTCATCGTCGGGGTGACGACGGAGGCGATCGCCGGGGAGGGGCTCATCCTGACCGCCGGCGGCATCGACGCCCACGTGCACTTCATCTCGCCGCAGCAGGTCCACGAGGCGCTCGCGAGCGGCGTGACGACGTTCATCGGCGGCGGCACCGGGCCGGCTACCGGCACCAAGGCGACGACGTGCACGCCGGGCAGCCAGCACGTGCGGCTCATGCTGCAGGCGAACGACGCGCTGCCGATGAACTTCGGCTTCCTCGGCAAGGGCAACACGTCGATGCCGGAGGGGATCGAGGAGCAGATCCGGAGCGGCGCCGTGGGGCTCAAGCTGCACGAGGACTGGGGCTCGACGCCGGCCACCATCGACTGCTGCCTGGGCGAGGCGGAGCGCTTCGACGTCCAGGTGGCCATCCACACCGACACGCTGAACGAGTCGGGGTTCGTCGACGCGTCGATCGCCGCGTTCAAGGGCCGCACCATCCACACGTACCACACCGAGGGGGCCGGCGGCGGGCACGCCCCCGACATCATCCGGGTCTGCGGCGAGCCGAACGTCCTGCCGAGCTCCACCAACCCGACGCGCCCCTACACCGTCAACACGCTCGACGAGCATCTCGACATGCTCATGGTCTGCCACCACCTCGACAAGAACACGCCGGAGGACGTCGCCTTCGCGGAAAGCCGCATCCGCGGGCAGACGATCGCGGCGGAGGACGTGCTGCACGACCTCGGCGCCATCAGCATCATGGCCAGCGACAGCCAGGCCATGGGGCGGGTGGGCGAGGTGGTCACCCGCACGTGGCAGACTGCCGACAAGATGCGGGCGGAGCGCGGCCGGCTGGGGGGCGAGCAGGGCGACAACGACAACCTGCGCATCCGCCGCTACGTCGCCAAGTACACCGTCAACCCGGCCATCGCGCACGGCATCGCGCACGAGGTGGGCTCGGTCGAGGTGGGCAAGCTCGCCGACCTCGTGCTCTGGAAGCCGGCCTTCTTCGGCGTCAAGCCGGAGCTCGTCGTGAAGGGCGGCTTCATCGCCTGGGCGCAGATGGGCGACGCCAACGCGTCCATTCCCACGCCGCAGCCGCAGTTGATGCGGCCCATGTTCGGGGCCTTCGGCCGGGCGTCGGGCGCGACGTCGCTGGCCTTCGTCTCCCAGCTCGCGATCGAGGAGGGGACGGCAGCCGGCTACGGCCTCACGAAGGAGCTGTCGGCCGTCCGCGAGTGCCGCACGATCGGCAAGCGCGACATGAAGCTCAACGATGCCCTGCCGCGCATCGAGGTCGATCCGGAGACCTACGTCGTCACCGCCGACGGCGAGGTGCTGACCGCCGCCGCGGCCGACGTGCTGCCGCTCGCGCAGCGCTACTGCCTTTTCTGATCGCACGATGTCCGACTGGCTCGCGTGGCAGATCGTCGACTCGGCGTTCCCGGTCGGCGTGTTCGCGCACTCCTGGGGGCTGGAGGCGGCGTGGCAGGCCGGCCACGTCGACGGCGAGGCGGCGCTGCGCCGGTTCGTGGGGGAGTCGATTCAGCAGGCAGGATGGGGCGCGCTCCCGCTCCTGACCGCCGCGCATCGCAGCCCGGAACGGCTGGAGGAACTCGACGCCCTGAACCACGCGTTCCTCACCAACGGCGTCGCCAACCGGGCCAGCCGCGTGCAGGGGCGCACGCTCGCTGCCACCGCGGCCCGCGTCTGGCCTTCGGCGGCGATGACCGAGCTGAACGCGCGCGCGGAGGGCATCCGGTCCCACGTGGCGCCGCTCACCGGCGTCGTTTTCCGCACGCTCGGGCTGGCGGAGGACGTCGCGCAGCGGGCCGTGCTCTACGGGGCCGCGCGCGGCATCCTCTCGGCCGCGGTGCGCCTCGGCATCGTGGGCAGCTACCGGGCGCAACGCATGCAGCACGAGGCGGCGGCCGAGCTCGACGCGACGCTCGAGCGGTGCCGGGGGCTGGCGGCGGAGGAGATCTGCCAGACGGCGCCGGTCCTCGATCTGCTGCAGGGCGCCCACGACCGGCTGTATTCGAGACTCTTCCAATCGTAGGAGGACGAGTGCCGGTCGATCCGGCCACCCGGTGCGAGCGGCAGAGACCTCGAGTTTCTTCGTGGCTTGCCTTGTAAGGGGGATTCCGTGATGCGCGACAGATTCGCAGGCCCGCACCGCCACCACGACCCGGCCGGGAAGGCCGCGGCGGGACCGGGTCTCTTCGAGGAGCGCGACGGGCCGCACGCCCGCGACTATGGGCGCCGCGCGTTCACGGTGGGCATCGGCGGGCCCGTGGGCAGCGGCAAGACGGCGCTGCTCCTTGCCTTGTGCCGCAAGCTCCGCGACCGCTACAGCCTGGGCGTCGTGACCAATGACATCTTCACCCGGGAGGACGGCGAGTTCCTCGTGCGCCACGAGGCGCTCGAGACCCGGCGCATCACCGCGGTCGAGACCGGCGGCTGCCCCCACACCGCCGTCCGCGACGACGTGAGCCAGAACCTCGACGCCCTGCTGCAGCTCATGGCGGCGGTGCGCCCCGAGCTGCTCTTCGTCGAGAGCGGCGGCGACAACCTCGCCGCCCAGTTCAGCCGCGAGCTCGCCGACTTCACCATCTACGTCATCGACGTCTCCGGCGGCGACAAGATCCCCCGCAAGGGAGGTCCCGGCATAACGCAGTCCGACCTGCTGGTCATCAACAAGACCGACCTCGCGGAGCTGATCGGCGCCGACCTCGACGTCATGGCCCGCGACTCCCGCCGCATGCGCGGCGACGGCCCCTTCCTGTTCGCCCAGGTGACCAACGGCGTAGGCGTCGACGCCGTCACCGACGCGGTGGTGGCAGGTCTGGAGGCCACGCGGGCGGAGCCCTGACGGCGCGGCCAGGCGGAGCTTCGGGAGGGGGGAGACATGGCCCTGTTGCGCCGGGTGCAGAGGGTCCCCATTCCACGGGCGGGCACGTCTTCATCACCGGCAAGGCGGGAACAACGAACGGGTGGGGCCTGACAGGGCATCGGCCATCTGTCTCGCAGCCTTCAAAGCGGCGGCGGGTCAGGTCAACAGCGCGAAGCTCAACCATTTGGACGGAGGACCTGCGACTTCCCACGCCGAGATCCAGGGCGATTTTCATAAGGACTACTACCCGACGGAAGTGAGGCTCGTGTTCAAGGCCGGCGCCCAGGTCATGCTGGTGAACAATGACGCCGCGGGGCGCTGGGTCAACGGGACCGTCGGTACGATCGAATCGATCGACGGACGCGACCGGTGGGTCCGGATTCGACTTCAGGAGAATGGTCGGCTCGTTGACGTTGGGCCGTATACATGGGAGCGCGTGCGCTTCGCGCTGAAGAACGGGGCGATCGCGACCGAGAAGACCGGCTCGTTCACGCAGTTGCCGTTTCGGGCAGCCTGAGTCCCTCCGGAGTCGCACGGCCGCGGGTTCTACGAAGCCGCGGCAAGTATCCGGAGCCAGAGTGCCCTGCACGGAGCTGGAAGGTCCTGGATGTCACCGCTGACGTCCGTGACGAGGGTGCCCCGATCCGGGCCGGCCAGCAACTGCTCGATGTCCCAGGCATCCTGCGAGCCGCCGGCGAACAGTTTGAGTAGCACGAGGTCTCGGGCCAGGGCGGTCGGCAGAAGCGTGCCGCCGGAGAGCGCTGGCTCGGCGCGGTCCAGCAGGCGATGCTGCCAGCGGTGACGCCCGACAAGGAGATCGACTGGACGCTGGCCTGCCTGATCGAAGCGGATCACCCCGGCGAGCGGGTCGTCGGCGTCGCCGCGCGCTACCGACACGTTCACGCCGGAGTCCGAGAGCCGTTCCCATCTCGTGCCGTCGATACAGTCGGCCGACAGCGTGAGCAGGTCGATGTCGCGAGTCGAGCGGGCGATGCCGTGGACTGCCATTGCCGCGGCGCCGATCACCGCGTATCGTGCCCCAGCCTGATCGAGGATGGCGGCCACACGTTCGACGAGCGTCACCCGATGATCCGTTCCATGCACGCGCTCGGCCGCCGGGTGGCCTGCCGCCGGCGCTGCAGAAGTCGGATGGCGGTCGACCGGTCCAGCCCGTGCGTGGCGCGAAAGGACGTAAGGTCGTCGTCGCCTAGTCGAAACGCGAGGGCGAGACGTTCCTCGCTGGTCATGCTTCGAACTTGGGCATTGTCTCGCGCGCGAAGGACGGAGGCGATCGATTCCACAAAGCGAGTGTAGCAACCGCGTCTGGACGGGGCCACGCTCTGCTCACCCCATCGGCTGGCAACCGGGCGCGCGAACGCCGCGTGGCACCGCGCCGAGCTACACCGCTGGCGGACGGAGCAGACGGGCAGGGCCGGGAACACCGCCGCGCAGGATACTTCGCACTCAGTCGCGTTTGTGCTTGACAGCCCCTTCCGGGCCGTTCTGTTCTTCGTCTGCGACGCCAACAGGAATGACCGTCAGGCCGTCTCTCCGCCCGTCGCCGGCCCGATCTCGCCCCGAGGGTCGTCGAATGTCGAAACGGCCGTCGAGAAGCCCGCAGATGACATCCTAAGTGCTTGTGTAATAGGGAGTTATAATGAGGAATGACCTTCGCCGATCATTCTGTTCCGTCCTCTTCCTGCGCGCATCTTCCGGCCACTGCCGCATCGTCCGGCGTGCCGGCGGCTCTAGCGGCCGAGCCGACACCTGACGACGCCCAGGCGAGACTCGAACAGCTCGGCGACCGCATCGCCGAGCTCTCCGCCCGTATCCAGTCCGCCACCTGGGAGCTGCTGATGCTGATCCGCGACTTCGACGCGGAGAACGGCTGGAGCGGCTGCCTGACCTGCGCGCAGTGGCTGAGCTGGCGGACCGGGCTCGCCCCAGGTCCCGCCCGCGAGCACGTCCGCGTGGCGCGCGCACTTGGGGAGCTGCCGAAGCTGAGCGACGCCATGCGCCGCGGACGGATCTCCTACTCGAAGGTACGGGCCGTTACCCGCGTGGCCACGCCCGAGAACGAGCAGCGCCTGCTCGACGTCGCCCTCGCCGGCACGGCGGAGCACGTCGAGCAGATCGCCCGCTCTTGGCGTCGCGTCGACCGTGCCGCAGAGCAGGCCGAGGAGCAGCGGCAGGATCGGAATCGCTCGCTCCGGACGTGGGTCGCCGACGACGGGATGGTCGTCGTGCGGGGGCGGCTGACACCGGAGGTCGGAGCGGTGCTTCGGCGGGCGTTGGAGGCGGCGTGCGACGAGGCGCGGCGCGAGCCGGCGGCGGAGGGTGACGGAGCGACCGCGGGTGACGGATCCGCCGCCGCGGGTGCCGTCGACGAGCAGCCGACACTCGCGCAGCGGCAGGCGGACGCGATCGGGATGGTGGCGGAGGCGGCGCTCGCGGGCGGGCTCGACAGCGGCACAGCCGGCGACCGCTACCAAGTGGTACTGCACGTCGACGCGGAGGCACTGACCGAACCGCGAGGCGTTCCCGCTGGAACGTCGGCCGGCGCCGCGGCCGGACCCGGGCACCAGAGTCCTGGCAGGCGCGCTCCCGCAGAGACGTCGGCCGGCGTGGTCGGACCCGGGCGGGAGATGCCCGGCGGGTACGTTCCGGCGGGAACACCGGACGACGACTCCGGCCAGTCCGGGGCCGGGCGGCGAACGGGCGGCAGGCGATGGCGCCGGACGTCCGGTCCGTGTCCGGGTGCTCGCCCCGCGCCGTCCGCAGCCGTGGCACCAGGCCCACCCGCCGATCCGCCCGCGGGCAGTCAGACCGTCCTCGACGAGGCGGGCGGCATCCACGTGTCCGCGGAGACGGCCCGGCGCGTGGCGTGCGACGCCGCGGCGGTCACGATGCGCCACGGCCCCGGCGGCGAGATTCTCGACGTCGGCCGGCGCACGCGCACCGTGTCGCCCGCGCTGCGCCGGGCCCTGGCCGCCCGCGATCGACAGTGCCGCTTCCCGGGCTGCGGCAACCGTCGCTGCGACGCGCATCACGTCGAACACTGGGCCGACGGCGGCGCGACAGCACTGGACAACTTGGTCCTGCTCTGTCGCCGTCACCACCGTGCGGTGCACGAGGAGGGCTTCTGCATCACGCGGGACGACGCCGGGGCCGTGCAGTTCGTGCGGCCGGACGGGCGGTCGTTGCTGGCGGCGCCCCTGGCGCCGGAATGGGCCGGGGAGGCGCTCGAGCCGACGAACGAGCGGCTGGCGGAGGACGGGATCGCCATTGACCCACACACGGCAACCCCTGCGTGGGATGGGGAGCGGCTGGACCTCGACTGGGTCATCAGCGTGCTGTGGCGACGGCGTCGCACCGAGTGAGGCGCCGATCTCCTCCGTGCCGGCGCACTGCCGGGTAGGAGGAGAGCATTGCGCACTCTCGTCGCCGCCGTCGTGCTGCTGGCCCCGGTCGTCGCCTTCGCGCAGACCAGCGACGCTGGCGTCACCTTCATTCCGGCCCGGTTCCAATACCTCGGCGAGCCGCCCGTCTGCTGTCCGGCATCCGGCTGGCTGCGGGTCGGCTTCGGTGCTGGGTTCCGCTTCTGGGGCGGCCGCCACGACATCATGAACGCGTGGCGTCCTTGCGTGCTGTGGCGGCGTGGTCCATGATGGGGCGCGGGAGAGACTCGGAGGGGGGCAGATGATGAATCGAGGTGTCGCGGCGGTGTTCGTCGTGGTCGCGGTCGTGGCGCTGACGCCGCTGGTCGCTGCGGCGCAGTCGACGGAAGTGCCCCGCACGCCGTGGGGCGATCCGGATCTGCAGGGGGTCTGGAACAACGGCACCATCACGCCGATGGAACGTCCCGAAGAGCTGGCGGACAAGGAGTTCCTGACGGAGGAAGAAGCGGCCAACCTCCAGCAGGAGAGGATCGCCCACAACGAGCGCCTCTTGCTCCGGCCCGCGCGGCGAACTGAGGCCGGCGGCAACGTGGACCGGGGAGAGGACGGGGCACCGGGCTTCTACAACAATCTGTGGCTGGACTATGGCACGACCACGACGGGGCGCACGTCGATCGTCATCGATCCGCAGAACGGGAGGCTGCCCGCCCTGACGCCGGAGGCGCACGCGAGGCAGACGTCGCCGGAGGCGCAGCGGCTCCGGGCCGTGGCGGCCGGACGCAGCCCCGCCGCCGGGCCGGAGGAGATGCCACTGGCCTTCCGGTGCATCTGGTACCGGGGGATCCCCTCGCTGCCCAGCGGGTACAACAACCACTATCACATCGTGCAGAACCCCGACTGGGTGGCGATTCTGCAGGAGCACATCCACGAGGTTCGCTACATCCCCCTGGACGGGCGTCCCCATATCTCGCCCGCCATTCGGCAGTACGCGGGGGACTCGCGCGGCTACTGGGACGGCAACACGCTGGTGGTCGAGACGACCAACTTCAGGGACCGGACCATCATCCGCAAGGTCCCCGGACGTCTCACCGAGGACTTGCACGTGGTCGAGCGCTACACGCGCACCGGTCCCGACACGCTCGACTGGGAGTTCACGGTGACAGATCCCGGGACGTGGACGCGCTCCTGGACGGGCTCACTGCCCATGGCGCGCACCGACGATCCGATGTTCGAGTATTCGTGTCACGAAGGGAACTACGGGCTCTACAACGCCCTCACCGGCTCCCGCGCCACGGAGAGAGCCGCCGCGGAAGCCGCGACGCAGGGCTCGAAGTAGGCTCGGGCTACCTGCCGCCCGGCTCACCGCGGGGTCTCAACACGTCCACGTAGTCCCCCAGGATGAGCCGGGCCTGGCGTCCGGGGCCGAGCGACGCGACGCGACGCCGGGTTCCCATCGCGAAGGCGGCGCCCAGCACCGTCCACAGGAGCACGATGGCCCACTCCTCCGGCCAGATGAGCGCCGAGGGGCTGCCGGGCAGGTAGAGCACCAGGAAGAACAGCGTCGCCGCGACGGCGAGCCAGCCGACCAGCGTCGGCGCGGCGATGCGGTAGGGGCGGGGCAGGTCCGGGTGGCGGCGCCGGATCAGGAGGAACGACGCCGCCACGAGCAGGTAGGCGACGACGGTAGCCAGCGACCCGGCGTCGACCAGCCAGACCAGCGCCGGCCGCCCGAAGAACGGGGCGAGCGCGCTGACGGCGGTCAGAAGCACGACGACCGCCACCGGGGAGCCGTACCGCGGGTGGAGGCGGGCGAAGACGGCCGGCAGCATGCCGCCGCGGGCCATCGCGAACACCAGCCGCGACGCCCCGAGGAAGAACGCGTTCCAGCTCGTGAGGATGCCGAAGGCTCCGCCGACGACGAGTACGCGCCCCGCCCAGGGGCTGCCGTAGACGGCGCTCATCGCGTCGGCGGTCGGGAGCTCGCGGCCATCGAGCGTGGCCGGGTCGAGCGAGAGGCCGACCGTCCACTGCACGAGCACGTACCAGCCGAGCGCCATCAGGATCGACAGGACGATGACGCGTCCGATGGTGCGCAGCGGGACGTCGATCTCCTCGGCGAGTTGCGGGATGACGTCGAACCCGACGTAGAGGAACGGCGTCATGATGACGACCCGCAGCACGCCCTCCCAGCCGGTGACGTAGGGGACGAGGTTGGCGGCGTCGCCGCGCACCGTCCCGGGCAGGAAGAACGCCAGGCCGATCAGCAGCAGGCTGGCGACGGCGAGGCGCTGCACGAACGCCGCGAAGCGGATGCCGAAATAGTTGGCCGCGCCGATCGCCACCGAGCCGGCCACTCCCGTCGCCACCCAGCTTGCGTGGACGTCCCAGCCCGCGACCTCGTAGAGGAAGCCCGCCTCGAATCCGCCCGGCGCGAGGTAGCTGACGACGGTAGGGAGCGCCACCGCCTCGAAGGCGCAGACCGCCACGTAGGCGAGCACCAGCGTCCAGCCGCAGACGAACGCCCCGCCCGGCCCGAGCCCGACGAACGTGAAGCTCAGCTCGCCGCCGGCCCGCGACAGCGCCGCGGAGAGCTCCGCGTAGGTGAGCCCGACCAGCCAGACCATCACCGCGCCGGCTCCGAAGGCCAGGATCGAGCCGACGGCGCCGGCCCGCACGATCATCTCGCCCGCCAGCACCACCCAGCTCCAGCCCACCATCGCCCCGAAGGCGATGGCCAGCACGTCGCCGCGCCCGAGCAGCTTGCGGAGGTGGAGGGGGGGATCGGTCATTTGCGGGATCCCATCCCGACTGCGGGACGCCTCTGCTCGGCTCGGGCTGGTGCGACGATGGTTGCTCGGAGACCGCCCGGCGCGGACTCGTCGCACCCAAGGACCTGACAGCGCTCCCGACCCCACGAAGCCCAGATCATCGCCGTCCAAGCGCAAATCACCGCATCCAGCAGGTCTTCTCGGTGCTTGTACTTCGCGTCCTGAAGGGGAGAAGACTCCTTTGTGAGCGAACGCGTGGCCGGATGAGATTGGAGGTTCAGGGGAGACGCGGTTGAGGGAATGCGGTTGATTCGGCGGATCAGCTCGTCGCATTCCCTAGCGCGAATCAAGCGGAACTCGCTCGGGGTGGTTCCCTTGGGCCTTCGCTTGTAACGCGGTCGCTCCTTGCAGTAGCCCAGTTCCTCGACGCCGACGATGGCAGTGTACGGGTAGCACTCGCTTAGGTTTCGACCCCCCTGGGGGGGACCCGCGCATCCGTCCGAATAGCACCATCCCAGCGTCGTCAGTCGTTGCCTAAGTTCCACTCCGGCCAAGTGCTTCGACCCTGTGTTCGTTGAATTCGCGGACACCTTCCAGCGCCCATAGCGCTGCCCGATCTGCGTCTCACAGGTACGTTGCCCGACATGGTTGTTCACGACCAGCGGCGCATCAACGAAGATCAGGCTTCCCGTGTGTCGTGGGATGCGCTCTTCCACCCACCTCACGGTGTCGACTACGCCCACCGTCCAGTCGGCGTGTAGCACGTCCCCTTGTGCGTCTACGATTACAGCGCCGGTCTCTCTGGGTCTTCGTGACCCACCACCGTCAGACCAAGCGAGATCGATACCGACAAACAGCATCGCGTTCCGCGGGCTGCGTTACCAAAGTGAGCCCCACAAGCGCCGTTTGACGCCTCCGTCGGCGGTGGTGCCTCGCGGTTGGGTCGGGGCACGTGCAGTCGCTCGAGGTCCGCACCTCCTCGCATCGGCTGCCCGGCGACCTACCGGATCCTGGCGATCTCGTGATTCTGCAGCTGATACAAGATCAGCAAGGGCGATACTCCAAACTCTCCCGCCAGTTCATCAACGCTTTCCTCGTCCAGAACGGGTCGGGGCACCTTGGCCCGCAGGGTCTCCGCCGGGGCAAGAAACTCGGCCGCGAAAGCTCGGCCACGCTGTTGGCGATCAGACTGCGCTTGCGTCAGCAGCGCCGGCGAGTCGGGCGACGTCAGTATCTCCGCCAGTCCTCTGCAGAAGTGGAATCTCCGACCGCTCTCGGGTCCCTGCCGGAGGGCGAGGGCGGGAAGGCCGTCCTCGTTCGATGTCACGACACCGTTCACGAGTCTAGCGGCGCCGAAATCGCGGGGCCGCGTAGCTTCCTCCAGTACGTCGGGACGCTCGTGGAGGGCTTCGCCCAACGCGCCTGTAGTAGGCAGGGGTTCTCCAGCCAGGCCCAGGAGCTCTCGCAGGTTTCGCGCCAGGGCATAGCCTGCTCTCCACGGGCTGCCATCGGCCACCCGCGGTAGCGTATCGCGCAACGCCCGGATATGCTCCAGAGGGAGGCGGGTGCAGTTTCCGGGGTCGAGCGCCGCAGCGATGGCGTCCACGTTCTCTTCAAGTTGCGCGACGTCCAGAACGGCGATGGCTTCCTCGAGAACCGCGTCATCCAGCGCCCGCTCGAGTTGAAGCACCGTTCTTCGCTGTGAGTCGTCCAGATCATACGGATCCCAGCCGAGACCCGCTGCAGTTCTGCAGAAGAGTGCCTCGTCCTGATCTGCGGCTTGAATCGTCGCCCATTCTTCCTGAAGAAGGGTTCTCTCAATCCCGAAAGCCATGAGTCTCCGAACTACCCGATCCACGAGATCCGTGCACGTCTCACGAAACTCAATCCTGTCGACCCAGATCCGATTCTCACCCTGGTAGTCGAGCTCGGCCCAGCGGGGCGAATCGGCCGTCCAAGTCAGGAGGATCCGACTTCCAGACGAGGTCGCCTGGAGCTTCGGGAACGCGTACCCGTCCCTGATGGACACGAGGGCATGTCGCCGTATGAACGCTTCGTCGTCGTCCTTCGCAGGGTTGCCGACCTCGTGCAGCAGGAACCACCAGTTCGTGACGAGCGATTCCGCAAGCGGGTAGAGCGGCACGTATACGTGATCGCGCACGGTCTGCGCTCGCCGATCCAGGACACGGGTGACCACGGAGTCGTCGACTCGAATCAGCAGGGATGCCCAGGTCGAGGCCAGCTCCGGCCCCTTGACCTCCTCGGCCGCCACCCATTCAGTCTCGAACGTGATCGGCATATATCTCCTCAATGCCGTCCGGCCACTCGTTTCGCTCGAGTGGGTACCCCTTGTACTCGCCGGTCGTCCGGTTCACCAGACGGCCCTCGAAGACCGTCTCCTCGTGCTTGTACCACACGTAGCGAGGAAATGCCCCCTCCCACGGAGTTCCCGTAGCGCCTCGACGGATTGCCTCGCGCAGCCATTCGGTGATCATCTGTTGGCCGTCCGCGAGGCCTCGCGGGCAGCACGAAGCGTCGGCACGCAGGCGCGGCGGGCCTGCGAAGCTCGGGACGTCCTTGTGCTCCGGGCTGCCAACGTACTGCGCCTGTTCCGCCAATCCGTTCATCGCGGCAGGGTCAGTTCGTAGCACGATCCGACGCGTTCGCGGTCGGCGGCGGTGGGGAGCCCGCATCTCTCCAGGCGCGCCTATCGTTCGTGGACCACGCGGCCGCCGAGCACCGTCAGGTCGACCTCGGTGTCGGTCGTCCGCTCCGGGTCGATCGTCAGCAGGTCCTGCGACAGGACCACGAGGTCGGCCAGCTTTCCGACCTCGATTGTGCCCTTCTCGTCCTCCTCGAACGTGAGGTGCGCGGC
The DNA here is from genome assembly GCA_026708265.1 of Acidobacteriota bacterium. Lineage (GTDB taxonomy): Bacteria > Acidobacteriota > Vicinamibacteria > Vicinamibacterales > UBA8438 > JAGWAJ01. Next base: position 14,082 of record JAPOVI010000244.1, read on the forward strand.
CACGCGGGTGTAGCCGACGAGCGCCTCGGGCATCGTCAGCGCCTCGCCCGGTCCGACCACGGCGCCGCTCATCCCGCGACGCGTCACCGCGGCCTGCAAACCTACGAGCGGCCCGAACGGCAGGATGTCGCTGCCGAGCGCGACGACGACGCCGTGGCGCATCGGCGTGCGCAGCGGGTTGTTCGTCTGGTAGCGCTCGCCGGCGAGGTGCTCCGCGTATCGTCCGTCGATGGTGAAGGTGAAGTTGGGCTGCTGCGCGATGTGGATGTTCCAGTCCGCCATCCGCTGCATCGTCTCGGCGGGCGGCGTCACCGTGAAGTGGTTGAGGAAGTGGCGGTGGTCGGCGCGGGGCGCGGCTTCGAGCATCCGCGACCAGGCGTCTATCGTCATCTTGATCGCGGCATCCCCGATGGCGTGGAAGCCGAGCTGCCAGCCCATGTCGTGCGCGGTGCGCGAGATCTCGAGCAGCCCGGCCTCGTCGATCAGCGGGCCGCTGCCGTAGTAGTCGGGCTGCCCCTTGTAGGGCTCCAGGGTCCAGGCGGCGGCGCCGCTGAAGCCGCCGTCGACGAAGAACTTCACCGCGCCCACGCGCAGCCACTCGTCGCCGGCGCCGGTCCTGCGCCCGAAGCGCCGCAGCATGTCGATGGCCTGCGGCGGGTCCGGGGGCACGCGGAGCTGCACCGCCGCGCGCGGCAGCTCGCCGGCGTGCGCGGCGTAGACCCTCTCCCACTCCGCGTAGCCCTCGATGTCGACCCCGGCCTGGATGATGCTGGTGATCCCGAGCGCGAGCAGGCCGCGGAGGTTGTCGACGAAGCTCGCCCGGAGCTCCTCCGACGTCGCGTCGGGGACGAGCCGGCTCACGAGGTACTGCGCGCCCTCGCGCAGGATGCCGTTCATGCGGCCCTCGTCGTCCACCTCGATGATGCCGCCGGGCGGGGTCGCGGTGTCCGGCGTCAGCCCGGCCGCTTCGAGGGCCAGCGAGCTCGCCGCCGAGCTGTGGGCGCCGGCGCGCGTGAGGATGACGGGGTTGGCCGGCGCCGCGTCGTCGAGGTCCCAGCGCAGCGGCCGGCGCTGCTCGGCCAGCTCGTCCTCGGACCAGCCGTAGCCCGTGATCCACTCGCCCGAGCCGAGCTGCTCGGCCTTCCGCGTCACCCGCGCCTTCAGCTCGGCGATGTTCTCGAGGCCCGCCAGGTCGACCCAGCGCTCCGCGTCGCCGCTGACGTGGACGTGCGTGTCGATGAACCCCGGCACCACGAGCCGCCCCGCGAGGTCGATCGTCCGTGCCGCGTCGAACCGGCGGGCGAGGCCGTCCCAGCCGAGCCCCACGATGCGCCCGTCGCGCACCGCCACCGCGGAGTAGGTCGAGAGCAGCGCGTCGGCGCTGAAGACCTTCCCGCCGTGCAGCAGCAGGTCGGCCGGCTCACGCTCCTGCGCCTGCGCCGCCGCCGCGAAGATGAGCACCGCTGCCGCCCACGTGCCGATCCCCGTTCGCTTCATGGTCTGCTCCCGTCCATAACGCCCGTCCATAACCATAGACGGTTGGCCGGCAGGTGTCCCGGGCCGGGGGGGGCAGCCGGCCCGGCCGGGCCCGGCTCCGCCCTACCGGTGCGGGTTTTCCGGCGGCCCGCGGCGTCGAAGACGTGTGATACTGCCAATTGCGGGCCGCCGGAGGACCTCTTCCCGCGGGCCGGGCCGTAAGGAGGGACGCGTGACCAGCATGCAGTCAGCGAGCGCGCGGCCGGCGTCGGTTGCGGTGGTAATCGGTGCGCTCCTGCTCGGGGCGCCGTGGCAGGGCTTCGCGCGCGAGGCGGGCCCGCGGCCCGCAGCGGCGGGGCCGGGGGAGGAGCCTGTGCGGGAGCAGGCGCCAGAGCAGGCCGACGCGGACCCGCGGATCGAGGAGCTCGCGCGCGTCCTCGGCATGACGGCGTCCGAGGTCGAGGCCCTCGCGCTCTCGCCCGAGGAGGTGGACCTGCTGCTCGCCGGGTTCACGGAGGAGACGGTCGTCGTCGGCTCGCGCGCGCAGCCGCGGACGGTGACGGCGTCGCCGGTGCCGGTCGACGTCCTCTCGACCACCGAGCTCACCAGCCAGGGCGCGGTCAACCTGCAGGACCAGCTCCGGACCGTCATCCCGTCGTTCAACGTCAACATGCAGCCGATCGCCGACGCCTCGACGGTCGTCCGCCCGGCCATGCTCCGCAACCTGGCCCCCGACCACACGCTGGTGCTGGTGAACGGCAAGCGGCGCCACCGCTCGTCGATCATCGACTGGCACGGCGGCAACGGCGTCGCGTTCGGTTCGCAGGGGCCCGACATCTCGGCCATCCCGGCCATCGCGCTGCGGCAGGTGGAGGTGTTGCGCGACGGGGCCGCGGCGCAGTACGGCTCGGACGCCATCGCCGGCGTGATGAACTTCCAGCTCAAGGACGCTGCCTCCGGCGGCGGGCTCGAGGTCAACACCGGCGCCTTCGGGGCGGGCGACGGCGAGGCGTTCAACGTCGCCGGCAACGTGGGGCTGCCGCTCGGCGCGACCGGGTTCGCCAACCTCAGCCTGGAGTACGGCAGCTCGAACCCGACCAACCGCAGCGCGCCCCGGAGCGATGCCATGGCCCTCATCGCGGCCGGCAACACGCACGTCGTCTCCGACACCCCGCAGATCTGGGGGTCGCCCTCGATCGACGACGATCTCAAGCTGTTCGGCAACTTCGGCTACACGTCGGCGGCCGGCGTGCAGGCCTACGCGCACACCAACTACGCCAGCAAGCGGGTGACCGGCGGCTTCTTCTTTCGCAACCCGAACACGCGGGGCGGCGTGTTCAGCCTCGACGGCGGGCAGAGCCTGCTGGTGGGCGATCGGCGCTGGGCGGAGACGGGCGTCGCGGGCGCGGGGGGCTGCCCATCGGTGCCGATCGTTGACAACGTCCCGGACGCGGCGGCCCTCGCCGCGGTCGAGGCCGACCCGGACTGCTTCACTCTCTACAGCCGCTTCCCGGGCGGCTTCACCCCCAGCTTCGGGGGCGAGGCGCAGGACATGTCGCTCGTCGCCGGCGTCCGCGGCTTCACCGAGGGCGGATTCAACTGGGACGTGAGCGCGTCGTTCGGGGCGCACGAGACGGACCTCTTCATCGAGAACACCGTCAACGCCTCGCTGGGCTACGACACGCCGACCGCGTTCGACCTCGGGAGCAACCGGCAGCAGGAGCTCGGGCTCAACTTCGACGTCTCCTATGCCGTCAACGACCGGCTGAACGTCGCGGCGGGGGCGGAGTGGCGCGACGAGCGCTACGAGACGCGGGGCGGCGAGCCTGCCTCGTGGACGGTGGGGCCCTACGGCCGCGGCCAGGGCTTCTCGGCCGGCTCGAACGGCTTCTTCGGCTACGGGCCGCTGGCCGCCGGGCACTGGAGCCGCGGCAACGTCGCGGCCTACGGCGACGTCGAGCTGAACGGCGCCGACGGGCTCTGGACCGTCGGGTCGGCGGTGCGCGTCGAGCGCTTCGAGGACTTCGGGACGACGACCAACGGCAAGGTCTCGGCGCGGGTCGGCTTCGTGCGGGCCAGCGTCAGCAGCGGCTTCCGCGCCCCCACGCCGGGCCAGCAGAACGGCTTCAACATCGCGACCATCTTCGACCCCGCGCTGGGCGACCTGGTGAACAACGGGACCATCCCGTCCATCTCGCCCGTGGCCGCGCTCCGCGGCGGCGTGCCGCTCCAGCCCGAGAAGTCGCTCAACTACACGGCGGGCGTCGCCTTCGACACGGGGCCGTTCAACCTCACCGCCGACTACTTCCGCATCGACGTCTCCGACCGCATCGGCATCACGAGCAACTTCACGCTGACGGATGCGGAGATCGACGGCCTGCTGGCCGAGGGCATCGACTCGGCCCGCGACCTGCGGACCTTCCGCTTCTTCACGAACGCCTTCGCCACGGCGTCCCAGGGCATCGACCTCGTGACGACGTTCACGCCGCTCGCCTTGCGCGGCAACACCACCATCAGCGCCGTCTTCAACTACACCGACACCGAGGTGACCGACAACGAGATGGGGCTCCTCGGCGATCGGCGGCTCGCGGAGTTCGCCTACGCCCTTCCGCGGACCCGCTGGAACGTGGGCGTCAACCAGCGCTTCGGGCGGATGACCTTCCTGGGCCGCGTGAACTACTTCGGCGGCTGGTACGACTACGACAGCGGCTTCGCGCAGGCGTTCCTGCCGGCGGCCGGCATCGATCAGGGCTTCTTCGACGGCCGGCCCGTCGTCGACCTGGAGCTGAGCATCGCCCTCGGCGGCGGCACGACGCTGGCCGTCGGCGGCCAGAACGCGTTCAACACCTACCCGCAGGTGACGGCCCGCGCGATGTCCGTCGGCGAGAAGTACAGCGAGTACACGCCGTGGGGCTTCAACGGAGCCTACTACTACGTCCGCGTCGGCTACGGCTGGGGCAACTGACGGCTGCGAACGCTCGACGCGGAACCGGGCGAGGCTGCTACGATGGCGGCCGGAGCGCAGGAGTCTGCGCCGCAGAACTGCGATGCGGCTGTCACACGCCCGCGCAGAACTGGAGGTATCCATGTCCGCTCGACACGCAGGTCTCGTCATCGCGGTCGCCGTCGTGATCGGCCTCATCGCGCCGCCACCGGCGGCGGCGCAGTACGGCGCCGTCGACGGGGAGTGGCGCAGCTACGCCGGCGACCCCGGCAGCACGAAGTACTCGCCGTTGGACCAGATCGACGCCGGCAACTTCAGCGATCTGCGCATCGCGTGGCGCTGGGCGTCGGTGGACGCCGACGTCGACCTCGAGGCGATCGGCTCGGACGACGAGCGGCTGTCGATCTTCGGCCTGCAGGCGACGCCGCTGATGATCGACGGCGTGCTGTACCTGTCGACCGCGCTCTACCAGGCGGCGGCCGTCGATGCCGGCACCGGGGAGACGATCTGGGTGCACGACCCGCAGTCCTACCTGGGTGGGAAGCCGACGCACGCCTTCCGCTCGCGCGGCGTCGCCTACTGGAGCGAGGACGACGGCAGCGACGCCCGCATCTTCTGGGGCACCAGCGAGGCGTACCTCGTGGCCGTCGACGCGCACACCGGGGAACCGATCCGCGACTTCGGCGACGACGGCCGCGTCGACCTGATGGAGGGCATCCCGCGCGCTGTGCGCGGCGAGACGAACTACCAGGGCCGCAACCTCATCGGCGTCGCGTCGCCACCGGCCATCGCGCGCGACGTGGTCCTGACGCCGACCATCATTTCCGACTTCGTGATCCGCCAGGAGGCGCCGCCGGGCTGGGTGAAGGGCGTCGACGCGCGGACGGGCGACGTCAAGTGGGTGTTCCGGACCGTGCCCCTGGGCGACGACTTCGGCGCCGACACCTGGCAGAACGAGTCGTGGCGCTACTCGGGCAACGCCAACATCTGGCCGCCGCTGAGCTCCGACGAGGAGCTGGGCATGTTCTACCTCCCGACGGGCACGCCCACCAGCGACTACTACGGCGGCCACCGCCTCGGCGACAACCTCTTCGCGGAGAGCATCGTGGCCGTCGACGCCGAGACCGGCGCGCGCGTCTGGCACTTCCAGGCCGTGCACCACGGCGTCTGGGACTACGACTTCCCGGCCGCTCCGACGCTGCTCGACATCACCGTCGACGGCCGGCGCATCAAGGCTCTGGCGCAGGTGAGCAAGCAGGGCTTCACCTACGTCTTCGACCGGGCGACGGGCGAGCCGGTCTGGCCGATCGAGGAGCGCGCGGTGGAAACCGACACCGATCTGCCGGGCGAGGTGCTGTCGCCCACGCAGCCGTTCCCGACGAAGCCGCCGCCCTTCGAGTACCAGGGCATCGGCATCGACGATCTGGTCGACTTCACGCCGGAGATTCGGCAGATGGCGATCGAGGCGGTCGAGAACTTCCGCCTCGGCCCGCTCTTCACGCCGCCGATGCTCACAGTGGAGGGCGGCCTGCAGGGGACCATCCAGCGGCCGCACATCGCGGGCGGCGCGAGCTGGAGCGGCGCCGCGGCCGACCCGGAGACGGGGCTGCTCTACGTGCCGTCCGAGAACCGCTTCTCGGTCCTCAAGTACTACACGCCGGACCCGGACGAGGGCGGCAACCTCGACTTCACGCAGGCCGACTTCGACAGCGGGACGCAGCCGCTGATGCCGCGCGGCCTGCCGCTCCTGAAGCCGCCCTACTCGCGCATGACGGCCATCGACCTGAACGCCGGCGACCACGCCTGGATGCGGCCGAACGGCGACGGCGACCGCTTCCGCCGGCATCCGATGCTGCGCGACCTCGACCTGCCGCCGCTCGGCGGCGAGGGGCACGGCGGGCCGGTGCTTACGAAGACGCTGCTGATCAGCGCGCTCTCGGCCGGCGGGTCGGACGGCGGGCCGCGGCTCGTGGCGCGGGACAAGGCGACGGGCGCGATCGTCGGCTCCGTCGATCTCCCGGCCGGCGCCATCGGGACGCCGATGACCTACCTGCACGAGGGCCGGCAGTACATCGCGCTGACCATCGGGGGCGACGTGCCGGAGCTGATCGCGCTCGCGCTGCCCTGAGCGGCCCGACGAGCCGCCGGCCGGCTAGGCACCTGCCGGCGGCTCCGATCGTTCAGCGATTCGAGGAGCAGAACGCGCCGCCGGTCATCCCGGTTGCCGGCCTCGTTCCTCTCCCCAGAAGATGAGGACGTTGCCGTCGAGATCCTCGACCTCGAGCTGCAGCGTGCCCTCCTGCCAGGCGACCTCGAAGCAGGTGGCAACGATCCGGGCCCCGCGCTCCTGGAATTCCCGCTGCAGGGCTTCGAGGTTCCCGGGCTCGTGAAGGGACAGGCACAGGACCGCGGGCACGCCGGCCCTCGGCGTCACGCTTCCCGACGCGAGAATCACGTCGAGCCCGTTGCGGCCCACCTGCGCCATGACCGGCTGGTCGCCGGAGTCCCAGCTCCTGACGAACCCCAGCCTCTCACAGTAGTAGGCGACAGCCCGCTCGACATCGCGCACCCGGAACATGGGCCGCGCGTAGAACTCGTCGCTCACGACTGCGCCTTGCGGAGCACGACGAACTCGTAGCCGTAGAACTCCGAACAGGCGTGCCAGATGTCAATCTCGTTCTGGCACTGGTCCGCCAGCTCCAGGGCGTCCGGCGCGTCGCGGTAGCGCCGGCGGAATGCGGTCACGTTGTCCTGCAACGGGCGGTAGTAGTCGTCCCACCACGCCGCCGCGGGGAGCGGGAAGTGCCCCACGGTCTCGTAGCCGCACGCCTCGACTGCGTTCAGGAGCGCGGAAGTCTCCCGGATGGCCGGGTACTCCTGGTTCCAGAACGCCGCGCACTCGGCCGGCGGGTCGGGCTTCCGCCAGCACGCGTCCGTGAACGCGACGTGCCCGCCCGGCCGCAGCAGCCGGCGCCAGTCGCGCAGTCCCGCTTCCACCCCCACGTTGTAGATGGCGCCCTCGCACCAGATGAGGTCGAAGGCGCCGTCCGCGAAGTCGAGCTCGCGCATGTCCGCCACGCGGGCTTCCAGTCGATCCGCGAGGCCCCGCTCCCGCGCCTCGCGGTTCAGCTCGTCGACGAACGGGGAGTGGTTGTCGACGGCGACGATGCGCGCCGGCGAGCTCCCGGCCAGCACCAGCGTCTGGGCGCCGGTCCCGCAGCCGACGTCGAGCACGCGGGTCGCCGGTCCGACGGCGGGCACGAGCCCGAGCGCCCGGCGCGTGCTCGCCGCGGTTCCCGGCCCCTGCCGGGGCAGCCCGCTGAACAGCTCGAAGAACAGCGCGGCGGTTCGATCGGACGCCATGGGCTCAGTGCTGCAGGCCTCTCATCGGCGCAATGGCCGCCGCGCGCCCCGCCGGAATCAGGACGGCGACGAGCGCACACCCGGCAACCGAAGCCGCGGCGACGGAGAGGGAGAAGGGGTCCCAGAACGACACGCCGTGCAGTTGCGCGGCCATGAGGCGCACGGCGCCGACGGCGAGCGGCAGGCCGAGCACCAGGCCCATCGCCACGCGCTCGAACGCCTGCCGCAGCACGAGCCGAATCACCCGGACGCGATCCGCCCCGAGGGCCATCCGGATGCCGATCTCGTTCGTCTGCTGCGCCACCATGTAGGCCGCGACGCCGTACACGCCGACCGCGGCCAGCACGAGGGAGACGATCCCGAACAGTCCGGCAAGGCCCGCGACCGCCCGCTCGCGGGCGAACGAGCGGTCGATCTGCTGCTGCAGCGTGCTGACGCTCGTGATCGCCAAGTTGGGGTCGGCCTCCGCCAGCGTCCTCCTCACCACGGGCTCGAGGACGCCGGGCGGGGAGTCCGTGACTACCAGAATGCCCTCGACGAGATGGGACAGCCGCTCGACCATCCTCCGGTAGTCGGTATCGTAGTCGACGCTCTGGGCCAGGGGAACGTAGAACGTGGGCCCGGCCGGTCCGTACAGCGCCGACCGGGAGAGCCTGGCGTCGCGCACGACGCCGACGACACGGTACGTTTCGGCGTTCTCGGGCCGCTCGACGCCGAAGTGCTGCCCGATCGGGTCTTCATCGTCCCCGAAGAAGCGCCTCGCAAACGCCTCGGTCACGATCGCGACCGGGGCACTCGTCTCGTCGTCCGTCGCCCGGAACCAGCGGCCCCCGGCGAGCGTGAGGCCCAGACCCTGCAGGTAGTCGGCACTGACGCGGTTCCACGCCGCCGTGGATTCGCCCCCCGCGCCCGGAGGGCGACCCGCGACCAGAACGGACTCCTCCCAGTGGCCGGTGAGCGGATTGTGCAGTGCGAGTCCGGCTCCCCGCACACCGGGCAGCGTCTTGAGCCGCCGCTCGACGTCGCGGTAGACGGCCGACAGTTGCTGCGCGGTGTACGTGGACGGCAGGCGCTTCAGGCCAATCACCACGCGTGCCTGCACGGGGTAGCCGAGGTCCTGGCGCTCGAGGTTCGAGAGGCTTCGCGCGAGCATCAGGGAACCGGCGACGACGGCGACCGAGAGCGACGCCTGGACGATCAGCAGCGCCGTGCGCGAGCGGAAGGAATGGCCGACGCTGCGCCCGGCGCCGCGCAGCGCATCGATGGGATCCGTCCGCGTGGCGAGCCAGGCCGGCGCGGCACCCAGCAAGACGCCGGCCACGAGGGACACCCCGGCCGCGAACGACATCGTGATGAAGGATGGCGTCGCCACGATCGGCACGAGTTGCGAGTCCTGGAAGGCCAGCGCGACCAGCAGGCGCGTGGCGCCGACGGCAACGAGCAGCCCGACGACCCCTCCGGCTGCCCCGAGCAGCACCGTTTCCGCAAGCGCCTCGGCGACGATCTGCCGCCGCGTTGCGCCGATGGCGAGCCGCATGGCGGTCTCCTCCCGGCGCGCGACTGCGCGGGCCAGCAGGAGATTCGCGACGTTCGCGCACGCAACGAGCAGCACGAGGCCGCAGATGGCGAACAGGATCTGCAGGCTGGAGCCGTATCGTTCCTTCAGCGAGAGGCCCGCGAGACCGATACCCGAGCCGGCCGGCACGACGCGAATCGTCTGGTTGGAAAGCTCGCGCCTGATGTCCGGCACCAGGTTGCCCGGGTAGTCGGCCTCGAGATCTATCCACTGCCGCAGGATCCCGGTGAGGCGGGGAGCCACTCCCGCAATCGAGCCATCTTCACGGAGACGACCGATCGCGAACAGCCACGGCGAGGTGGACTGCCGCAACAGGGAGCCGGCCCCGGCAATCAGCGGCTCGTGCTGCAGGGGGATCCAGAGGTCGGGAGGCAGCGCGCGAACGGTCTCGCCGAAGAACCCCGGCGCGGTCACTCCTATCACCGTGAACGGGCGACCCTCCACCACCAGCGTCGAGCCGATCACCGACGCATCGGCCCCGTAGACTCCCTGCCACGTACGATGGCTCAGCACGACGGCGGGCGGCGCCGAGGGCCGATCGTCATCCGTCGTGAACACCCGGCCGAGGAGCGCGCCGACACCGAGCGTGGAGAAGTACGTTCCGGTGACGTATCCCGCGCGCAGGGCCCTGGCTGCCGTGTCCTCCGCGCCCTGCCGCCGGACGCTCATCAGCGAGCCGCCCCAGTCGAACGCGGTGATGGCCTCGAACTCCGTCGCCCCGGCCGCCAGTCGCTCGTACAGCGGGAACGAGAACACTCCCCAGCGGCCGTGGCGGCCGATGACGGTTGTGTCGTCCCCGTCCCCGATCCGGTACAGGCGGCCCGGATCGGATACCGGCAGCGGCCGGAGCGCGACACTGTCCAGGAGCGTGACTATCGCCGTCGTCCCGCCCATTCCGAGCGCGAGGGTGACCACGGCCGCAGCCGTGAAGCCCGGCGTCAGCCGGAGCCGGCGGCAGCCGTGGACGAGGTGCCGGCGAAGGCCGTCGGCGACGGACAGGTGCCGCACGTCGCGACACCCCTCCTTGACCGCCTCCATCCCACCCAGGCGCGCCAGAGCCACGCGGCGGGCCTCCCTCGGAGTCATGCCGCGGCGCACGTTCTCCGCGGTCGCGAGCTCGAGGTACGCCTGCAATTCCGCGTCGAGCTCCCGTTCGAGGCGCCCGCGACGGAACAGGTTCACAAGGCGAGCGACGATGTCTCGGGTGTGGCTCACGGAGCCTCCGGCGCGTCCGTCCCGGGCCGGTCGGCGAGGCCGAACCTCACGCTATCTCCACGTCGCGCAACGCCAGCTCGATCGCGACCGACACGCGCTTCCAGTTGCGGGTTTCCTCCTCGGAGTGCCGGCGCCCGGCGGAGGTCAGTTCGTAGTACTTCGCCTTCCGATTGGTCTCCGAACGGCCCCACTCGGCTGTCAGCCACCCTTTCTGCTCGAGCCGGTGCAGGGCGGGGAAGAGCGAGCCGGGGTTGACGCGAAACGCACCCTGCGTCAGCTGCTCGACCCGGCGCGCAATGCCGAGCCCGTGGTTCGATCCCGTCATGAGCGCGCGAAGGAAGAGCAGGTCGAGGGTGCCGCGCATGAGATCGGTGCGGGACATGGGACGAGGCTCCTGATGCGACCTATCGGGTTTCGACAAGTCTGCCCCCGGATCCTATCGGATGTCAACAGGTTGCGTCTTGCGGGAGCCGGCACCAGCGTCGTAGGAGCTGGGTTATCGTGGGCGAGGGGCCGTACCGTCGCGAGCTGGAGGCCCGGCTCGAGGGCGCGGTGTTCATGGCCATGCTCGACCACAGCGCGGTGTCGCGGCCGATCGCGGCCTCCCAACCCTGCCCGGCCCCGCTCCGGCGCGGCCGGCAACCGGCATGACGGGCGAGCCGATCCGCCCGACGGTCGGCGCCGTCCTGCGGGACCTGGCCGAACGGCCCCGCCACTACCTCGTCGCCTGCTGGAACTGGAAGTCGGCCGTCATGAGCGCCGTGATCCGCGGCGCGCTCTTCTTCGTCGCGACCGTCCGCTCCGGCTTCGACGCCGCTACCGCGGCGTTCGCCATCGAGTTCGCGTTCCGCGCCGTCACGTCCGGCTTCTTCTCGTCGGTGACGCAGGCCTTCCGGCGCGCCACCCCGGACTGGGCGGCGACGCTGGTCGTGGTGGCGGGCCTGCCGTTCATCGCGCACGTCCTGGAGTACGGTGTCCACTGGGTCGGCGGCACGGAGCGTCTGGGCCGGGCCATGGCCGCCTCGGTCGGGTTCACGGTCGTCTCGGCGGCCTTCACCCTCCACGTCATGCGCCGCGGCGCCCTGCTCGTGGGGGACGACGACGACCGGCCGTTCCGGCAGGACCTGGCCGCGATGCCGCGGCTCGTCGCGGGCTTCACGGCGGGGCTCGCGCGCGGCCTGTGGCGGCTGGTCACCCGCCCGTGGCGATCGAAGCCGGCGACGGGGCGCGCGTGACGAAAAGACCATCCAGCGGGTCGATTCGTACTGAGTTGGGGCTATCGGCAGCCGCACGTCCTGCCGATAAGCGGATCGCGGAGGCGGAGCGCACCGTGCGCTCGACCGCGGCTGCGGGGTGGCCGCGCACGAGACGAGGCCGACGGTCCGCCGGGCGGCGACGCGGCGCAGGGCGGATCGGACGGCGAGGAGAGATGCGATGCGAGCCGCGGCGAGGCTCGGGCTTCTCGTGATGGCGGCGGGGCTGCTGGCCGCGTTGCCGGCGCGTGGCGGCCAGCCCGCGGGGGAGCCCGGCGAGTTGCGCACCCCGATGATCGAGACGCTGGCCCCCGGCGTGTTCGATCCCGCCGTGGCCGCGCGGGCCGAGGTCCACGCGAGCTACCGCGTCGATGCGACGGTGCGGGTTCCCCTGCTGTTCGGCTCGGTGCCCATTGCCGATCGGGCTGCCGTCGGGGTGGCCAGCTTCCGGGTGCGAGACCTGTCGGACCCGACCGGACAGGCGACCCACACGCTACGCGCCTACGAGTTCTTCGCCGCATCGGACCCCGAGCGCGCCCGCGGCCTCAACCGGCTCGGCTTCCTGCGGGAGGCCGCCTGGATCGAGGACCATGTCACGCGGCGTACGGTGCAGTTCGGTGTCGTCTCTTCCGATCGCGCCGGCTCGCGCGCGGACGCGGAGCGGAACCTCGACGACGGCGACCCGGGCCGCACGCAGCCGGTGAGCGTCCTCGACACCGTCATCGGGCCGGGCGCGGCGCGCAGCGAGGTGGTCCGGCTGTCGGTCGGCGGGCTGTGGCGTCGGGCGGGCGATCTGTACGACGAGGTGCGTCCGCGTTGGGGAGCGGAGCGGCCCGACGACGCCGGCACGCTGGTCAACGACCCGCCGCGCTACGCCCGCCCGATCGGGTTCCTGGGCGCTCTGCAGGCCAGCCTGCGCCAGGCGGCGGAAGCGGTTGCGTCGGGGGCCGGGTGCCCCGACGCGCGCCAGCGCTACGTGCACGACAACGGGCTCTACGTTCTCGCCCGTCGCGGATGCCGGACCGACGCCAAGCGGGCCCGCACCCATCGGGAGGAGGGACTGGTCGGCGCCGGCGATGTCGTGCACCGGCTCGACTACCGCATCGAGACGGCGCGGGGGCGCCGGAAGATCGAGTCGTTCCGCCTCTGGGCGGTGCTGCCCGCGGCGGCGGCCGGGGCGCCGGACGACGGCGAGCCCGTCCTCCCCCTGGCCTTCGAGTTCCGGCCGCGGAAGTACCTCGAGCTCCGGGCGCGGCGCGTCCCGCCGGCGGCCGAGCCGGCGCCGACCGCGCCGACCCTCTCCGCATCGGTGTCCATGCCCGAGCAATGAGGCGGTGCGCTACGCGCCCGCGCTCCACCCCATACCATCGCCGCGCGCGACCGCCGGCGGTCGCGTGCTCCCCCGCGGGCTCGATTTGACCCACGACAAGAAGGCGCCGCAGGAGTAGACTGGCCCTCTGGGTACGTGCGGGATTCCGGGTCGCGCTGCGACCGGCCGTCCGGTCGCCGCCGCGGGCCGCGAAGGAGACGACGATGCGGGACCGGTGGAACGGCTCGAGCATTCCGGTGGCGCTGGCCGCGGCCGCGGTCGGCGCGGTCGTGACGGCGTCGATCGCGGGCATCGCCGGGCAGTCGGAGGGGGGGCGCACGGTGGACGGCCGGCCCGACCTGAGCGGCATCTGGCAGGCGAACAACGAGGCGCACTGGGACCTGGAGGCTCACGCCGCGCGGCCCGGCGCCGTGACGCAGCCCGGCGTGTACCCGTACCCCTACGCGGAGGTGCCGGCGGCGCCGGTCCTCGCGCTCGGTGCGGCGGCCGGCGTGCCCGGCTCGATCGGAGTCGTGCAGGGCGACGGGCGGATTCCCTACACGCCGGAGGCGCTGGCCACGAAGCAGGAGAACGCCGCCAACTGGATCGACCGTGACCCGGAGCTGAAGTGCTACCTGCCGGGCATTCCGCGGGCGATGTACATGCCGTATCCGTTCCAGATCGTGCAGAGCACGAACAAGATCCACATGTCCTTCCCGTTCGGCCAGACTGCGCGGACCATCCACCTCGACGAGGTGGAGCCGCCGCCCGACTGGACGTACATGGGGCACTCGGTGGGCCGCTGGGAGGGCGACACCCTGGTGGTCGACGTCAGCGACTTCAACGGCAAGAACTGGTTCGACCGGGCCGGGAACTTCCACACGGACGCGCTGCGCCTCGAGGAGCGCTTCACGCCCATCAGCGCCGACGCGTTCCTCTACGAGGTGACCATCGACGACCCGAACGTCTTCACCCGGCCATGGACCATCGCCATGCCGATCTACCGCCGGCTGGAGCCGAACATGACGGTCCTCGAATACCCCTGCATCGAGTTCGCGGAGGAGTTCCTGTACGGCCACCTGCGGAAGGAGCCGCTGGTGACCCGCTGGGAGGGCGAGACGATGATCGTCGACATCACGCGCAAGATCCCGCCCGGCGACGCGCTCTACGACTGGTACCGCAAGTAGCGAAGGACGACGGCGCGGGACGGACGGGACTGGAGGTTCGACATGAGAAGACGCGTGCTCGAGCTCGTGGGCGTGGCGGCCGCCGTCGTTGCCGTCGCGCTGCTGCTGCGGCTGGCCCCCGTGCCGGTCGAGGGGCAGCAGGTGCAGGAGCCGCCCGACCGGAGCGACGCGGAGCCGGCCACGCCGACGCCGTGGGGCGAGCCGGACCTGCAGGGCATCTGGACGACGGACTACGAGATCCCGCTGCAGCGGCCCGCCCGCTTCGCCGACCAGGAGTTCCTGACCGACGAGCAACGGGCCGAGCTGGACCGCGAGCGGGCGCGCATCATCGGGCAGGACACGCGCTACGCGGAGCGCGGCAGCGAGCAGGACGTGGGCGGGGCCTACAGCGCCGCCATCTTCCTCTCGCACAAGTTCATGGGCCGGCGGACATCGCTCATCGTCGATCCGCCGAACGGCCGCATCCCGCCCCTCACGCCGGAGGCGGAGGCGCGGCGCGACGCCATCCGCGAGTATCAGCTCGCGCTGATCCGGGCGACCGACGTCTGCCGCAACAACCTGCCCTCCTGCGCGGGCGGCGAGTACGGTCCGCCGTCGCCGCGCCGCAACGAGCCGCCGCCGTTCTACCCGGCGACGGGCGCCGCGGCGGGAGGCTCGTTCAACCGCTCGGACCACCCTGAAGACCGCGGGCTCGGCGAGCGCTGCATGTCGGCCCGGCTGCCGGACTTCGGAGGCGCCGCCGGCTACTTCCTGCAGATAGTGCAGTCGCCCGAGACGGTGTCGATCTTCTACGACACCGGGCAGGGGCAGGGCTGGCAGCGGGTCATCCCGGTGACCGATCGGCCGCACCTGCCGCCGCACGTCCGGCAGTGGTGGGGCGACTCGCGCGGCCGCTGGGAAGGCGACACGCTGGTGGTGGACGTCACGAACTTCTCGCCCAAGACCGACTACCAGGGCTCGCGCGAGAACCTGCACCTGGTGGAGCGCTGGCGCCGCGTCGACTCCGAGACGCTGGAGTACGTGGTCACCATGAACGACCCGACCACGTGGACCGCGCCCTGGACCGTCGCGCTGGAGCTCAGCCGGCAGAGCAACGAGCTGAACCGCATCTACAAGGAGCCGCGCTGCCACGAGGGCAACTACGGCATGCCGGCCCTGCTGCGCGGCGCCCGCGTGGAGGAGCAGGCGTTCGCGGAGGGCCGCGGCCCCGACCCGGCCACGCTCTGCAGCGCGGGGTGCGGAGGTTTCGCGGCGGGCTTCGCGGACTCGGGTGAGGAAGTCAATCCGCTCCGGCGGTGACAGCTGTTCCAGTCAGGGGGGTAACGTGCGACGCAGACTCCTGTTCGGCGGTTCGATAGTCACGGCGATGATCGCGGCGGCGGCGGTGAGCGCCGTCATCACCGCGTCGATGACCGGCGCGACCGGCCAGGCGACGGGGGCGGACGTGCCCCGCACCACTGACGGCCGGCCGGACTTCAGCGGCATCTGGCAGGCGAACAACGAGGCGCACTGGGACCTCGAGGCCCACGCCGCGCGGCCCGGCATGGTGACGCAGCCGGGCCCCTACGGATTCGGCTTCAACGAGGTGCCGGCGGCGCCGGTGCTGGCCCTCGGCGCGGCGGGCGGCGTGCCCGGCTCGCTCGGCGTCGTGGAGGGCGACGGGGAGATTCCCTACACCCCGGAGGCGCGCGCGATCAAGGAGGAGAACCAGGCCAACTGGATCGACCGCGACCCCGAGCTGAAGTGCTACCTGCCGGGGATCCCGCGCGCGATGTACATGCCGTACCCGTACCAGATCGTGCAGAGCACGAACAAGATCCAGATGGCGTTCGAGTTCACCAGCACCGCGCGGACCATCCACCTCGACCAGGTGGAGCCACCCCCCGACTGGACCTACATGGGGCACTCGGTGGGCCGCTGGGAGGGCGACACGCTGGTGGTCGACGTCACCGACTTCAATGGCAAGAACTGGTTCGACCGGGCCGGCAACTTCCACAGCGACGCGCTGCACCTGGAGGAGCGGTTCACCCTCCTCTCCGCCGACGCCATACACTACGAGGTGACGATCACCGATCCGAACACCTTCACGGAGCCCTGGCGCATCTCCATGCCGCTCTACCGCCGCCTGGAGCCCGACATGCAGCTCCTGGAGTATCGTTGCATCGAGTTCGTGGAGGAGTTCCTGTACGGGCACGTGCGGAAGGAGCAGCTCGTCCAGCGCTGGGAGGGGGAGACGATCATCGTCGACATCACGCGCAAGGTGCCGCCGGGCGACGCGTTCTACGATTGGTACCGCAAGTAGCGGGGCGTGACAGCGAGAGGACATCGGCGCAGCAGGAGGAAGAGATCATGCGAGCAAGAATCGCCGTCGCAGTCGTGGGCGCCGCGCTCATGCTGGCCGGGGCCGACGGGCCGGCCGAGGCCCATCACGCGTTCGCGGCCGAGTTCGACGCCGACCGCCCCGTGAACTTCGAGGGCGTCGTGACGAAGATGGAGTGGGTCAACCCCCACGTCTGGATTCACCTCGAGGTGGATCTGGAGGACGGCACGACGGAGAGCTGGGCCTTCGAGGGCGGCACGCCGAACGTGCTGTTCCGCCGCGGCTTCACCCGACGCTCGCTGCAGCCCGGCACGCGGGTGGTCGTCGACGGCTACCAGGCCAAGGACGGCACGAACCGCGCCAACGGCCGGGACCTGACGTTCACCGACGGCACGAAGCTGTTCCTCGGCTCGTCCGGCATCGGGGCGCCCTACGAGCTCCGGCCCGAGCAGCCGGGCAGGTAGGAGCCTGCGCCACTGAACGGGCGATACGGGAGTCTGTGCTGCCGCAAGCGTTCGCATGGCGCGTGCTGCGGCGCAGACTCCTGACTTCGTTCCTCGCAGCGGTGCGGCCCTGAACGGCGTGCGGCTCCGCTGACGCCGTCCGGGGCGCGGGCCGGCACGGCGTTCCCGCGCGGCGATGTCGAGCGACACGGTTCCCCGGGCAACGCCGGGCGGGACGGTGGGGCTGCCGGGGACGGGGCGCCAGGCGGAGGCGAGGCGCATCGTCCCGCTCTCGCTCGCGGCCGGCTTCGGGGTGGCGCTCGCCCCGGCGCTCGTCCTGGCCGCACTCGCCTTCCTTCCCCGCGTCCACCAGAACGCGACACTACTCGGGACGTTCCTGGGCGCGGCGTGCGTGCTCGGCGCGTGGAACGTTCTGCTGGTCGTCGCGTCACTGCGCCGGCGCGACCGCGGCCGCCCCCGGTCGATCGAGCTCGCGCCGCGCGCCCAGCACTACCTGCAGGCCTGCGCGCAGGCCTCCGTGCTCCTCTACTGGGGCTGGCACTGGGCGCCGGTCTACGACGCGGTCCCGCTCATCGCCGGACAGCTCGCGTTCGCCTATGGGTTCGACCTGCTCCTCGGCTGGTCCCGGCGCGACGCGCACCGGGTCGGATTCGGCCCCGTGCCCGTCGTCTTCAGCATCAACCTCTTCCTCTGGTTCGGGGACGACTGGTTCTACTTCCAGTTCGTGCTCGTGGCGCTCGGCTTCGCGGCCAAGGAGCTGCTGCGCTGGGAGCGGGAGGGCCGCCGGGTGCACATCTTCAACCCCGCGTCGTTCCCCCTCGCGGTCTTCGCCCTCGCCCTCATCGCCACCGGGACGAGCGGCCTCACGCGCGGCCAGGACATCGCCATCTCGCAGTTCTATCCGCCCCACATGTACCTGGCGATCTTCCTGATCGCGCTCCCCGGCCAGTACCTCTTCGGCGTGACGACGATGACGATGGCCGCCGTGGCCTCGACCTACGTCTTCGGCCTGCTCTACTTCGCGGCCACCGGCGTCTACTTCTTCTACGACTCCTACATCCCGATCGCCGTCTTCCTCGGGATGCACCTCCTGTTCACGGACCCGTCCACCGCGCCCCGCACGGAGCTGGGCCGCCTGCTCTTCGGCGTCCTCTACGGGCTGAGCACGGTCGCGCTCTACGTGCTGCTCGACCGCGCCGGGGCACCGACCTTCTACGACAAGCTGCTGCAGGTGCCGCTGCTGAACCTGTCGGTCATCGCCATCGACCGCGCCGTCCGCTCGTCGCCCCTGCGGCGCCTCGACCCGGCGGCTCTCGGCCGCGCGCTCGCGCCGCGGCGGCGCCACCTGGCCTACATGGGCGTCTGGGCCGTGGTGTTCGCCGCGATGAGCGCCGCGGGCGGCGCCGGCGACCGGCATCCGGGCCAGTGGCTGCCGTTCTGGCAGCAGGCCTGCGCCGACGGCCGGCCCCACGCCTGCCGCTACCTGGCCGCCCGGCAGTCGGGCCACTGCAACAGCGGCTCCGGCTGGGCGTGCAACGAGGCCGGCATCCTGCGGGCGGTGTTGTCGGAGTCGGGCGGAGCCGGCGTCGATGCCGGGGCAGCCGAAGCCCGGGTCGAGGTCGCGCTCGCGTTCGCGCGCGGCTGCGAATTGCGATTCGAGCCGGCGTGCGCGAACGCGCGTGCGATTGTGGAGGAGGTGGCGGCGACGTTCGAGCGCGCGCCGCCCCCGCTCGATGACTACCCGATCATCCTGCGGGGCAGCAAGGGCCCGCTCACCGACCGCGATCCCGCGGCGCTCCAAGCCCGCGCCTGCCGCCAGGGATGGCCGGGTGCGTGCGAGTCGGTCGGGGCGGCCTCGCGACCTTGAGCCACGCGGCGGACGACTTCTGGCGCTGGTCATGCATCACCCGGGAGGCGGCACGTGGGCCGGAGAGCCCTGCTAGGATAGGAGCGAAGGTGAGCAACGATACGAAGTGGTTGATCGGAACCGGGGTGGTTCTTGCCGGACTGCTGTCCGCGCAGACCTCGGGCCTGGGAACGAGCCTGAATGCTCGGATCGACGACCTGAATGCCAGCCTGAGCAGTCGGATGGATCGGCTCGAGAACCGGTTCGACGGCCTGGACGAGCGATTCCGCAACGTCGAGATCGGTCTGGGCAAGGTGGAACAGAGACTGCTGACGATCGAACGCGTCGTACTGCCCGGCAGCGACCAGTCGGGAGAGTGACACGCCCGACCTGCCTGGCGTCGCAGCCGAGACGCCACCTCCGCTACGGCGACTACCTGATCCTGAGGGGCAGCAAGCTCCGGTCGCCGACCCCCTCCCGTAGCGCTCCACGCGTGCGCCTGGCGCCAGGGAATGGCCGGACGCGTGCGAGCGATCAGCGATCGGCGACACGCTCGTCCTCGGCCCGAGCGCCACGGAGCACGTTGACGACCGCGTAGTTCCCCTCGTGGCAGGCGAACTCGAAGAGGTGCCCTGCCGCCAGCCCCCGCCCCGCCTGGTCCGTCGACAACGGAAAGCGCACGGTCCAGGGCTGCGTGAAGCGGGTCGGATCGACGATCGTAGCCTCGTAGTCCATCGTCTCGGCATCCACCCGCGTGAACCGCTCGACGAGGCGCAGGCTCGCGGTGGGTCCGCGCCAGATGTGGCGGTAGCGGTCCTGGGGCCGGCCGGGGAAGCGGCGGCTCTCGACCACCAGCGTGCTCCCTTCCCACCGGCCGCGCGGTGCCCCGTTCCACTGCACGATGCCGGTCGGGGGGCGGCCATCGAGGGGGATGATCCGGCGCTCCTTGTACATCTCGTGCACGATGACGACGACGGTGGGCGTCTGGAAGATCTGGTGGTTCGGGTTGTCGCCGAACCAGATCTGCGGCAGACCGTCGCCGAGGCACCGTTCGCCCGTGTCGAGGTCGAGGTGCGAGTCCCAGGGACCGGTGCCGTACGGCCGCTCGTGGTCGCGCGCCGTCGGCGTGTAGGGGATGCGGCCGCTCGGCGGATCGACGATGAGCGACGTGCGCCCGCTCGGCTCCCAAACGAGTCCCTCGTCGATCCAGAAGGCGTCGTAGCCGAGGCTGCCGTCCGCCCGGTAGTCGACGTCCCCCCCTGCCGGCGCTCGCTCGGCCGGCCGCGTCCACTGGCGCTCGGCATGCGCGCGCGCCTCGGCCTCGAGGTCCGCGACCTCCTCCCGGGTCAGGAACGCGCGCCCCTCGTGCTCGGGCGCACGTTCCAGCGGCGTCAGCGTGGACCCGACCCAGATCCCCTGCAGGTCCGGGGCGCCCCACGGCGTCCGCGGCGCCTCCTGGGCCGCGGCGGCGGCGCCGAGCACCACCGCCAGCGCGGCGGTCGCGACCGGGCCTGCGAAGGGCCCCGGAGTCCCGTGCGGTGCCGTCACGGCGCAATTGTACCGACGGGGACGCGGTCGGGCCGATCGGCGCTGCCCGCCATTCGTCGCCGCGACCGCAAGGTCGCGCTGCGGCCTTCGCCTGGCGCCCAACCCACCTTCCAGGAGTCGTCGCCGTTCTATGGCGCAGCTCCTGGGTCGCCAGTCGCTCCCGAAGATCGACGGCACCTTCTTGACATGAGCCCGCGATTGGGGTGTACCTGAACCGACGCGTCGAGCGCCCTCGCCAGCGAGCGTCGCAGGCATCTAGCGTCGCAGGGCATCGAGCGCCGCAGGCATCGAGCGCCGCAGGGCACAGCGCGTCGGCCCGCGGAACGGTTGGGCGCGGTTGGGGAAGAGGCAATGACCAGACGACTTGTCGAGCTCATCGGCGTTGCGGCGGTGCTGGCGTTGGTGATCGGGCTGCTGAACCTGGCATCGGCGCCGGGCGGCGCCCAGGCGTCCATCGGCGGCGTCGAGGTCGCCGCGGCAGGGGCCGAGCCTGGGGCCGCCGCTGCGCCCGCGGCAGGGGCGCAGTCGGCGGCGCGCGGGATCCGCACCGCGTGGGGCGAGCCGGATCTGCAGGGCATCTGGAACGATCCGTACCAGATCCCGCTGCAGCGGCCGGCGCAGTTCGCGGACATCGCGGAGTTCACGGACGAGCAGCGCGCGGCCCTCGACGAGCAGCGCGGCGCGATGCTGCGGCGGGACGAGCGTGCGCCGCTGGGGTCCGAGCGCGACGTCCGGGGCGCCTACAACGCGGTGTTCGAGTCGATCCGGCCCACGGGCGACCGCACGTCGCTCATCATCGACCCGCCCGATGGTCGTGTTCCGGCCTACACGCCGGAGGCGGCGGAGCGCGTGCGGGGGGAGAGGGAGTTCGCGCTCGCGCTGCTCCAGGCCACGGAGACCTGCCGCCAGCAGGAGCCGGCCTGCGCCGGGTGGGAGTACGCGCCCCCCTCGCCCCTGTTCGAGGAGATTCCGCCCTTCTACAACACGGGACGGCTGAACCGGAACGACGGACCGGAGGACCGCAGCCTCTCGGAGCGCTGCATGGGGGCCGGCCTGCCGGACTTCGGCGGCTTCCGCCGCATCGTGCAGTCGCCCGGCCAGGTGGCGATCTTCTACGACGTCGGCCAGGGCCAGGGCTGGCAGCGCAACATCCCCGTCGACGGCAGCGAGCACCTGCCGGAGCAGATCCGGCAGCGCTTCGGCGACTCCCGCGGCCGCTGGGAGGGCGAGACGCTCGTGGTCGACGTGCGCAACTTCTCCGAAAAGCGCAGCTACCGCGGCTCGCGCGAGAACCTGCACCTGGTCGAGCGCTGGCGCCGGCTGGACGAGACGACGCTCGAGTACATCGTCACCGTCGACGACCCGACCACCTGGGCGCGGCCCTGGACGGTCCGGCAGGAGCTGGAGCTGCAGGACGGGACGTTGAACCGCATCTACTACGAGCCGCGCTGCCACGAGGGGAACTACGGCCTGCCGGGGCAGCTCGCGGGGAGCCGCATCGAGGAGCAGGCCTTCGCCGAGGGCCGCGGCCCCGATCCGGCCACGCGCGACACCGCGACCGGCGGCGGCACGCTGGACGACCCGATCCGGTAAGAGGGGGTAGCGATGCAGCGGAAACACGTCATGTGGATCATCGGGGCGGTCATCGCGTTCGCAATCGCGTTCGGCTACGGCCAGAGCACCACCGTCAGCGTGACGGCGCAGGGCGAGGTCGCCGGGGCGGTGCTTGAGGTGGACCCG
Organism: Acidobacteriota bacterium; assembly: GCA_026708265.1. GTDB lineage: Bacteria > Acidobacteriota > Vicinamibacteria > Vicinamibacterales > UBA8438 > JAGWAJ01. The sequence continues at coordinate 36,323 of JAPOVI010000244.1, forward strand.
TTCTGGCCGAAGCCCCTCCCCAACAAGTGGCTGCTCGGCCACGTCATCGGGGTGGCGGTCGACTCGCGCGACCACATCTGGGTGCTGCACCGGCCCCGCTCGCTCACCGACAGCGAGCGCGGCGCCGCCGTCGACCCGCCGACCTCGGAGTGCTGCGTGCCGGCGCCCGCCGTCATCGAGTTCGACCAGGAGGGCAACGTCGTCCAGGCCTGGGGCGGCCCCGGCGAGGGCTACGAGTGGCCCAACGAGGAGCACGGCATCTTCGTCGACCACCTCGACAACGTCTGGATCGGCGGCAACGGGCAGGGCGACGGGCAGGTGCTGAAGTTCTCGCGCGACGGGACCTTCCTGCTGCAGATCGGCAGCGCCGGCCCGCTCAGCGGCAGCCACGACACGACGCGCCTGGGCCGCGCGGCCGACATCGGCGTCGACCCCGAGGCCAACGAGGTCTACGTGGCCGACGGCTACGGCAACCGGCGCGTCATCGTCTTCGACGCCGACACCGGCGAGTACAAGCGGCACTGGGGCGCCTACGGCCGCCCGCCGGACGACGGCGAGCTCGCAGCCTACGATCAGCAGGCGGACCCGTCGCCCATCTTCGGCGACACCGTCCACTGCGTGCAGCTCTCGAGCGAGGGGCTCGTCTACGTCTGCGACCGGATGAACCACCGCCTGCAGATCTTCGAGAAGGACGGCACCTTCGTCCGCGAGGGATTCGTAGGCAGGGAGACCGCCGGCGCCTCGGCGTGGGACATCGCGTTCTCCACCGACCCCGATCAGACCTGGATCTACAACGCCGACGGCGGGAACCACCTGCTGTGGACGGTGCGCCACGAATCGCTGGAGACGATGGGCACGACGGGCCGCCGCGGGCGGATGGCGGGCCAGTTCGAGGCCACGCACTCGCTCGCCGTCGACTCCGGCGGCAACGTCTACGTCGGCGAGACCCTCAACGGCCGCCGCGTGCAGAAGTTCATGCCGGCCGGCGACTGACCGGGGCAACCCCGGCGGCCGAGCCAGCGTGAACCCCTCGGACGTTTGGTGGTGAAGCCGATCCGTGCCCGCAGGGGCTCGTGGCGACCAGCCGCGAGGAAGCACACGAGGGAGTGACCTGATGCGCACGCACGAGTCCGCACGGCTTGTCCGGATACGGCCCGCTACCCGGGCCTGGAGTGTGTGGGCGTGGGCAGTCATCTGCTCCCTCGCAGTGACGGCCTTCCCGACGGGCGCATCGGAGTGGGTTGCTGCAACTGTCGCCGGGGCCGAGCCGGCGCTCCCGGCTGGCGCACAGGCCGAAACGACTCTCCCCGCGGACGTCGACCCGACCTCCCGGAACCGGCTCGCGATCCCCGCTGTCGACCCCGCCGCCGGTCCGACCGCGGCCGCCGATGCCATCCGCGCCGCCGGCTCGGGCGCCAACGTCCGCTGGGACGCCGCGGCCGGGCGTCCGCTCCTGGAGCTGGCCATCCTGATCACGGCCCGCGAGCACGACGCGCCCTTCGAGTGGACGCTGCACGAGCTCGAGGCGCTGGCCGTCGGCCTCGACCCCGCCGTCATCGACGTCGTGCGGAACCGCGAGCCGCTCGCCGCCCTCGGCGAGCGCGAGGCGACGATCGTCCAGGCCGGCCGCGAGATCTTCGGCGCCCACCGCCTGAGCCCGGAGACCTACCGCCGCGCCGTGGCGCTCTTCGGCGAGGCCGGCTTCGTCGACATCGTCACCCTCATGGGCCGCTACGCCGCCACCGCGGCCCGCCTTGCCGCGTTCAACCAGCAGATGCCGCCCGGCTGGCCGCAGCTCCTGCCGCTCCCGTTCACGCCGCCGGACGACATCGATCCGCGCTCCCGCAGCCGCCTGGAGCCGCTGCCGCGGCCCGCCGAGATCACGCGCGCCACCCCCAGCCTCTACGGCCGCACGCTCTCCCCCTACGGCACGGGCCCCGGCCAGATCCGCGGCCACGGCGCGGGCCGCGCGTCGCTGGAGGACAACGTCGCCCGGCCGCTCCTCGACCTCGCGGCCCTGGTGACCGCGCGCGCGTACGACGTGCAGTACACGTGGACCCTCACCGAGCCTATCGCTCGCGTGAACGGCCTCGACCCGGCCGTCATCGACGCCGTGCGCGACGGCGCATCGGTCGCCGGGCGGGGCGAGAAGGAAGCGGCGCTCGTCGCCTTCGGCCGCGAGCTCTTCGGCCCGCACACCGTCACCCCGGCCACCTACGCCGGCGCCGTGGAGGCTGTCGGCGGCACGACGAACCTCGTCGACCTCGTCGACCTGATGGCCGGGCACGTAGCGGACGCGACGCTGCTCATCGCGTTCGACCAGCACCTGCCGCCGGGCCGGCCGCCGCTGCTGACGATGCGGTGAAATCGGCGGTCGGCAAGCAGGCTACAGTTGTGATTGACGCGCTCAAGCACGGTGCCGAAGCGACCGCGGCCCAGCGCAAGCGCCGGGACCTGGGTGACGTGGCGGGACAGTGGAAGGCCGACAAGGACGTTGAGTCGGCCCTCGCTGCTCAGGATAAGCCGGACGAGGAACTGTGGAGAACGACCGGCTCCGGCGCTTCGTCCTGACGATCCACCACTGCACCCGCGCTTGAAGCCCGCTACCCGCCTGCCTTGCGCGGCCGCCGCTTCTGGACGGTGTCGAGCAGCCGTTCGAGGCGGTCGCGCTCGCCGTTCCGCAGGCGGCGGTTCTGCTGCTCGGGCCGCCGGGCGACGAGCGCCTCGAGCTCGAGGAGCCACCGCAGATCGTCGCGGATTTCCCTATCGGCCAGCTCGACCGCGCGCTCCCAGGCGCCGGCGTTCCGCCACAGCCGAAGCACCTCCTTGGACGCCCCGGCCTGCTCGTACGCGGCGGCGGCCTCCTCCGTCCGTCCCTGCGCCTCGCGCAGCCGGCCGAGCCGCAGCGGGTCGGACGCGATGGCCTCCAGCACCGACTCGGCCTGCGCGCGGCGCTTGCGGCGCACCGCGGCGGGCGTGTCGGCGCCCGCGGACTTGAGCAACGCATCGAAGGCCCGGGTGCGCAGGGTCCGCGCCCGGGCCGCCGCGTCCCCGCTGTAGCCGGTGAGCCGGAGCCACGCCTCCACGTCGCCCTCGGCGAACGCCCCGGCCTGTTGCGGATCGGCGGCGCCGGCGGTCACGCCGTCGCGCAGCGCCTGCGCCGCCGGCAGCAGCGCATCGCGCGCCCAGTCCTGGCCCGGCCCGGCCGCCTCGCCCAGCTCGCGCGCCGCCTCGAGCAGCTCGAAGGGCGGCCCGGCCCGGTCCTCGGACCAGATGTCGAGCGCGTGAAGCAGGGTCGCCTCGAAACCCGTCACCATCGGCGGGTACGTCCCGTCCTCGACGCCGGCCCCGCCGGGCTCCGACCCGTCGTCGCCGCCGGCGATGGCGCGGGCGCGGGCGGCGGCGAGGCGTGCGGCTCGCCGGTCCCGCGGCGGGAGGACGCGCACGATCAGAGCGTCCAACGCCGTTCGGTACACCTCGTTCCGCGACACCCCGCCGGGAGGGCCTTCGATCAGGAGGCGGGCCGCGGTCGCCATCAGCGTCGCGCGGGCTTCCCGGCGCACGGCCGGGTCCGAGACGCCGTTCGGCAGGTCCGCGTCCCCGAGGAGCCGGAGCGCCTGCCGCGCCCGCTGCCAAGCCCGGCCCGGAGCCGAGTCGATGAGCACGCGCGCGTCGTTCGTCCGCGCCAGCACCCGCTCGTCGGGCGACGCCTCGGCGTGGGCGAAGTGATCGACGAGGTCCTCGGGGTCGTACGGCGCCGCGTCGCCCAGCAGCTCCAGGCTGAGCGCCCGCTCCCGATCGCCCGGGGCCACGTCGACGAACACGAGGGTCTCGGTGGCCCGGCTCAGCGTGACGCGCAGGTGGTCGATGGCCGTCCGGCGCGCCTGCTCGTCGAGCTCCGCCGCCGTCCCGTACGCCGCCTCCGGGGGCCGCAGGCTCGACAGCACCCGCCCCGGATCGAGGACGCAGACCGACTGGTACTCCAGGCCCTTTGCCTCGGCCGGCGTGAGCACGGCGTCGCGCAGGCGGTCGGGCACCCAGGCCGGCGGGTCGTTGCCCGGCGACAGCACCACGACGTCGTCCGCGTCCGCAAGGTCCTCCAGGAGCCGCACGGCGCCGGCGCGGTCGGCCACCTGCACGTGCACCACGTGGGCGTCGACGTGCTGCCCGCCGACCTGCCGGTGCTGCTTCGTCGGACGGACGTCCTTGACGACGTCGGCGTAGCGCTCGGACGCCCGCTCGATGACCTCGGCGATGCGGCTCGGGCAGCGCAGGTGCTCCTCCAGGCGGAAGCGGACCGGCGAGCGGACCCGGCGGGCCAGCAGGTCGTTCAGCGGTCCCCAGTCGAACCCCGTCGGCCGGACGGTCTGCCCGGCGTCGCCGGCCAGCAGCAGCCAGGGCGCGCGGCCGAGGCGGCGTGCGATCGCCCGGCACAGCTCCACGACGACGGCGGTCTCGACCAGGGTCAGGTCCTGAATCTCGTCGACGACGATGCGGTCGAAGGCGTCGAACCCCTCCGGAGCGGCATCGTCGCGCAGCCGCTCGATGGCCCGCGCCGCGGCGGCGAGCTCGGGGAACGCGGCCCGCACTGCATCCGCCGGGAGGGCGCGCGCCACCTTCAGCAGGGCCCGAGCCGCCTTGGCGCCCACGCCGTCGTAGTCGCCCCGCAGCCGGGTGTAGGCGTCGTCGCTCAGGCGCGCGACACCGCGTGCCGTCGCGGATCCGGTCTCGCCGGGGATCGCGCGTCCGAGGAGGATGGCCCGCACCTCGGCGTGCATCGCATCGAGCCGCGTCTTCCACGGCCCGGCCATGTCCCGGCCGAGCCGCGTGACCGCGGCGTCGAACCGTCCGCGGCTGGCCGCGAGGGTCTGGCGCGCGACGTCGGCGCCGCACGCCTCGCCGAGGAACGTCGCGAAGTCGCGGGCCGTCACCTTCACGTCGGCGGGCGCGAACGAGGCGAAGCGCTCCTCGGCGTGGCGGGTGAGGGCGCTCGACCACGTGAGGTAGAGCACGCGCTGGCCGCTCCGCGCCTCCACGGCCCGCCACAGCACCGTCGTCTTGCCGGATCCGGGGCGGCCCAGGATGAGCCGGACGGGGCTGTCGTCCTCGATGAACTCGAGCTGCGCCTCCGTCCAGGGCCGGCCGGCGACGTCGTCGTCCAGGTGGTCGGGTGCCGAGAGCGGCAGGTAGTCGTTCGGTTGGCCGGCCTCGAGGGGAGCGTGGTCGTCGTGATGCCGGACCGCCCGCACCAGGATGGCCTGCCCCGGAAGCGCCAGCGCCTTCGCCGCTCGGCTGCCCTGCGGCGTCCACCACAGGTAGTACTGCATGCCGTTGGCGCCGCCCAGGGGCGACCGGCGCCAGCCGCGGTTCCCGTCCGTGCAGCCCTTGACGACGGTGGTGCGCCCGTGCGCCGCGAGGTGCTGGAGCACGATGCCGAGCCGCCGGTAGAGGTGCGTCCACGCGCGCAGGTGGTCCGACACCTCCGGGTGCAGCCACAGCGGGTGGCGCAGCTCGCGCAGTGGCAGGCTGCCGGGCGGGGCGGGCCGGTCGGCCCGGAACCGCAGCAGCGTCCGCGCTCCCGCCCCCGGCCGGGCGGCGTCGTCGAGCTCGGCGAACTCGAGGAGATCCGCGTCGGCCGGTCCCCCCCGGCGCGCGCCCCTGGCCACGCCTGTATGCTACCCCGCCCGCCGGGAGCTCACCGTGCCCAAGGCGCTCGCCGCGCGGCTCTGTCCGTTGATGCGCCGCATCCCGGCTGGTAGGGTAGGAGCATGCGAACGACGCTGAATCTCTCCGCGGAGGCGCTGGCCGGCGTGCGGCAGCTCGCCCAACAGCGCGGGAAGCCGCTGGGCGCCATCGCGTCGGAGCTGATTCTCCGCGCGCTGGAGCCGAGCGGGGCTCCGACGATCAGAAACGGAGTACCGGTCTTCCCCGTGAGCGCGGCGGCCCAGGATGAAGGCACGCCCGCGGATCTGGAACTGGTCAACCGCCTCCGCGACCAGGACCCGTGAGCCATCTGCTGGACGTCAACTTCCTGGTCGCGCTGTTCGATTCCCGTCACGGCAACCACGATGCGGCTCACCACTGGTTCGCCGCCAGATGTGCTGCCGACTGGGCGACCTGCTCGATCACGGAGGCCGGGTGCGTCCGCGTGCTGTCGAACCCCGCCTATCGGAACGTCTCGTCGACTCCAGGCGTAGTGTTGAGCCGCCTCCGGCAGTTCTGCGAGTCCGGAGGGCACACCTTCTGGTCCGACGACATCTCGCCGCGCATCTCCCTGGACGGTGAGACACGGGCGCGCCTGCAGGGTCACCGTCAGGTGACCGACTTCCACCTCGCGGCGCTCGCACTGCACCACGGTGGATAGCCTCCGCGCGGAATGAACGAGCTCACGACACTCGGCGCGGCGGAGCTGGCGCGGCGCATCCGCACCGGCGACACGAGCCCGCTGGAGGTCGTCGACGCCCACATCGCGCGGATCGAGAAGGTCGGGCCGCACATCAACGCGCTGATCACCACGACGTTCGACGCCGCCCGGAGCACGGCGCGGCGGATGACCGACGTCGGCGTGCCCGCCGATCCGCCGCCGCTCCACGGCGTCCCCAACACGGTCAAGGACGCGCTGGCCGTGGCGGGCGTGCGGTTCACGGCGGGCTCGGACCGGCTGCGCGGGCACGTCGCGGAGCGGGACGCGGAAGCGGTCCGGCGCATGAAGGCGGCCGGGGCCATCGTGCTGGGCAAGTCGAGCTGCTCGGACATGAGCGGCTCGCTGGAGACGGTCAACCCCATCCTCGGCCGAACGCGAAATCCGTGGCGCCTCGAGCGGTCCGCGGGCGGCAGCTCCGGCGGCGAGGGGGCGATCATCGCCGCCGGAGGCTCGCCCCTGGGCCTGGGAACGGACATCCGGGCAGCATCCGGATCCCGTCCGCGTTCTGCGGCGTCGTAGGGCTGAAGCCGACCGCGGGTCGCGTCTCGACGGACGGGCTCGTGCCGCGGGCGCCGGCCGCCATCGCCGGCTGGCTCTGCGTGGGGCCGATGGCGCGCCGCGTGGAGGACCTGCACCTCGCGCTCGGCGTCCTGTCGGGGAGGCCCGTGCCGGGCGAGGCGGCGCCCCCGCTGGCCGGTCGCCCGGTGCTCCTGCCCCGGCTGGTCGTCTGGCCTCCCGTCAGCCGCGAGGTCGCGAGGGCCGTGACCGACGCGGCGGGCGTGCTCGGCGCGGCCGGGATGACGGTCCGGCGGCGCGCGGCGCTGCCCCTGACGGGGACGCTGCTCGAGACCCTCGCCCTCCTGCACCGCCACTTCCTGCCCAGCCACCGCCGCGCCCTCGGCGGCGACCGATCCGTCTCCGTGTGGTCTGCGCTCCGCGGCGGGCGCAGCGGCGACGTGCGGGTCAGCCCGGCGTGCCTGGCGCCCGTCGCCTACATCTCCGCCTCCGGGCTGCTCGTGCGTGCGCTCGGCTTCGGGCGCGCGGGACGGCTCGACGCGCTGCGCTCCCGGTTTCTCGACGCCATGCGGGACGGCGCGGTGCTCCTCCTGCCGGTGTTCCCGACCACCGCGCGCCGCCACGGATTCTCCTGGGGCCCGTACGGCAACCTGGGCCTCACGCTGGTCTTCAACGCCCTCGGCTTCCCGGCCGCCGCCGTGCCGCTGGGCCTGTCGCGCGACGGCCTGCCGCTCGCGGCGCAGATCGTCGCGCGGCCCGGCGAGGACGAGGTCGCGCTCGCCGTCGCCGCCGTGCTGGAGCGCGAGTTCGGCGGCTGGAGGATGGCGACGCCGGCGTGAGCTTGCCGGCCCGGCCCGCCGCATCGGCGCTGTCGCAGAGATACGCTCAGGAGGGCGCCGCTCTCCGGCGCCCCAAGCATTGGTTTCCCATTGGAAGGAGGACCGCGGTGACGAGATCCACACAGGTTGCGCGCGGCGCCCGCGGACCACGCGACGGCCGCACGATCGCGAGGGTGTTCACGGCCGGGCAGTCGCAGGCGGTGCTGCTACCGAAGGAGTTTCGATTCGACACGGACCGAGTGGCGATTCGGCGCGAGGGCCGCCACGTGGTGCTGAGCCCCATGTTCAAGGACTGGGACGACTACCTCGAGAACAGCGCACCTTTGCCCGACGACGTCGAGGCGATCCTGGAGGAGATGCGCAAGGAAGAGCTGCCGTTCGAGGAACGGGAGCCGTTCGACTGAGCGTTACTCGGCCGCCCCCGACGGTGACGCTCACTCCAGCACCTCCCAGCGCCCGCCGTTGGCGGGGCCGACGTGCCGCACGACCCCTGCCGCCCGCAGCCTGGTCAGGTGATACTTGATTCCGTCCGGCGTGATGCCGATCCGTTCGGCCATCACGCGCCGGCTGATCGCCGGCTCGGTCCTGAGCAGGTCCAGAATCCGTTTCCGGGTAGCGGCGCGGCCTTCCTGGGTAGTAGCCCCGGTTTTCTGGGTAGTGATCCCGATTTCCTGGGTAGTGCTTCTCGCCGCTGCACGGCTCGCGCGGGCGTTCAGGTCGGTGAACAGGACCGGATGCCCGGCTAACGCCGCGCGTCCCGCGGGTTCCTCGGCCGGCTTCTCTGCCGGTTCAGCCAAGTCCGCCGGTTCTCCGTCGATTCTCGGCGCTCCGGTGGGGACAGGATAGTCCGCCGGAAAACGGAAGACCGCCCAGAAGCCTCCCCGCTTGAAACGCAGCTCGGGCTCGGGAACCCCCGCCTGACGGCAGTCGGCGAGGATGAGGTCGATGCCGCGTCCCCACGCCTCGACCAGGCCCGCGCGGAAGAACGCATGCGCCACGTCAGGGTTGAAGGGCTTCGACTCGTGCTTCTCCAGCAGGTCTTCGGCCTTCCAGTCCGGCGGGAGCTGGCCCGGGTTCCAGATCATGAGCTTGTCGTCGTAGACGCTGATCTGGACGGTCGCCCCGGAGGCGTAGTCCTTGTGGACCACTGCGTTGAGCACGGCTTCGCGAAGCGCGTTCCCGGGGACGGGGAAGGACTCCACCCGCCGAATGCCCTCGTACCGGATTCCCGCCCGCAGGTACTTGGTGGACAGCAGATCGATCGTCCGGGCGACCTGCGCGAACAGGTCGCCGTGAATCTCGTCGTGATAGAGCAGATCGACGTTGTCGCGAAAGAAGCCGATCTTCACGTACGCGCCCGTGAAGAAGACCTCCGGGTCGGGGTGAAACAGCAGCAGCGCGGCCCGCTTCAGGTGCGATCTCTCCCGCAGGTGCAGCCTGTCGACGAGGGCCGGCGTCGGTTCGGCCAGCAGCGCGGCATCCAGACGCCCGCTCCGCCGCGCCTCCTCCCGAAATCGGTCCACCGCCGCTTCCGAGAGGTCCTCCAGGCGTGCGTGCGGCACCGGGACACCGTCCCAGTGCAATCCCTGCTTGCGCAGGAGAAACCGGGACAGCGCCGCGCCCTTCAGCTCCTGCCGCGTGCTGCCGCTACGGTAGTGGTACTCGCCCTTGTAGCTGACTGGGTGCGCCTGCGGCTCCACGACGACCGCCAGGTACTCCTTGCCGGCGCCGGCCCTGAGATTGACGTCCACCACGATGCCCAGGACGTCGCGCACCTTGTTCGGAATGTCCTCCAGCAGCCTGCGAACCTGGGAAAGGCCGACGACCTGACCGTCGTCATCCCGGCCGATGACCAGCACCCCGCCCTCCGCGTTCGCGAAGCCGCAGATCCAGCGCAGATACTCGTCGCGCCAGCGTCTCTTCCACTCGACGTTCTGGCTCTCGCTCATGCCTGCGGCCACTCGTTCCGTCGACCCCGGCGCCGATCATCTGCCAGCGCCGGCTCCGAAGTGCCGCCCCTACCGCTCGGACAGCTCCGCCTTCGACAGGCGTCCGCCGACCAACTCCCGAGTACTCTCGTCCTCAGCGACTCTAGCTGGGATGTCGGCGGGGTCGACTCTAGCCGCTGCGGAGGGCAGGAGCCAGATCGCCCGCCGCATCGCGAGCGGCGCTGGCATGCGTGCGTTGCCGCTCAGCGACCCAGCTCTTCCTGGACGATCGACGGCCGCTTGTCGATGAGGGCCAGCAGCACGCGCGCCGGTCCCTCCGGGCGGCGCCGACCCTGCTCCCAGTTCTTGAGCGTGCCCAGCGATATGCCTATGCTCCGCGCGAATGCCGGTTGGGACAGGCCAGTCTTGCTTCGAATCGCGGTGACATCGGGATTGGAGACCTCGATCTCGTGCACCGCGAACCCGGCGCGGTCGCCGTCGAGGTAGGCGCGCGTATCGTCGAGCCCCGCCATGATCTTGTCGAGCGCCTTGCTCACGGGTCTCCTGTGCGTCGCCGTGACGAGAGCCAGCATAGGCGCCATTGGCGTCGACGTCAATGACGCCGAGCGACGCGTCGACTTGCGCCCGCGTTGCGCGTCTCCGGCCGCGTGCGATACTCGGAACGATGCCGTCTATTCAACAGCACGGTCGATGGCGCGTAGCGAGCGGATTCTGAAGGAAGTGCTTGGCGGCGGGTCGGACGCGAACGTCCGCTTCGACGACCTGTGCAATCTGCTGTCATCCCTCGGGTTCGAGCAGCGCACGCGAGGAAGCCCTCACCTGTTCAGCAGGTCGGGCGTTGTCGAGCGGGTCAACCTGCAACGGGACGGTAGCCATGCGACACCGTATCCGGTGCCCCAGGTTCGGCGGATCCTGCTGAAGTCCGGGCTGGCCGGGGAGGAGTGATGTACAAGTACGAGATCATCCTCTACTGGAGCAACGAAGACGACGCGTTCGTAGCCGAAGTGCCGGAGCTTCCGGGCTGCATGGCGCACGGGCGCAGGCAGGAGACGGCGCTCGGAGAAGTCAACGAGGCGATGCGCCTGTGGATCGAGACGGCCCGCGAGGGCGGCGATCCCGTGCCGGAACCAAAGGGTGAACGGTTGATGCTCGCCTGAGAGCGATGCGGTTCTTCAACACCGCCGGCCCCATTCGGCGCGAGGAGCACTACCACGTCCCGCCCCTGGATCGTCTGGATGCGGACGAGGTGCGGCTGCTCATCCGGCAGCGCAAGTACTTCGCGCTGCACGCGCCGCGCCAGACCGGCAAGACGTCCGCGCTGCTGGAGCTGCGCGACGAGCTGAACGCCGCCGGCGAGGTCCGCTGCGTCTACGTCAACGTCGAGGTCGGCCAGACCGCGCGAGAAGACGTGGCGGCGGGGATGCGGGCCATCCTCAGCACGTTGGCCTCCGGGGCGCGCAACGGGCTCGACGACGAATGGCTGGCCGCCACCTGGCCCGGCATCCTGGAGCGCGCCGGCCCTCACGACGCACTGCGGGAGACCCTGTCACGCTGGGCCGAGTCGAACCCGACGCCCGTCGTGCTCCTGATCGACGAGATCGACGCGCTCGTCGGCGACACGCTGCTCGCCGTGCTTCGGCAACTCCGCGCCGGCTACCCCGAGCGGCCGCGCCGCTTCCCGCAGAGCGTTGTCCTGTGCGGGGTGCGCGACGTGCGCGACTACCGCATCCGGTCCGGCGCCGAGAACGCGATCGTCGCAGGAGGAAGTGCGTTCAACGTGCGCGCCGCGTCCTTGCGGCTGGGGGACTTCTCGCAGGCCGATGTCGAGTCGTTGCTGGCGCAGCACACCGCCGAGACCGGCCAGGCGTTCACCGCAGAGGCGCGAGCCGCCATCTGGGACCTCACGCAGGGCCAGCCGTGGCTGGTGAACGCCCTGGCGTACGAGGCCTGCTTCGACAACAAGGCGGGCCGGGACCGCAGCCGTCCCATCACCGCCGCCGCCGTCCAGGACGCGCGCGAGCAGTTGATCTCCCGCCGGGAGACCCATCTCGACCAGCTCGCGGACAAGCTGCACGAGGAACGCGTGCGGCGCGTGGTCGAGCCGCTGCTGAGCGGGGCGCCGCCCGCGGAGGCCATCCTCGCCGACGACATCGAGTACGTCCGCGATCTCGGTCTCGTGCGGCGCGACGACCCCATCGCGATCGCCAATCCGATCTACCGGGAGGTGATTCCGCGCGAGCTCACGTTCCCAGTCCAGGCGACCGTGACCGACGACCCGGCCTGGTATGTCGGCGCCGGCGGCGCGCTGCAGGGGGACAAGCTGCTCGTCGCCTTCCAGGCGTTCTTCCGGGAGCACTCGGAGCACTGGGTGGAGCGCTTCCAGTACAAGGAAGCCGGCCCGCAGCTACTGCTCCAGGCGTTCCTGCAGCGCATCGTGAACAGCGGCGGACGGATCGAGCGCGAGTACGGCCTGGGCAGGATGCGCACGGACCTGCTGATCGTCTGGCCGAGCGACGGCGACCTGAACGCGCAGAAGGCGGTCATCGAGTGCAAGGTGCTGCGCCGGAGCCTCGACGAGACGCTGCGCGAGGGCCTGCGGCAGACGCGGGCCTACATGGATCGTTGCGCGGCGGCGGAGGGGCACCTCGTGATCTTCGACCGCACCAAGGGGCGAGCCTGGGACCAGAAGGTCTACCGCCGGGAGGAACCCGACGGGGGTGCGCCGGTCACCGTCTGGGGGATGTGAGGAATCAGCCGACTCCTCGAGGGCCTGGAACGGGCCCTGCGGCCTGGGGCAATGAGATGATCACGAACGAACGACAGTACCGAATCACTGCCGCAGAAGTTGAGAGGTTCGAGAGGGCGCTTGAGCGCACACCGGACGAGCAAGCAGGTCGATCGAACGTGCATCCGCGCCTGCTGCAGGCCGAACGCGAAGGCTTGGAGAGCCAGTTGGCGGACCTCCGGCGCGAGTTGGGGGAGTACGAAGCCCTCAAGCGGGGTGCGGTCTCGAGCATCACGGTCGATTCGTTCGACGATTTGGGCCTTGGACTCATCAAGGCCCGAATCGCCGCGGGACTCAGCCAGAAGGCACTCGCGACGCGACTGGGCGTCAAGGAGCAACAGATTCAGCGATACGAGGCGGAGCGCTATGTCTCGGCGAGCTACCGACGCTTGCAGGAGATCGTCCGTGCGCTGGGTGTCAGCATCACGAAGGAAATCCGACTCGTGGACTCCAGGGGGGCGCAGGCGGTGTCGACGAACGCCCCGCTACTGAAGAAGGCATGAGGCTCCTGCGGCGGTCGAGCCCGCATCCTCGTCGACGCCAACGTCCAGGAGGGTAGCCCCCGGCGGAGATGAGGGGTCCGGCCGTGTCTCCGGCGTCTCGTGTCGACATGAGCAGCGGCCAGCGCGAGGCGGACTTTGTCCGGAGTGGAGGACTGATGACGACGCTCACGATCGAATTGCCCGACAAGCTGGCGGAGGAGGCAAGAAGCAACGGACTCCTTGCGCCGGGTGCGATCGAGGCGATGATTCGGGATGCGCTCCGCCGGCGTGCGGCGGGCGAACTCCTCGAGGCAGCGGACGAGCTGGCTGCCGCGAGATTCCCGCCCATGACGCCGGTGGAGATTCAGGAGGAAGTCAACGCCGTACGCTTGGAGAGACGGCAACGTGCGTCTCGTGCTTGACGCAGCGGCGGCTCTGTACCTCAGTCGTCGCCCAGTGCTTCCGGGACGCTGATCCGCATGGTCAGGTCGACGATCCCTCGGCGGTCACGGAGTCCCCGGAGGAAGCGGTTGAAGTCCTCGTCGTCGTCCCACAGGTTCGCGGCGACGCCGACCATCTCGTCCAGCGGCTGCGGAACCGAGACTCCCTGTTGGGCCGCGATCTCGTCGAGCGTGCGTTCTCGCCAGAACGTCATCGAGCCCCGCCATGATCTTGTCGAACGCCCTGCTCACGGGTCTCCCCTGTCGACCGGGCCGACCAGAGCCAGCGTAGGCGTCCTTGACGTCGACTGTCAACGGCACCGAGCGACGACGTGCGACGACGCGACTGGCCCGCGACAACGCGTCTCCGGTTGCGTGCGATACTCGGGGAGGGGTGGCTTGATGCGAGTGTTACCTGGCCATTACCGATGTGGGTTGCGGCCGGGAATCGGTGCATGATTCGGTGGCGGGTGGATGGCGCGATTGGACGGGGTTGTGATGAGTACGATGAATGTCTCGTTGCCGGACGGTTTGAAATCGTTCGTGGACGAGCAGGTCGCGGCGCGCGGCTATCGCACGTCGAGCGAGTACGTGCGGGAGTTGATTCGCAAGGATCGTGATCGGCAGCGCCTTCGGGGACTGTCGCTCGACGGAGCGCGGTCGCGACCGACGTCGACCGCGGATGGCCGGTACTTCGATGGCTTGCGCGCGCGGGCACGGGGCCGAACGGCGACGTGAGCCGAAGGCGGGTCGTCCTTCGGGAGCGCGCCAACAGGGATGCCGAGGCGGCCGTGCAGTCACCCTCGGTTTCGTTGATGCACTGGACGACGCCCTCGGTCACATCGGGCGGTTTCCCGGAGCGGGTTCGTCGCGCTACGCCCATCCTCTGCTTTGCGCTGGCGGATCTTGTCAAACGGCTTGCTCACGGATCTCTCCTGTAGGCTGCGGCGACGAGAGCCAGCGTAGGCGTCATGGGCGTCGGCGTCAACGGCGCCGAGCGACGCGTCGACCGGGCCGCGGCACGTCTCCGGCCGCGTGCGATACTCGGAGCGATGCGGTTCTTCAACAGCACGGTCGATGGCACGTAGCGAGCGGATTCTGAAGGACGTGCTTGGGGCCGGGTCGGACGCGAACGTCCGCTTCGACGACCTCCGCAATCTGCTGTCCTCGCTCGGGTTCAAGCAGCGCACGCGAGGAAGCCATCACCTCTTCAGCAGGTCGGGCGTCGTCGAGCGGGTCAACCTGCAACGAGACGGCAACCATGCGAAACCGTATCAGGTCCGGCAGGTGCGGCGTATCCTGTTGAAGTACGGGCTGGCCGGGGAGGAGTGATGTACAAGTACGAGATCATCCTGTACTGGAGCAACGAAGACGACGCGTTCGTCGCCGAAGTGCCGGAGCTTCCGGGCTGCATGGCGCACGGGCGCACGCAGGAGACGGCGCTCAGGGAAGTCAACGAGGCGATGCGCCTGTGGATCGAGACGGCCCGCGAGGGCGGCGATCCAGTGCCCGAACCAAAGGGTGAACGGTTGATGCTCGCCTGAGCGGTCCGCTCCCCCCTGCGCGGGGGAGCTCGGTTCAGCTCGTCGCCCTGCCCGTGCCAGCGCGGCACGAATTCCTCCATCAGTTCGCGGAACGGGCCCCTGCGCTGGCGCTCGATGAAGCAAGTTCGGCCACCCCGAGGCGTGCCGCTGATCGCGCAGAACCGACCTGCCCGTGGACACCTGCGTGGCGGCGTAGGCGCTCGCGAGCCGCCACCCGCCGGATGCCGGGCGACGGGGCCGGCGCGCGGGAGACCGACGGTCGTCAACCGGCAGGGGCAGCAATCGACCACCATGAAGCTCGTGTTGAGTCGCAAGGGACTCGATTCCAGCAGCGGCGGCGTGCCGAGCCCACTCCTGCCGGACGGGACAGCCGTGCCCCTGCCGATTCCCGCGCGCCACGGACCGAAGCGGTTTCGAGACGTCCGGTGGCGCGACGGCTCGCTCGGGCCCCTTGTGGAGGACCTTACCGGCGGCCGAGTCCGGGCCGACCATCGTTGTCACCTCGATCCCGACCTGCAGCCCGGTGCGCTTCCACGTCCTGCGGGGTGGCGGCCCGTGTTCGGGCAGCACGGGGCGGCGCAGAGCCACCTGGCGCGCGAGGGCGTCGGCCCCGGCGACGTCTTCCTCTACTTCGGATGGTTCCAGTTGGCCGAGCCGGCCGCGAGCGGCAGGTGGCGCTACGTGCGACACGCGCCGCCCGTTCACCGGCTGTTCGGTTGGTTGCAGGTGTCGGAGGTGGTTGCCGTCGGCACGGACACGGCCGGCGTTCTTGCCGCGCGACCCTGGCTGTCCGACCATCCGCACGTGAACGGACCGTCGTGGCGGTCGAACAACACGATCTACGTCTCGACCCGGACACTCCGCATCGGCGGAAGGAGCACGGGCGCGAGAGGCGGCGGTCTGTTCTCGGGCGCGAGCGACCGCCTCACGTTGACGGAACCGGGGACGAGGCACTGCGCGCACTAGCGGCTAAGCTAGAGGAAGGAGCGTAGGCTCAACCCCGAGGTTCCCCCGAACCTTCGCTGTTTTCCCTGGGTCAAAGGGTGTTGACGTTGGAGAGGATTCGAGTGGGGGGCATGCCCAGTCGTCCCGTCAGATTCAATGGCAGGCACTACGCTCTCCGGCCGTCGCTCGATAGGTTCTCCAGCTCGCTCTTCCTGGGGCCGAGCCACCATCCCCGACACGCGTCCAGCATCGTCCTGGCTTTGCCTCCGTTGAATACATATGCGTCCGCGTCGTGCCTGAGCATCCTCACTTCCTCTTCCACCGGATGAGCTCGTGCGTTCCGAAACTCAGCCACCGATGCGTCCCGTCCGGTCGCCCTTCTGTAGTTGCGAAACGCATCATCACGTGCGCAGTCCACAAACATGACCGTCACATCGCCCAAACGCCTCCGCAGTGCCTCCAGCGTTCGCCTATGTCTAACACCATCAACAACCGCGCGCCCAGAAAGGCCACAGACCACTTTTGCAATCTCACTCGCCAGTCGTTCTATTCCTTCTTCGCCAGATACCAATTCGGCGGCCTTCCGTTGAAATTCCCCGCGATCGCCTCGTCCGAAGTCGGGCACTCCCATGACCTTGGCCACACATTCCCGTGTCGAAACGACGCCGAAGTCCAGATGTTGGCTCAAGAGCCTGGAAAGTGTAGTCTTCCCGGACGCGATCTCGCCCGTTACGACGACAGTCTCCGCCCTGCCCGGCCTGTGCCGAGGCCGAACCACCGTGGTAACCGGCACGCAGTGTTCTGAGTACAGTTCCCGGAGTACTAACTGCGACCAAAACTCGAACTCGTGAAATCGCCTCCACGCTTCTGCCGGCGTCAGAAACCGAAGGTCGTTAACTGCTCGTTCCCTACTACTGCGTCCCTCGCCGAAATCGCGGGGCAGTTCTCCCTCAAGTAATATGCCCAAATGACGGAATCCCTCCGGCGACGACTCGTCGCAAATGATCACGCAAGACTACGTACACCACGAGTTGTCGAATATCGTCCCTGTACTCGGCGACGCGACGAGCCTCAAAGGTCAAGGTCTCCCTGCGTTCAAGAAGCTCCTCGATCGCACGCCACTCTCGCCGAATGCCGAACCCGCAGCCGTCCAGGGAAAGCGCCTCCTGCGGAACGCAAACGACATCCTCGTCCGGCAGCCTCTTCTTGAACGGCGGCGCAAAGTACTCCGGACATTCCCATTCCCGAAGTGCAAATCGGTTGGGACCGACTCTCTGGAAGGTTGACTCGAAGCCCTTCGTTCTGAGGTCACTCGAAAGCCGAGCCCGCATCGCCGAGGCGGGGGTGTTCGCTGTGCTCCTCAGAATACCATCCTCCGTTGCAATGTTCACCATCTCCTCTGGGCTGAGAGGCTTCCGTTGCCGTCGCAGCACACCAGCCGCGATATCGATGTAGGTCCATCCTCTATGTCGCACGTGCGGCATCCATCAGGCAACTACGGCCACAGCAAATTGGGTTCCTGCGCGTAAACCGAGTCCAAGCACCGACACATTGCCTTCCGCGATTGTGACAGCTGCGTTACCTTGTACGGCAGGCCCAGTCCTCCGTCGCCGACGATCTCCGCGTACGTGAGCTCGGAATGGGGGCGCGCCGGGTCATCGGGCACGAACACCGTGTCCCAATAGAACTCTCGCGAGCCGCGTGGTTCCGTGCTCAGTTGACCATGAGTGTCACCGACGAACGTTCGGACCTTCATGCCGTCGCAGTAACCGACGACCGCCCGTGCCGTAACTCCGCGGGTGCGTAGAGGGAGGCTCGCGAGGAACTCAGTGGCTCCTAGCAGCCCGTGGCGGAAGTGTGTTTCGCTGAGCTGCCAGGTCAAGTGGCTTGAGGAT
>JAPOVI010000043.1:0-3774 GCA_026708265.1 Acidobacteriota bacterium
CAGCACCGCATGGCTGAAAATCCCGTTCGGAAAGCCGTCCTCGAACGGCGCCGCCGCCGACGCATCCAGCGCGACCGCCTGGATCAAGGCAGCCGTCATCCAGCCGGCGACAACCAGCCAGAAGCGGTAGCGCTTGTGGGTTCCCGACGGATCGATTGCCTGTGCCATGTCTACACCTCTAGGGTCGATCGGCGCCATTCAGGGCCGGCAGCAGCACGAACTTCACCCACCCCGAATCGGGCGCCAGGGACAAGGCCGCATCGTACTCGGCGCGGGCCCCCGAAGGGTCGTTCTGTCGGGCGAGTGTCTGGCCAAGCCAGACGTGGGCGTCGTATCGTCCCCAGTTCGGCCACGGTTTGTCCGGCGCCTCGCGCGAGAACGAATCGAGACTGCGACGAAGCAGCCGCTCTGCTCGGTCGAGGCCACCGCCGAACCTGACCGGCGTGTGGAACGCGCTGATGCCTTGCAGAAGCGTGACGCGCGGGTTGTCGGGCGCGGCCGCCTCGGCGCGGTCGAGAGCGCCTGAGGCACGCACGCCCAACTCGGCCCCACGAGACGGATCCCGCGCGATCTGCAAACCGTAAAGCGCTCCGAGCAACGCGCGAGCTTCGGTGTCTTCCGGATCGTCGTCTACCAGGGCCTCCAGGCGCTCCACGGCGTCATCGAGAAGGTCAGCCTGTTCCTGCTCGGGAACATCCGTCAGGTTGGCCGACCGCCACGCGACGTAGGCGATCGCGTACTCCACGGATGCTTGCCCGGGCGCCTGTTCCGCGGGATGGATCAGTTGTCTGAGGAGATCGATCCGACTGGCCCGGAGCTCTTGCCCGGATCCGGCCAGTGCCGCCTGTTCGAGCCGCTCGGTGAGTTCGGACCACGCGACCTCCTCCTGGGCTACGGAGAGTGCTGGTGCAGTCAGCGTTGCGACCAGTGCGACTGCCACGATGTGGGTACTTGCCACGGTTACCTCCTGATGGAAACGCCGGCATACATCGCACGGGGTGCGGCGTTGACGACCGGCTGCCGCGACGCATAGTCGGGCGCGTAGACGTAGTCGAAGAAGTTGGCTCGCCCGAGAACGTTGTCGACGGACAGGAAGAGGATCACTGCCCCGTCGCCAACCGGTACGAGCCAGCTTGCGGAAAGATCAAGCCGTTCGTAACGCGGGAGACGCTCGGAGTTGACGGAACCGAAGACGGGAAGGAAGCCGTCGCCAATCGCCCGGCCGGCGACGATCGGGGTGTGGGGTCGGCCGGCGGCCGTCCGCCACGAGGCGCTCACGCTCACACCGTGCGAGAGGGGCACGCTCGTGATGATCTGGGCCCACCAGGGAATCTCGAAGTCCGGTGTCCAGGTCCCGTCCGGAAGGTCGTATCGCTCGCGTTGATCGACCGGCGTCCATCGTCGCTTGGCACGCAGCCAGCTGGCCGTGCCGCGCACCTCGAGTCGGCTTGACAGCCACTGGACGAACAGATCGACCCCGCGGGCCGAGCCGTACCCGTCGGCTGTGTACCCTCGGACGTGATCTTCGAGGGGGAGGTCGGCGTACGTCTTCAGGAACCCCTCCGCCCGAAGGTAGAAGCCTTCCGCTTCGCGACCGGTCTCGTAACCGGCGACGTAGTGCAGAGCCCGCATGGGCGGCAGGTGCGCAGCCCCTCGTTCGCGGTCGTAGTAGGAGGGGGACGGGGCCTGGTGGTACACGCCGGCTGCGAGGCGCAGCGCATGCGTGCGGCCCAGACCGATGCGGACGTTGAGCCGTGGATCGATGGTCGTCGCGCGCGCCAGACCGTACCGATCAGCGCGCGCCCCGATCGTGGCTGACACGGCTCCGACGTGTGTCGTGAGCTCCACGTATGTGCCTCCAAACCAGTCGTCGACGGCGGCGTCAAATCGGGCGTCGCCGCCAACGCCACCCAGGTCGCCACCTCTCACTGGTACGCGTCCCGCGATCGACGCCTCGGTGAGAGAGCCGTTGGCGCCGAGGCGCCACTCGAACGCGCCGGCCGGTGGTGGGCTGAGATCGAATCGCCACGATGCCACGCGGTCCGTGACGGTCCGGTCCAGGATGCCGACGTTGGTCCTGCGCCGGTAGTCGTCGCTGCCGAAAGACGCCGAGGCCGCCCAGCCTCCGAGCGGGCCATCCCACCGCGTGCCGACGAACCTGTGAGTCGTCGAGGATTGCAACAGCCCCGTGAACGCGTCCTGCTCGATTCCGACGCCCACCCGGTCACTCTGCGCCAATCCGAAGGCCTTGAGTCGACCGCCTCTTCCCAGATTCCAGGTGAACCCGGCGGACCCATCCCAGCCTTCGGGCGGCGGGTCGAATGAGCGCGGGCTCCCGTTGATCGAGAAGAGGAGGCGGGTGAGGGTTCGATTGAACGCGCCTCGCACCCCGAATCGGTCGCCGACCGGTGCGGCGATGGAGGCGGACACGCCCGCGAGTCCAAACGTCGCGGTTGTCTGCCGCGCATCGGGCCGCTCGAGCCCGCGCAGGTCGAGGACACCGCTGAGGACGTTGCCGTAGCGGGCGGAGAAGCCGCCAGTGCTGAAGTTGAGCCCCGATATGAGCAAAGGGTCGACGGTGCCCCGAAATCCGCCGGTCGGCGTCTCATTTCGGTAGGGATGGGCGATCACCGCGTCATCGAGTGACACCAGCACCTCGCTGACGTCGCCCCCGCGCACAAACAGACCGGCGCCATCGTCGGGTGCGCTGACACCCGGCAGTGTCTGGAGGGCTCTGAAGAGATCGGCGTCGGCGCCCGGTGTCCGGTAGACCTGGATAGGTTGGAACAGGAAAGGACGCTCGACCTCTTCCTCGGGTGACGGCAGCGTGGGCGTGACGGTTATCTGCTCCTGCATTGGGCTGAGCGCCAGCACGACGTCGAGCCGCGCCCCTTCGCTCACCTCGAGAACGGATTCGTGTGCATCGAACCCAGGGAGTTTCACGACCGCCAGGTAACGCGTACCGGACACCAGGGCGATCTCGAAGAAACCCTCGGCGTCTGAAACGGCGACCAGGGAATCGTCGATTTCGACCATCGCGCCAGGCAACGGCAGACCCGTCGTGTCACGAACGCTTCCCTCGACGTGAGTCGTGCCGTCTGGTTGAATCGGACGCTGCTCAGCGGCGAATGCGTTAAGCGGCAGAGCCAGGGAGAAAACCAGTGCCAGTCGTGTCATGCGCCGTTGGTAGCACGGGGCATGACGCCTACGGACGCGGTTTTCGGTGAACGCCACCAGGAGTCGCCCAACGACACGCCGGGCGAGATCCGAGGGCATCGTGGCCGAGCCAGCTATAGCTTGGGCAGCAAGGCGCCCAGGTTGGCTCCACTAGCTGGCTAGGCGGCGAGCGTCGTCAATTGACCGTCCGCGCGACGCGGACCAGGCCGAAGGCCCTCAGCCCTCACGGTAGGCTGCCCGCTCAGAATGACCGGTGCGATGCGGGACGTTTCCACAACTGAGGCCAAGGCCCAACTAGCAGAACTACTGCGGGCTGTGGAGTACGGCCAGACGATAGCGATCACACGTCACGGCCAGACCATCGCGCATCTGGTTCCGGCACCGACTCAGGATACTGAGGCTCGGAAGTTGGCCGTGGAGAGCTTCCGGAAGCGTCGTCGACAGTGGCGGCGCGTCCGGATGACGTCCGAGGAGATCGTCGCCGCGATTCACGAGGGCCGCCGCTAAGGTGCCCCCGGCACGTACTCGACGCGCGTCGGCGGCGAGGAGAAGGCAGAAGCGGCCGCCGGAACTCTCATGTGGCGGAGAGGGAGGGAT
>JAPOVI010000043.1:3784-4487 GCA_026708265.1 Acidobacteriota bacterium
GACAACTGCTTAGCAGGCAGCCCTGTTCGACCACTCCAGCACCTCTCCCGAGCGGGGGAGTCTAGCAGCGGCGGGGGGCTGCTTGGGCGCGGGCGGACGTGCCGTTGCGGGACCTTGATCCGGCATGGAATTCGCTACGTCCCTTGCCAGAGGCGGAATGAACCCGCCCCAGGAGGAAGATGTGACTGACACTCGCGGCATCGAGCGGAACCTGTACGAGATTGCGCGTCAACTGGCGGCGCTTCGGGCTGTGCTGGAGCGGATTGAGCGGAGGTTGCGGTAGTCGGCGTGGCGGCGGAGCTATCGTCGTCGCTTCGCGGCGCGTTTCCTGGCCGCCTTCGGCGGCAAGCGGACCAGAAGGTCCGCGCACCCAGAGAACCGCAGCGGTGCGGCGGACTTCTCTACAAGCAGATGACATGGCGTCACTGCGAGCAATGGGCTTGCAGTAGGGATTCTCCCACCGGCAAGGCCGTGCTCTGGGTGCGCGGACCTTCTGGTCCGCTTCCGAGAAACACAGCCGCCAGCCGCAGGCCGGCGACCTTCGAACCTAGGCCCGCGCCGAAACGTCGACCCGCGCCTGCGCCGTATCCACGCGGTCCTTGAGTCCCGCCTGCTCCTCGAAGCTGGCGCGCGCGTACTCCGCCGCCAACTCGTCGCGCTCGGTCGTGGCCGCCGCGGCGTCGATCTCCTCGGCCGGCTCCGC
>JAPOVI010000410.1 GCA_026708265.1 Acidobacteriota bacterium
CGTTCGGTCGGCCCGGTATTCCGCAGCCCAGCCATCGTCGTCTGGTTCGCCCAGTTCGGGGCACCCATCGTCCGGCCCTACGCGGACGCGCGAATGAGATCGGTCAAGCGCTCGATGTGGCCGTGCTGGCAACGGTAGATGTAGGTGCCGTCGCCAGGGCGCTTGTCGGGCGACATCGGCCACCCGCACGTTGGGCACGGCCATGCGTCAGGAAGCTCGTGCTCCGCCAGTCCCATCTGGCCGTGCATGGGGCAGAACGTCCCGACGAATCCGACCCGTGCGAAGGCAACGAAGGCACGCGGCCCACGGCACTTCGGACACGGCGGCGGCTGGATCTCCGCCGCCGACACGGGTTGGACGGCGCAGCCGATTTCAGCCCGGCGCCACTGGCCCTTCGGACCGTACGGCATGGCGCGTCCTCCCGATCAGCATCCTCCTCAGCGATGGCGGGTGCCGTGTCGCCCGCCGCCGCGCGGCCACCTTGGCGAGCGTAGCAGATCGGGTTGCGCCCGCAGTTTCCGAGTGAGATACCTCCGACCACAGATTACGTTGGTCTACCGGGCTGACCGAACGGTTACCCAAGCTGGACGGTCATGGACCGCTCTGGACTGGAATCAGTGCGTGGTCGGAAACGTGGTATATCGCTGATCACGAAGCTCCAAGAATTCCTGCTTTTGTTGCCGCATTCTCGATCCGCACCCAGTACCAGCGGATCTCGCCGGTGTCGGCGTCCAGCGCGAGGGTCGAGTTGTGGTAGAGGTGCGTGTTCTCGATCCCGCCGAGGAAGAACTTCGGGGCGGGCGACGTGACCGAGGTCCCGAAGTAGACCAGGTCGAGATCGGCGTCGTAGCTCGGCACCATCCAGGCGCCGACGTGGCGCCGCTCCTCGAACGGCACGCCGCCCCACGTCTCGTCACCCGGCTCGCCCGGAGCCGGAATGAGGCGCCGGCGCCACAGCTCCTCCCCCGTCGCCGCGTCGTGGGCGGTGACGACACAGGCGTTCGGTCCCGACTCGGGCATGCAACCGCGACCGGAGAAGATCCTCCCGTCGCCCACGATCGGGCCCGACGACTGGTGCGCCGGCAGGGTCCGGAAGTCGAGAATCTCCGTCTCCCAGGCCAGGCGGCCGGTCGCCGCGTCGAGGGCGAACACGAAGTCGTCGGCGCTGGTGTCGATGATGAACCGGTCGTGGATGGCGATGTTGCGGTTGATCTGCGAGAGCACCGAGATGACGTGCTCCTCGAGATCGTCGGGATGGTCCCGCCGGTACTCCCACCGCAGGTCGCCGGTGGCCGCGTCGAGGGCCTGGATGACGTCGCCCGGGTTCGGCATGTAGAGCACGCCTCCGTACGCGAGCGGCGTCCCCTGGTTGCTCCCCTCGTGCAGGGCGCGCGTCCAGACCATCCGCAGGTCACCTACGTTGGCGCGGTCGATCTGGTCGAGCGGGCTGTAGCCCCACCCGTCGTGCGTCCGGCGCCACATGGGCCAGTCCTCCGGCGCCGGCTCCCGGAGCATGGCGTCGGTGACCGGGACGACGTCCGCGGGCGATTGCGCCTCGACGGCGGGCGGCGCCAGGGCGGCGACGGCCGCGAAGAGCACGGCGAGCCGAACGATGAAGGCAGCGGTCGGGTATCGATGCATGGCGGCGCTCCTGTGGCTGGTTCTCTCCGTGCGGCCGGCCCGATGCGGCACGGCGCCGCGCGGAACACAGCCGACGGGCCGATTCTACCCGCGCGCCGGCGGCGGCGATATCGACCGGTCGGCGCGCGCGGCGAGGGCTATGATGGGGCATGGTCCGGGCCGAGACCGGAAGGGACGCATCATGGCGGTAGCCGCAGAGCCGGAACGGGTCGCCGAGGGAAGGCGGTACCGCTTCACCGTCGACGAGTTCGCGCGCATGGGCGAGGCGGGGATCTTCACCGAGGACGACCGGGTGGAGCTGATCGACGGGGAGATCCTGGAGATGACGCCGATTGGAGCACTTCACGCGGCTGTCGTGAGCCGTCTCACGGAGCTTCTCGTGACGCGCTTGGCCGGCAAGGCGTACGTGAGCGTCCAGAATCCGATTCGACTGGGCGACCACACGGAACCGCAACCGGATCTGGTGGTGGCGCGGCGCAGAGATAGTCTCTACACCGATCGGCATCCCGAGGCCGGCGACATCCACCTCGTCATCGAGGTGGCCGACTCGTCCTTGCGCTACGACAAGCAGGAGAAGGTCCCTCGATACGGGAGGGCGGGCGTCCCGGAGACGTGGCTCGTGGACCTGGACGCCCGCGAGGTCACCGTCTACTCGGAGCCCGGCCCCGACGGATACGCGAACCAGCGCGTGCGGCGCGCCGGCGACGATGTCGTGGCCGGCAGCATACCGGAGATTCGCTTGGCGGTCGACGATGTCTTCGCAGGTGTCCGCAGGGGGTAGGCTCACGGGGTTCCGCCGCCCGAGCGGTGACGGGGGGAGTCACAGTGCAGGAACGAACTCGAGCCACGGGCGCGGCGCCGGCCGCCGCGGTGCTGACGGTGCTTCTGTCGGCCATGGCCGGCGCGACCACGGCCGGGGCGCAGCCGGCGGAGATCACGCCCGTCACCGACGCGGTGCTCCAGGATCCGCCCCCGGGAGACTGGCTCATGTGGCGGCGGACGCTCGACTCCTGGGGCTACAGCCCCCTCGACCAGATAGACCGCGGCAACGTGGCCGGGATCCGCATGGTCTGGACGCGCGCGTTGAGCGAGGGCCTGCAGCAGGGCACGCCGCTCGTGCGCGACGGCGTCCTGTACATGCCGAATCCGCGCGACGTCATCCAGGCCATCGACGCCGTGACCGGCGACCTTCTCTGGGAGTACCGCCGCGACCGGCCGGACGACCTCGCCGACTACATGATCGGGAGCCTGGTCGACACGAACCGCAACCTCGCCATCTGGGACGACCTGATCATCGACACCAGCGGCGACGACTACGTCTTCGCGCTCGACGCCGCCACCGGCGAGCTCGTCTGGGAGACCGAGATTCTCGACTACCGGGTCCACCCCGCCAACCAGACCTCCGGCCCGATCATCGCCAACGGCAA
Organism: Acidobacteriota bacterium; assembly: GCA_026708265.1. GTDB lineage: Bacteria > Acidobacteriota > Vicinamibacteria > Vicinamibacterales > UBA8438 > JAGWAJ01. The sequence continues at coordinate 3,069 of JAPOVI010000410.1, forward strand.
GGTGATCTCCGGCCGGAGCTGCGACCCGCGGGGCGGGCCGCACGCCTGCGTCATCGTCGCCCACGACGCAGCGACCGGCGCGGAGCTGTGGCGCCGGCGCCTGATTCCGGGTCCCGGCGAGCCCGGCAACGAGACGTGGGGCAACGTGCCCTTCGAGGAGCGGGGCCACGTCGGGGCGTGGATGGTGCCGGCCTTCGACCCGCAACTGAACCTGGTCTACATCGGGACGTCGGTGACCTCGCCCGCCCCCAAGTTCTTCCTCGGCGGCATCGAGAACACCCACCTCTACCACAACTCCACGCTGGCCCTCGACGCCGATACCGGCGAGATCGTCTGGCACTACCAGCACTTGAACGACCACTGGGACCTCGACCACCCGTTCGAGCGGCTACTCATCGACACCTCGGTGCGGCCGGACCCGTCGCTCGTCACCTGGATCAACCCGCGGCTCCGCCCCGGCGAGGAACGGCGCGTGGTGACCGGCATCCCGGGCAAGACGGGCATCGTCTACACGCTCGATCGCGCGACGGGCGAGTTCCTCTGGGCGACGCCGACGGTGGCCCAGAACGTCGTGTCGAACATCGACGGCGCGACCGGCGCGGTGACCGAGAACGCGGAGCTCGTCTTCACCCGCGAGGGGCAGGAGAACCTCGTCTGCCCCGCCTACGTGACCGGCGGCAAGGACTGGGAAGCGGGAGCCTACAGCCCGCTCACCGGGCTCATGTACTACCCGCTGCGCAACACGTGCGCCCGCATGATGGCGAGCCGCGCCCGCGGCGGCCGGCTCTACGCGATCGCCAAGCGGGACCAGATCGCGCCCGGCACCGAGCAGGTGGGAACCGTGCAGGCCATCTCGGTCGAGACCGGCGAGATCGCCTGGGTCTACGAGCAGCGGGCGGGCACGACGTCGCTCGTCGCCACCGGCGGCGGCCTTGTCTTAGGCGGCGACGGGAACGGCCGCTTCCGCGCCCTCGACCACGAGACGGGCGAAGTGCTCTGGGAGATCAACCTCGGCTCGATGGTCACCGGCTTCCCCATCACCTACGCGGTGGACGGGGTGCAGTACGTCGCGGCCAGCACCGGCTCGTCGCTCAGTTCCCAGGACAACATGCGCCTGACCCCGGAGCTCAGGCCGAGCCGCGGCAACAACCTGTTCGTCTTCGCCCTGCTTAACACCCATGAGGTGTCCAGAAGTGACCGACGTTGTTCAGATGGGACCGTAAGCTGCTGATATAGACGCTTATGACTCGTGGTCGCGGACTGAGTCGGGTCAGGAGATCCCCCTCGCCAAGGCCCGCGAGCAGGCCCTCGCCAACCGCATGCTGGCCCGCTC
>JAPOVI010000071.1 GCA_026708265.1 Acidobacteriota bacterium
GCGCCGTCAGCTCCGCCGCCGAGAAGGGCTTGACGAGGTAGTCCGCCGCACCGGCCTCCAGCGCCCGGACGATGGTCTCTTCCCGTCCGTAGGCCGAGATGAAGATGACCGGCAGGTCGGCCAACTCGGGCACGCGCTCCAGCAGCTCGATACCGCCGGTCCCGGGCAGCAGCAGGTCCAGCAGGACCAGCGCCGGCCGGTGCCTGCTGACCAGGCCCGCCAGCTCCTCCGCGTCGCCGCTCAGGACCGGCGTGTAGCCGGCTTCGGAGAGCGCGTCCTGGACGTAGCGCAGCATCTCCGGGTCGTCATCCACCACCAGGATACGCGCCGCACGCGCGCCGCGGGACGTCCGGCGGCGTGATGGGGCCGCCGCTCCTTCCACGGGCTCGTCCGCCACCGGGATCGTGAACGTGAACCGGGTGCCGTGCCCGAGCCCCGCGCTCTCGGCCCGGATGCGGCCCCCGTGCGCTTCCACCAGCCCCTTGCAGATGGCGAGACCGAGGCCGAATCCCCGCAGGCCGTCGCCGCCGCCGACATCGGCGTACTTGCGGAACAGGTGCGGCAGCCGGTCCGGCGGCACACCCCGCCCTTCGTCGGCGACGGAGACAGCGACGTGCACCCCGTCGCGCAACGCCCCGACGTGAATCGAGGACGACTCGGGAGAGTGCCGCGACGCGTTGGAGAACAGGTTGTTCAGCACCTGGACGATGCGCCGCTCGTCGGCCAGCACTGGGGGCAGGTCCGGCGACAGGTCGATGCGGACCGTCTGCCGGCCGCCGCCGCTCACGAACGTCGTGCGGGCCCGGTGCACCAGCGCGCCGACCTCGGCCGGCACGGGGTCGACCGACAGCGTCCCGGAGTCGATGCGCCCCGCATCCAGCAGGTCGCCGATGAGTCCGTCCATGTGGTCGGCCTGCGAGTCGATGATCCGGAAGAACTGCCGCACCTCGGCCGGGTCCAGGACCCGCGAGGCGCGCAGTACGGTGGCCGTCGAGCCCTTGATCGAGGTGAGCGGCGCGCGCAGCTCGTGGCTCACCATCCCCAGGAACTCGGCCCGCAGCCGCTCCAGCTCCTCGAGCGGCGCCAGGTCCTGCAGGGTGACGACCATCGACACGGCGGCGCCGTCCGCAGACCGGATCGGGGTGGCGTTGACCAGCAGCGTGACGCTCCGGCCGCCGGGTGCCGACAGCACGACCTGCTCGGCGCGCACCGTCGCGGCGCCGCTGATCACCCGCTTCATCGGGAACTCGGCCAGCGCGACCTCGCGCCCGTCGGAGAACCGGCACGTGAGCACGCCCAGCAGCTCTTCCAGCGGGGAGCCGGGTGCGCCCAGCCTGCCAGCAAGGCGCCGGGCCTCTCCGTTGAACGACACGGGATGGCCGGTTCCGGCGTCGAAGACGGCCACCCCGACCGGAGAGGTCTCCACCAGGGCCTCGAGGTCGGCCCGCGCCCGCTGCTCGTCGCGGTGCGCACGGGCGTTGGTGATCGCATTGGCTGCTTGCGAGGCGAACAGCACCAGGAGGTCCTCGTCGTCGGCCGTGAACGCCTGCCCGCCCTCTTTCTCGGCGAGGAAGAAGTCCCCGACATGCAGGCCCCGGTAGCGCATCGGCGTCGCCTGCAGGGCCGTCTTCGACAGCACGAGGTCCGTGGAGAAGCCGAGCGACCGCAGGTAGGCCCGCAGGTCGGGGACTCGGAGCGGTCCCGGAAGGTCGCGCAGGTGCTCGAAGAGGCGCATTGCATCGGGCCACGCCATCATCTCCCGCTGCTCGTCGGCGGTGAGTCCGGAGGTGACGAACTCCTGCGGCTCCCCGGCCGCATCGAGGGCGGTGATCACGCCGTAGCGGGCGCCGGTCAGGGCGCGGGCCCTGTCGACGGTCTCGCGGAGGACGGCGCCGACGTCCAGGCTCGCGCTGATGCGCAGCACGGCCGCGCTGAGACTGGCGATGCGTTCGCGCAACGCTCGGACTTCGGAGTCCCGATCTCTGTCTGTCTTCAAGGGCCCCGCCTCCACTAGGATCCGCTCGCGACGACCGTCGGCGTTCCGTGGCGGCGTCGGGTCCGCGTCCCGCGCGGAGAACGCGCGCGGTGCACGCCGACCATCGGTGCTCGCCCGGAAGAGCCAACATGCTACGCGGAAAGAACACCTAGGTGAAGCTGGCAAACATGGAGAGTACATTGCCATCGTGATAGGCTGCCTCGTGGTTGCAAACGGAACGGCGCAGCAGCGACAGCAACGAGCTCAGCAGGCTTGGCCGCGAGAGGGAGAGACCTCGTGACCCCGAGAGATTCAGCCGACCTGCTTGCCGCGCACGAGCTGTCCTTCTGCGCCCTGTTCCGCACCATGGGCGAGAACCAGCGCGTCTTGCTCCTCCCTCATCTTCAGAACCTCGTCGAGGCCCAGCACGAACCCTCCGCCTGGTCCTGGTCGATTTGTGGGGCCCGATTCAGCCGCAGTCCCCGGCTGCGTACCGGAACGACGGCAGCGGGCGGTTCCGTCCCCTGCCGGCAGCCGGCCGAGCCTGGCCGGCGGACGTGAACGGGGACGGGTGGACGGACTTCGCCGTGCCGTCGTGGATCTTCGGCCCGGACGATCGCGACAACACCCGAGACGGCTTCACCCTGATCGCCACGGTGCTCAACACCACGAGACCGGGCCCGGTGCGGTGCGACTGATGCCTGGCCCCCGCCCCACTGCACCGGTGGCCGTGCCGACGGCGGTGCGCAGGCGGTCGGCGACGCGGCAGGACTACGTCGACCTGCTCACGGCCATCCACGCGAACGGCCGAGGGGTCAGGGCGTTGTTCGAGGCCTTGGAGGCCAGCGAGAAGCGCACGGCCGCGAAGTTCGACCGGCTCGAAGCGAGGGTGACGTATCTTTTCGTCCGGGTGGAGAAACGGCTGGACCGCATCGAGAGGAAGCTCGACGCCGTCGTGCAGGCCGTCGGCGCGAACGTCGATTGAGGGCCGGAACGTCCGGGGTTCAGGCATGAGACAGGGCCCGCCGGCGAGCCGCTTCCTCCTCTTGGCGTCGATCCCGGCGGCTCCCGCACCCGCGACATCCGCCGGGCCGACGGGCAACCGGAGGACCGCCACGATCAGATCCCGGTCCGCGTGTTCCCGGCCGGCAGGACGGTCGCTTCCGGCACGTCCCACGGCGCGTCAGGGGCCGGATGGACGCGCGCGGTGGACGCGCCACCGTGGCCGACTTCAATGAGGACGGATGGCCCGACTTCGCCCTGTTCGATGTCGGAACCCACGTCGGCGAGCGGAGCCTGCGCTTCGGCAATCGCCGGAGCTGTACTTCAGCAACGTCAGGGCGTGCTCCGGCGCAGCAACGCGCTGCCGCCGCGGTCCGGCGGGAGCATATGGGCGGCCGAACCCCGAGTACTCCGGTCCCGCCAACCTGCACTTGAGGGCGGCGCCGGCCGTTGGCGACATCGACGGCGACGGCGAGCTGGACCTGTGGGTGTCGGGTCGCGGCTCGTGACGGGTCGCTGAAGGGCCAAGGAGACACGGTGATGAGAGGGGCACGACAGTGTCGGTCGTCAGCAGCATGGCGGCGCCAGCGTGGCCACGGGCCACGGAAGGTCGTGCAGGTGCTCGACGGTCTCGCGCAGGATTGCGCCGACGTCCAGGCATCGCACTGATGCGCAACACGGCCGCGCTGAGACTGGAGATACGCGCGGGCAGCGCACCGGATCTCGGAGTCTCGCTGCCCCGTCTGACTTCAAGCGCCCCGCCTCCACCGGGATCCGCACGCTCGCTGCGACCGTCGACCGTCCGGTGGCGGCGTCGGGTTCGCGCCCCGGACGGAGAACGCGCGCGGCACGGCTGGCCATCAGTGCTCGATCGGGAGCGCCAACACATTACACAAAAAGAACACCTACTTGGGCCTGTCCGAAATGGGCAGTACATAACCCTTGTGGTAGGCTGCCCGCAGCCCGACCGGTCAGCGTAGACGGATGCGAGCGCCGGCCGACAAGTTGGCCGGCGGGCGGCGGTTGGGACCATCGGGAGCGCGTGCCTTTCCGTTCAACACAGTTCACCACCTGCGTCTCCAGATCACCGAAGTTCGAGGGGAGGGCGGGTCAGCATGAATCGTCTCCAGGTCTTCGCCATCAGCGCCCTCCTCTACTGCGCCGTGCTCGCGATCGTCGCCGCCTGGCTCGACGCTCGGATCGACCGCCGCGTCGACGAGCGCGTAGCCCGTGCCGTCAACGCCGTGGTTGCTGTCCAGCGCGCTGAGATAGAGCGCATCCGCGCGCTCGTCGCCGCCGAACAGCAGCGCCACCGGCAAGCATCCGAGGAGAAGGCGCCGTGACCGTCAGTCTGGTGCTGGGTTTCGCTCTCGCCGCTGGGGTACCGGCTCTCGCGCAGACCTTCGAGCATGTGGAGACGCCGAACCTCGGCCGCCATGACAGCGTGCTCGAGGTTGCCGACCTCAACCGCGACGGCCGCGACGACCTCGTGGTGGGTGGCCGGCATGAGGCATACGAGAACGGACAGCCGGAGGATCGCTTCCGGAAGTCGGTCGTGCGCGTGCTGTTCGGCACGCGAAACGGCCGTTTCCGGCCGGCTCCGGCGCGTTTCGTGCAGGGAACGGTGCGCGCGCGGCGACCGATCGTTGTCGCGGCGGACTTCAACAACGACCGCCAGCCGGACCTCGCCGTCTTCGACTACGGGGTTTACGTGGCGGGGGACACTAGCGTCGGGATCGGCAACCCTCCACAGCTCTACCTGAGCCGCCGCGGGGGGCGCCGTCTGTTCCGATCGCCGGCGCTCGCCAATGCCGTCCGGCGCTACAACCGGCGGCATCCCAACCCGGACTACTCCGGCCCCGCCGACCTGCATCTCAAGGCGGCCGCCGCGGGCGACCTCGACGGCGACGGGGATGTGGACCTGTGGGTCCAGAGCATCGGCGGCGCCAACGTCGGCCCCCACGTCATGGTCAACAACGGCGACGAGACGTTCACGCTGGATCCCGACCGTGCCCCTCCCGACGTCCACTTCAACCGCCCGCAGGAGCACTGGTACTTCGCCGGGGTGCATCTCACGGACATCGACAACGACGGGGACCTGGACGTGCTCCAGGGGCAGTCGCGCGACGACCACCCATCCACCCGCAACCAGTTCAACATCGTTCTGGTCAACGACGGGACCGGGCACTTCCCGTCGCGGATCGAGCTGCCGCACGCCCGCTTCTACCGCGGCTTCACGGCCGTCGGGGAGATAGCCACCTTCGACATCAACGGCGATGGACTGCTCGACATCCTCCTGAATCACTCCCGGAACGACCTCAGCACGGACGCCCAGAGGGGCGTGCTTCCGTTCACCGGGCGCTACATCCAGACGCTCATCAACCGCGGCGACCAGACGTTCAGCGACGAGACCAACACCTGGATCAAGGGGCAGGGAACGACGCGCGCCCAGCGCTACCCGAACGGCGAACATCTGTACAACGGCGGGGCGATGGTGCTGCACGACCTGGATCGCGACGGCTGCCCGGATCTCCTGATGGCCGACACCTGGGGGCCGATTCGGAAGCAGTCCCCGATTGCGTATCGCAACAACGGCCGCGGCCAGTTCCGGGCGCTACCGCCCGAGCGGTTCTGGCGTCGCAGCCGGGACTTGTGGTTCGGGTACGGCGCCTGGCCGGCGGACGTGAACGGCGACGGACGGATCGATTTCGTCGTGCCTACGTGGATTCTCGGCCCCGACAACCGCGAGAACACCAGGGACGACTACACCCTGTTCACGACCGTGCTCAACACGACCCCGCCCTGGCCGACCCGTTGCGACTGAGGCCGCGGGCGTCAAACCGCTCGGCGCCCGTCGCACCTCCGCCGGAGCTCGACCCGATGGCACTCAGATACGTCGTCGCCGTTCTATTCCCTGGCGGCCCTTGGCTCGTCGGCCTCAGCCAGTCGAAGGTGATGCTGGAAGACCCTCGCCCGCCAACGGCTTCTTCACCTCGTTCACCGACCGGCGGTGCCGCGACGCAACCGTCAGGCTCCGAACCCCGTCAGTGGGAGGCATCCAGGCCGCACTCCGCCGCGTCCACTCGACGGGCGCTGCGGGTGTCGCGGGTTGCAGATGTACTTGACCACCTTCGCGGCGCCTCCGGCCAGGAACTGCGCCCACGCATCCATGAGTCGGCGTCGTCGCTCGAACAGGTCGCTACGGAGGTAGGCGCCCTCGACTCCGCCGACAGTGTGCGCCAAGTTCGCCGCACCCCGAGGCACCAGCAGGGTCAGCGTGCCGCCGTCGGTGAACCGCTACGACTCTGACCGGCTCCGCGTCACGAGCGCATGGTTGGGAAGGGGTTGGTGGTGCCGGAGGTGGGAATCGAACCCACACGAGGGGTGAGCCTCACTGGATTTTGAGTCCAGCGCGTCTGCCAGTTTCGCCACTCCGGCGGCGGGCCGAGAAGCCGATTGTACCAAGGAACGCTGCGCTTCGCTTCCGGTCCGGCACGGTGACGACGCAACCGAGATTCGAGAGACAAGGCGGCCGGCAGAGACGCAAGTCGCGGCAAGCGGCCCCGTCACCTCTTCCGCGGGGCGGCCCGCGCCGATCAGAAGCGGGAGAGCCGGTTGATCTTCACGATGAGAGCGCGATTCTGGAGCTGCGGGAACCGCTGGGGCCGCAGCATCGTGTCGTAGCGCTCCTCGTTGTAGACCACGAACAGCTCGCTCCCCGGGCTGTACTCCCACCGCAGCCGCAAGTTCATGCTGACGGCGTCGGCGGCCGAGTTGTACTGCACCAGGCCGCTGAAGAACATCAGCGGGTTGAACGCGTAGATGGCCCGCGTGCTGAAGATCCCGGTGTCGAACGCCGGGCCCACGGCCGGGATGTCGATCCGGTTGAACGAGACGATCGGCTCGAAGGAGAGCTGCGGTGAGATCTCGAGCCGGGTCCCGAAGAAGCCCTGGCCCATCCCGAAGTTGACGCTCGTCTTGGTCCCGCCGTAGAAGCCGCCATGCTGAACCCAGAGTCGGCCGGCGAGGCGGTTCTGCCGTCCGAACGAGTAGCCCACCTCCACTTCGTCGAAGTCGTAGGCGCCGGCCGGGACGAAGAAGATCCCGGCGACCGGGAACGGCTGGTTGAAGTACTCGTAGTTCCGGTTGAAGACGACGTCGAACAGGTCGCCGCGCTCGAGCTCCATCCCGAACCGGCCGCGGCTCTGGCGGGTCTCGACGACGCCCGCGCGGTTCGTGATGTAGTCGAGCTGGCCCTCGAAGAAGAACTGACGGATCGACGCGATGGACTGCGGGCGCGGGCTGAAGCGGAACATCGCGAGGCTCTCGTCGAAATCGCGCCGCCGCAGGAAGCCGATCTCCGGGTTGAAGTCCCGCCCGACCGACAGCCGCTCCAGCCGCACGCCGTAGCGGTCGCCCGTGTAGTCGAGCTGGCCCCGATAGCTCGCCTCGTCGCCGCCGAATCCGGCGCCCGGGGTCCGCGTCTCGGCCCAGTACGCGTTGATGTTCAGGTTCTGGTAGAACGAGAACAGCCCGTCGACGCCGTACGCCTGGTTGGAGCCGGTGCCGTACAGCGAGTCCGACCGCCCGGTGTACATGACGCCGACGTTGCTCCGCCGCAGGATGTCGCGGCGCAGCCGGAGGACGGAGAAGTTCGTGGCCGGCGCGCCGCTGCCCGGCGCGCCGCCTGCCGTCGCCGTCAGGTCGCCGGTCTGCATGTTCAGCATGCCGAGACTGAAGCGGCCGATCCGTCCCGACACGCGGCCGCCGGCCGTGATGGGCACCTCGCGCGACAGTCCGTCCGCCGTCGAGTGCAGCCCGATCTGCCGGCTGTAGAACAGGATGGGCTGGTTGCTGATCCCCGCGAACTGCCCGGCGCCGGCCTCGGCGCCGAAGGAGAAGACCCCCTGGTTCTCCAGGAAGAACTCCCGCTTCTCGGGGAAGAAGAGGCTGAACCGGGTCAGGTTGATCTGCTGCTCGTCCGCTTCGACCTGCGCGAAGTCGGTGTTCAGCGTGAAGTCGGCGACGAGGTTCTCCGTGATGCCGTACTTGACGTCGAGCCCGGCGTCGCCCGCCGCGTCGTTGGTGAAGCCCGCGCCCCCGGCCCGCACGCCGCTCCCCTCGGCGATGACGTAGGGCTTGACCTCGAGGTTGACACCGGGTTCGGGCACCTCGACGCCGACCAGCGTCGCCGCCCCCGACATCTGCATGCTGGCCCCCAGGCCCCACGAGGCCTGCATCGGAACCACGGTGGAGTACTCGTTCTTCCAGACCACGAAACGCTCGAGGTTGATGCCCCAGGTCTGCGCCCGGCCGGGGCGGTACCGGAGAGACCGGAAGGGGATGGCCATCTCGAACGACCAGCCGCCCTCGTAGCGGCCGACGCGGGCGCTCCAGACCGGATTCCAGTCGCCGTTCCAGGTCCGCTCGTTGGTGACCTCCCCGTCCATGCGGCCGCCGAGGGGGTTGACGAGGAACGACACCGCATTCCGGCGGTCGTAGAACGTGTCGAGCATGATGCCGAAGTACTGGCCGATGCCCTGGCCGTCGCGGCGCATGTCGTCGGCGACCCACTCGGACTCGGGGACCGAGTTGTGGCAGCGTCCCGAGATGTAGAAGTTGACGCCGTCGAACAGCACCCAGACCTCGGTCTGCTCCTCGGCGATCTCGCCTTCGTTCGGCAGCACCTGGAAGAAGCCGGTCACCGGGGGCACGTCGCGGTAGACGCGCTCGTCGAGCGCGCCGTCGAGGGTCAGCGGTTCCGTGAGGCGCACCGCCCGCATCGTGGCGCGGCCCCGCTCGTCGCGCGAGATGACCTCCGGGGCCCGGGGTGGAGGCGGTCCGTCGATCCCGACGGCGCCGGCCGCGGGTCCTGCGAGGCCCGACCGCGGCACGGCGGCGCGTATCCCGGACGCGGGGTCCGTCAGGAGCGCCCCGGCGCCCGATGCCTCCGTGCGCTCTCCGGTGGCCGGCGCGTCGCGGGAGGCGCCAGGGGCGGGCTCGCGCTCTCCGCCGGGAACGGCGCCGGCGCGAAGCTCGGACGCCGCTGGTCCGCCTCGCGGCTCGGGTGGGGTAGCGGCCGGAGCAGCTTCTTCCCTCGTCGGCGCTGCCGCCGGAAGGCGCTCCGCGGGGGTGCGGGGTGCTGTCCCGGCCGCCGCGCGCGAGGGCTGCGGCAGGGCGGCCAGCGCGGTCGCGACGCGGTCCACGAGCCGGTCCTGCAACAGGAACAGGTCGCTGCCGGCGCCGTTCACGATGGCCCGCTCCACCGTCTCGCCCGTGGCGGCGTGGACGACCCGCACAGCGATCCGCAGGCCTTCGGCGGTACGGTCGTATTCGCCGGTCAGGAGCCATGTCACGCCGGCGTCCGCCGCCATCCGGGCGACAGTGCGCGACGGCCTCCCGGGGGCGGCGTCCTCGAGCCGTACCAGTTGGGGGAAGGCGAACCGCAGCGTCTCGACGATGCCGAACCCGATCCAGTCGTCCTGCGAGGCCCCGCCGTTGGCGAGCGGCACGACGGCGACCATGCGCGCGTCGGTCAGACGTTCGCCCGTCGGAGCCTGGCCCGCCTGAGCGCCGGCCGCGAGGAGGAGCGCGGCCACGAGCGCAGCCGCGGTCCGGGTCCCGCGCCTCGCCCCGCAGGGCCGAGCCTGCCGGGAGGACCGTGTGACCATGAGCCTGGAGGGAAGGCGGTGCCGGTCGCGTCCGTCGCGGCTCGTCAGTCCCGAATCGTCCCGTCGTGCCGCCACAGGTAGAGGGTCCGCGAATTGCCGCGTTCGTCCTCGAATCGCTCGGTGGCGTCGGGCTCCCACGCGGTTCCCATGCTGAAGGCGTGCGACACGATGCGCGCACCGCGCCGGAGTTGCCGGGTGAGGATCGGCCGCAGCCGGGCGTTGGAGGACGACAGCAGGTAGAGGGTCACGACCGTCGCTTCGGAGACGTCCGATTCCATCACGTCCTGCTCGATGAAACGCACCAGGTGCTGGACCCCCGCCCGCTCGGCGTTGGCGATCGACTCCGCCACCCGTTGCGGATCGATGTCGATGCCGACTCCGCGGGCGCCGTAGCGCTGGGCGGCCGTGATGACGATGCGGCCGTCGCCGCAACCGAGGTCGTAGACCACGTCGTCCGCGGTCACGCCAGCCAGGTCGAGCATCCGGTCGACGACATCCTGCGGCGTCGGGACGTACGGGGCGAGGCTGCGATTGCCCTGCGCGGCGGTCGCCTCCCACGCCGGTCCCGGCAGGAATCCCGACAGGCCGATGCCGGTAAGCGCCGCGGCCAGCACCAACGGCATGGCGCGTCGTGATCTCATGTCGCCTCCAGAAGGACTCGAACGGGATTTCGGCCCCTCGCCCCGGGGCACCGCAAGCACCAACTCTACATCACGAGGCCGCGCGGCGGGGCCCGGGCACGCTTCCGAACCATGGCAAAGTGCTCATTCTACGTGAGTTCCGCTTGCGTCCGGGGGCGCGATGGTCTATGATGACCGATGCTGCGCTGAATTAGCGGTCACTCGCTATCCCCTTGGGGGCAACGTGCAATTCCAGGTTGGCGACAAGGTCATCTACCCGAACCACGGGCTCGGAGTCGTCGAGCGCATCGAAACGAAGACCATTCTGGGCACGACGTGCGGATTCTATTCCCTCCGCATGACGTCCAGCGACACCATCGTGCTGGTGCCGGTAGACAACGTGGAAGCCGTCGGGCTCCGGCACGCCATCGCCGACCACCAGGTGAAGAAGCTGTTCACGTTGCTGGGCAACGGCAAGATCGACAATCACCAGAACTGGAAGGGCCGCTTCAAGGATAACTCGGACAAGATGCGAACCGGCTCCATCGAGGACGTCATCGATGTCCTCAAGAGCCTCAACCACCTGAGCAAGTCCAAGAACCTCTCGTTCCGCGAGAAGCGGATGCTGGATCGGGCGAAGTTCCTCGTCGTGTCCGAGATCTCGGAGGTGATGGGCGAACCGAACGAAGCCATCCAGGGCCGGGTCGAGAAGGCGCTCGACCGTTGCCTCGCGAACCGGGCTCGGCAACTGGCCCGCGCGAAGGCGGCGAAGCCGAGGCCCGCCAAGGCGTCGACGCCGACGACCAGCCAGCCGGCACGCGCATCGTAGTGCCGCACTGATTTCCCGCGGTGATCCAGCCGCTCCGCAGCGTCATCGCTGCTGTCCGCTCCCTTTCCGCGTACGTAGGCGTTGCGCTCTGGGTGCTCCTGCCCGGCTCCGTCGGGATGGTGCTCGCCGCCCTGTCGAGGCGCCATCGCATCCTCTATGCGCTCGGCCGGGGCGGCGTCCGCGTCGGACTGGCCGTCGCGGGCATCCGCTATCGGGTGGCCGGCGGGCAGCACATCCAGCAATCGCGCGGCGCGGTCTACTGCGTGAACCACACGTCGAACCTCGAGCCGCCCATCATCTTCATGGCCCTGGCGTCCATCCATCCGCGGCTGAAGATCCTGTACAAGGCGGAGCTGCGCAGGTTCTTCCCCGTGCTCCGCAACGCTTTCGATCTCGTCGGGTTCGTGCCGATCGAGCGCCGCAACCGCGAGCAGAGCTCGCGCGCCATCGACGCCGCCGCTGCCGCGCTCGCCGGCGGCGATTCGTTCATGGTCTTCCCCGAAGGCACCCGCAGCCGCAGCGGTGCGCTGCTGCCGTTCAAGAAGGGCGGCTTCCTGATGGCGATCCGCGGGCAGGCGACGATCGTTCCCGTGGCGATTCAGGGAGCGGCGGCCGCGATGCAGAAGGGGAGCCCGTTCATCCGGCCGGTCACGGTGAGCGTCCGCTTTGGTCCCCCGATCGAGGCTGCGGGCACGGATGCGAACGAGAGGGACGCGCTGGTGTCCCGCACCCGGGGCGCGATCGAGCGGTTGCTGGACGCGGGCCCCGTCAGCCCCCGGTGAAGAACGAGAGCGACCAGGGCGCGAGCGGCTCGCCGTCGCTCGCGGAGATCCCCTCCAGCAGATCGACCTGCACGGAGCGGAACGCCTCGAGCTCGAAGTCCAGGCGGATCTCGAGAACGCGGTTGCGTCCGCGGTACGCCGTATCGAAAGCCGGCTCCCCGGTGCCTGCATCGGCCGCCGGCGCCCCGAGATAGCGCACGCGCACGTTGCCCTCGAACGAGTCGGGATCCATGTCCCGGGAGAACTGCACGCGGACGGTCGTGTCGGGCGGGACGTCGATGTCGTCGGCGAGCGGAGCGCTGAAGATCACGACGGGGGGCGGCAGGGGCGCCGGCGCGGCGTCGGGGATGGGCTCCGGTTCGGCAGCCGGCTCCGCCAGACGCAACGCGCCGGCCTCGACGAGCACCATCTCGTCCTCCACCCGGACCTGCCCCGTCACCTCCAGCCAGCGACCCGTGTCCGCGCGGCGCAGGAGATCGAGCTCGAACCCGTCTCCCCGCGGCTCCTTGCCGACCACCCAGACGGCAGCGTCGGCCGAGCGCAGCACGAAGTCCCAGCGGCTCTCGCCCGGAGCCTCGGGCATGTCGCCGTAGAGGTTCCGGCCCCGGAACCGGCCGGTGAGCGTCACGCCGCGATCGGCGTAGCGCTCGGGCTCGAGGACGACCGAGCGCACGGTCGTGGCGCTCGGGTCTCGCCGCGGCCGCGTCGACGTGGCGACGACGACGGGAAGCTCCCCGACCCCCGGCCAGGGCTTCCCGAGCAGGCGATCCGAGATGCGGGCCACCGGCAGGTCCCTGACCCGCGGGTCGTCGTCCCGGAGCCGGCCCAGGTCGTAGAACGTACCGGTGACCTCCAGGCGCTCCACGGCGCCGGCCGCCGGAGGCGGCACGTCGAGTGCGAGCACGCGGACGCCGCCGTCGACGAGCCAGGTCAGGAAGTCGTCGCTCGTGACGTCGACGACGAGAACGACCTCCTCGCGGTGGAAGTAGAGGGGATACTCGGCCAGGCCGCGGACGGTGGCCGCGCGGCGCCCGGTCTGCGCGGCGGCGGACGCGGCCGCGAGCACGACCGCCGCGCACACTGCTGCGGCAACTGCGCCCGACGCCCGGTCAGACCGCGTCGCCCAACTCACGATTCCGCATCTTAGCACGTGGACCGGCGGCGCCCGGGTTTCTTGACCGGCCCCCGGGAGCGCCCGTAGAGTGGCAGCTTTCCGGCCTCCGTGACGACGCCATGCGCGATCAGATCTCGGAGTTGACGACGAACCGGCTGTCGCTCTACGTGCGGTTCCTGTCGGAGCTCGACGAGAGGGGCGTCACCACCGTCTCGTCCCAGGGGCTGGCGGCGCAGTTCGGGCTCAACGCGGCATTGATCCGCAAGGACCTGGCGCACTTCGGCGATCTGGGCGTGCGGGGCGTCGGCTACGTCGTGAAGGATCTGAGGCGCAAGCTCCGCAGCATCCTCGGACTCGACCGGCCGCTGCGGGTGGCGATCATGGGGGCGGGCAACCTGGGCCTGGCCCTCGCCGACTATCCGGGCTTCCGGCGCGACGGATTTCGCATCGTCGCGCTGTTCGACAACCAGGCGGAAAAGGTCGGCCGCCTGTCGCGCAGCGGCGTTCCGATCTACGATGTCGCCGAGCTCGAGCGGGTGGCGCAGCGCGAGGCGATCACGATCGCCGTCATTGCCGTGCCCGCGGCGTCCGCCCAGCCGGTCGTCGACACCGTCGTCGAGGCGGGGATCCGGGCCGTCCTCAACTTCTCCCCGGGCGCACTGCGCGTGCCCGGGGACGTCAAGCTGAAGAGCGTCGACCTCACCGTGTCGCTCGAGAGCCTGTCGTTCTTCCTGGCGAACCGCGAAGCCCAGCGGGACGCCACCGCGTGAAGGGGACGCGCATGACGGATGTCGACGCTTCCGCGCCCGGGGGTTTGACCCACGTTGACTCCGCCGGAAGGGTCCGCATGGTCGACGTCGGCGACAAGCCGATCACCGACCGCGTGGCGGTGGCCCGCGGCCATATCCGGATCGGAGCACGGGCGATGCACGCCATCCGCACCGGCGGCGTCGCGAAGGGCGATCCGCTGCAGGCGGCGCGCATCGCGGGCATCATGGCCGCCAAGCGGACCGCCGACCTCGTCCCGCTCTGCCATCCCTTGCCCCTGTCGCAGGTCGACGTCGGCCTCGAGGCGCGCGAGGACGGCTACGGCATCGAGGCGCGCGTTCGGACGACGGGGAGGACCGGCGTGGAGATGGAGGCCCTGACCGCCGTGTCGGCGGCCGCGTTGACCATCTACGACATGGTGAAGGCGATGGACCGGCGCATGGTGATCGGCGAGATTCGCCTCGTCGAGAAGCGCGGCGGGCGGTCGGGCACGTTCAAGGGGGAGTAGCGCGATGCGGCCAACGACGAAGGACGGGCAGGTGGTGACCAGTGGCTGAGGAGATCCGGACGCTTGCCGACCTGCCGTTCCACGTGTCCGGCCGGTATCCCAAGTCCGTCCTCATCCGCCGCTGCCGGGCGGAGGCCGCGGACGTCACGGAACTCTCCTCGCGCGAGTTCTTCGAGCAGGTGCGGGACCTCAGCCTCGGTCTGGGGGCCCTCGGCGTCGAGGCCGGCGACCGAGTCGCGATCCTGTCCGAGAGCCGGCCGGAGTGGCTGATTGCCGACTACGCGGCCCTGACGCGCGGCGCGGTGACGGTCCCGATCTATCCCACCCTGCCGGAAGCGCAGGTGCGCTACATCCTGGCCGACTCGGGCGCCTGCGCCGTCGTCGCCTCCGATGAGAGCCAGGCCGCGAAGGTCCGGGCGGTGTGGCCCGAGCTGCCCGAGCTCGCGGTTCTGATCGTGGTCGACCGGGCGCCGGACGCCGCCCCGTCCGCGGATGCTGCCCCGTCGGCGAACGCAGCCCCGGCCGATGCCGCCGCACCGACCGCCGCGCGACGCGAAGAGCTGGGCCTCGTCGACGCCGCGGCACGCGGTCACCGACGGCTCATGGACGAAGAGGGTCTCGGCCGCATGTACAAGGAAGCGGCGGCCGCGATCCCGGCGGATCGGCTGGCGACCATCATCTATACCTCCGGCACGACGGGGGAGCCGAAGGGGGTGATGCTGAGCCACGGGAACATCGTCAGCAACATCCTCGCTTCGGATTCCGTGATCTCGGTCACCGACGACGACGACGCGCTGTCGTTCCTTCCGCTGAGCCATGCGTTCGAGCGCATGGTCTGCTGCCTGTATCTCTACAAGGGCGTGACGATCTCGTTCGCCGAGTCGCTCGACACGATCGCCCGCGACCTCCAGGGTGTCCGGCCGACGACGCTGACCGGGGTGCCGCGCGTCTACGAGAAGCTGCACGCGCGCATCCACGACGCGGTGGCGCAGGCGCCGGCGGTCCGCCGGGCGCTGTTCCACTGGGCTCTGGGGGTCGGAGGTGCAGCGAGCCGCGCCGCCCGCGCAGGCCGGCGCGCGCCGCTGACGACCCGGCTGCAGCTCGCTCCGGCGACCCGGCTCGTCCTGTCGAAGGTACGCGAGCGCCTCGGGGGCCGCGTCCGCTTCGTCGTGTCGGGCAGCGCGCCTCTCGACGTTCCCGTGGCGGAGTTCCTGTTCGCGATCGGCGTGCCCGTCGTCGAGGGGTACGGCCTGACCGAGACGGCGCCGGTGCTGACCGTGAATCCGCTCGAGGCGCCGCGGCCCGGCAGCGTCGGCGTCGCCGTTCCCGGCGTCGAGATTCGCATCGCCGCCGACGGCGAGATCCTCGCGCGCGGGCCCAACGTGATGCAGGGCTACTACCACAAGCCGGAGGCGACGGCCGAGGTGATCGTCGACGGCTGGTTCCACACGGGGGACATCGGCCGGCTCGACGACGACGGCTACCTCACGATCACGGATCGGAAGAAGGAGATCATCGTGACCGCGGGCGGCAAGAACGTCGCGCCGACGCCCATCGAGGCCGAGTTGAAGCGGTCGCCGATCGTGGCCGAGGCCGTGCTCATCGGCAATCGCCGCCCCTGCATCACGGCGCTCCTCGTCCCCGACTTCGACGCCCTCGCGCACGAGCTGGGCACGCCCGCCGGGGCGGAGGCCCGCGAGGAAGTGGCGGGGCGGTCCGACGTGAAGGAGCGGCTCGAGGCGGTCGTCGCCGCGGTGAACGCCGACCTGCCGCGGCACGAGCAGATCAAGGAGTTTGCCGCGCTGCCGGCCGAGTTCGGCATCGCGACGGGCGAGCTGACCCCGACCCTGAAGGTCAAGCGACGGGTCGTCGAGGAGCGCTGGGGCGATCAGATCGAGGCGCTCTACGCGCAGTAGGAGGCTGCGCCGTAGAACGGCGCGGACCCCGGTAGGCTTGGCTGGGCACCGAGCGGAGGCCGCAGCGCGACCTGGCGGTCGCGGCGACGAACGGTGGGCGAGCCCGGCGCAGGCTCCGGCTCAGAACACCGTCGCTTCGGTGAGGGGCCACCATCGCAGTTGCACCTTGCCGATGATGTACTTCTTCGGCACCTGACCCCAGTGGCGGCTGTCGGAGCTGTTGTTCCGGTGGTCGCCCATGACGAAGTAGAAGCCCTCCTCGACCACCTCCGGCCCGTGGTTCTCGTGGCTGCGGTGCTCCGGCAGCACGAACGCGTCGGGCAACAGCACCTCGTTGACGTAGACGCGTCCGTCGTCGATGCGCACCGTATCGCCGGCCTCGGCGACGATCCGCTTGACGAAGGACTTGTCGGGGTCGCGCCGGTAGTGGAGCATCACGATGTCGCCCGGCTGCGGATCGCCGAAGAACTGGTACGCGGCCTTGTTGACGATGAGGCGGTCCTGGTCGCGCAGGGTCGGCTCCATGCTCTTGCCCTCGACCCGCGCCACCTGGAACCCGAACGTCACGATGAGCGTCGCGTAGACGGCGGCCGAGGCGAACGTCTTCACCCAGGCGACGAGCTCCTCGGCGGCGCGGGCGAGAAACGGCCTCGCCGTCCGCGCCAGCGGCGGGACCGGCAGCGCAGGCTGTGGATCGATCGCGCCCGGGTACGCCGGACCTAGAGCTTCAGGTAGCTCCGCAGTCGACGCGTCTGCGCTCGGCTGACCGGGATCTCCGTGCCCTTCGAGTCCTTCATCTTCAGGATGTAGTTGCGACTGAACCAAGGCACGACCTCCTTGATCTTGTTGATGTTGACGAGGTGCGAGCGGTGCACCCGCCAGAACACCGCCGGGTCGAGGGATGCCTGCAGCTCGTCCAGCGTGCGGCAGCTCGACGTCCCGACCAGCGAGCCGGCGGCAACGGTGATGACGTCGTCGGCGAGCGACGCGTAGATGATGTCGTCGGCCTGGACGAGGAGGAACCGGTCGCCGCACTTGACGGCGATCTGCGTGCGCCGGATCGGGCGCTGGGTCACGTACTCGGCGATGCGCTCGAGCTCGCCCTCCCTGAGCGCCGCCGCCCCGCTCGCCGCCAGCCGCATCGCCTCGAGGCGCAAGCGCACCCGGCCGATCGCCTCCGCCAGGCGATCCGGGTCGATCGGCTTCAGCAGGTAGTCGACCGCGTTTACCTCGAAGGCCTCGATGGCGTACTGGTCGTAGGCCGTCACGAAGACCACCCGGGTATCGATCCTCCGCGCGACGATCTCCCGCGCCACCTCGAAGCCGGTCCGGCCCGGCATCTGGATATCGAGCAGGACGAGGTCCGGACGGACGGCTTCGATCAACCGAAGCGCCTCGTCTCCGTCACGGGCCTCCCCGGCGACGGCCACGTCTTCCAGCCGCCCGAGCTGAAAGCTGAGCTCGCTGCGGGCCGGCCCTTCGTCGTCGACGACGATCGCGCGCACGTTCATTCTATGTCGATACGGCCCATGCCTGGCCCGCCGTTCGTCGCCGCGACCGCGAGGCCGCGCTGCGGCCTCCGCGCGGCGCCCAACCCAATCCTTCAGGAGTCTGCACCGCTCCACGGTGCAGGCTCCTGTGCCGATGCCGCGCGCGGCGCGACGAGCTCGGGGAACTCGATGCGGGCGCAGGTCCCCTCGCCCGGCGTGCTCTCGAGGCGCAGGTGGTAGTTCTCGCCGTAGATTACCCGCAGCCGCTCGTCGACGTTCCGCAGGCCGATGCCCGCGCGCCGGTCGGGTCGCAGGTCGGTGTCCGCCATGCCGGCTCCGTTGTCGACGACCTCGATGATGCCGTGGCCGGCGATGCGCCGGCTGCGGATCAGGATGCGTCCGCCCCCCACCTTCCGTTCGATGCCGTGCTTGATCGAGTTCTCCACCAGCGGTTGCAGGACCATGCTCGGCATCACCATCCGCAGGCTGTCCGCGCCGATGTCCTTCTCCACGGTCAGCGTCGGGCCGAAGCGCACCGATTCGATGTCGAGGTACTCGTCGACCGAGGCCAGCTCCTCCCGCAGCGTGACGAACTGCTCCTGGGTGCGCAGCAGCCGCCGCAGCAGCGCCGACAGCTTGGCGATCAGCATGCGCGCCGTCTCCGGCTGCGAGCGGATGAGCGACGAGATCGACGTCAGCGTGTTGAACAGGAAGTGCGGGTTGATCTGATTCGTCAGGGCCTCTACGCGCGCCGCCATCAGGAGGGTCTCCTGCTCCTCGAGGCGGTGCTCGATGCGCGCCGTGTTCCAGATCTTGATCGGGATCGCCGCGCTCAGCACGGTCGAGAGCAGGATCAGGGCCGCCGTGCCCAGGCTCTCCGCCGGCTGGTGGAAGATCGTGGACGGGCCGAAGCGGAAGCCGAGGGACTGGCGGATGACCTCCAGGCCGGCGGGGGCGGCGGCCAGGACCAGCAGCCAGTCGGCGCGGAACCGCCGCAGCAGCTCCCAGGCGTGAAGGTGAAGGTCGGCGAAGACGAGCGGAGAGAGGCGCCAGATCGCCTCCTTCGGGGATACCTCGCGCAGGCCGCCGCCGGCGAATCCGCAGCCTACGGCGAACGGCATCGCCGCCACCTCGCCGGCCACGAGCGCCGGCGCGCCGAGCAGGGCGCCCACGATCGCCCCGGCGTAGGGACCGGCGAGCAGGCCGGCCAGGAACGGGCCGACGAGCGAGCAGTCGGCTGCCTCGTAGTCCAGCAGCAGGCGCGCGGTCACGCCGCCGGTCAGGGGGATGCCGAGGCTGAACGCGAAGACGAGGCGCTCGCGCCAGGCCCGCTGCTCGGTCAGCAGGATGCGCCGGAACTGCCGGAAGCGGGCGAGCATGGTCGCCAGCGTCGCCACCACGGCCAGCTTGACGATCAGCGTGGCCACCAGGAGTTCCGTCGCCGTGAGAAACCGGGCTCCGTCAGGCACGGCCTCCCATTAAAGCACCACCGTGCCGATCCCGCGTCCTTGCTGATTCGGTACGGGCACGCTATAGTGCGGCGGTAGTGCGACGGTTCCTGTCCTCGCGGCGCGACGACACGACTTCCGATCCCGCCACGCGCGCCCTTTCGGTCGCAGACGTCGAGAACGACTTCGTCGAAGCCGTCTACAACAAGATCGCGGTGCTCGACGACTGGCTGTTCGGCGCCACCCTGCACCGCGGCCGCCTCGAGGCGATCCGGAAGCTCGATCTGCAGCCGGGTGACGAGGTGCTCGAGGTCGGCGTCGGCACCGGCATCAACGCCGCGCTGTACCCGAGCAACGTCTCTGTGACCGGCATCGACGTGGCCGAGAAGATGCTGGAGAAGGCCGCTCGCCGGCTGGCGGCGCACAAGGTCCGCAACGTTCGCCTCCTGCAGATGGACGCGGCGCACCTCGATTTCCCGGACGATTCGTTCGATCTCGTCTACGCTCCGTACGTCATCAGCGTCGTGCCGGATCCGGTGGGGGTGGCCCGCGAGATGCGGCGGGTGTGCCGCCCGGGCGGCCGCTTCGTGTTCCTGAATCACTTTCTCAGCCCCAATCGGTTCGTGGCGCGGGCCGAGCGGCTCATCTCCCCGCTCACGGTCTACGTCGGCTTCAAGGCCGACCTGGACCTGCCGGCGTTCCTCGCGCAGGCCGATCTCGAGCCCGTCTCGATCCAAAGGGTCAACGTCCCACGCATCTGGTCCCTGGTGACCTGCACCAAGGACTGACTGCATGGCCCGCCACGAGCGCGAGTTCTTCAACGAGACCCGCGAGACCCGTCCGGCCCTCTACTCCTGCCCGAAGTGCCGCTACCGCGGCGAGTACGAGGTGCGCTGGATTCGGCGGGTCAAGAAGGACCGCCCGCCGCGCGGAGCCGATCAGGGCGAGCGGGCGATGTTCGCGAAGCTGCGGAACTACATGGTCCGCGTCGACGACGTGGTGGTCTGCAAGAAGTGCCGCCGCCGCTTCGAGATCCCCTCCCACCAGAACCTCGCGTTCTTCTAGGAGTTCCGGCGGCGCGAGGAGGCGGTCCTCGCGGGCGGCGGACGGCCTCGGTCTATAATCGCGGCGTGCGACGTCTCACGGGCGGGCGATTCCGTGGCCCGGGCCGGGGGCGGGCGCGTCGAGCCGTGGTCGCGGCTGCGTGCGCCGGCCTCGCGGGGGCCGTCTGGTTGGCGGCCGCGCCGGCGTTCGGGCAGGAGACCGCCGCGGCGCCCGAGGACGACGCGTCGTTCCATCAGCTTGCGGCCGAGGCGGTTGCCCACGGCCGCGACGCGGAGGCCGAGGCCCTCGCCTCGGCGCGCGACCCCGCCGACCCGGAGGCGGCCGCCGTCCTGGCCCGGCTGCTCGTCGCACGCGGGCGCTACGAGGAAGCGGAGGACCGGCTCGCGCCGATTGCCGGGGAGGCGCCGCAGAGCGCGGCGGCCCTGGAGCTCGGTCTGCTCTGGAGCGACCTCGGTCGCCGGGCGGACGCCGGTCCCTATCTGAACGGCGTCGTCGCCCGCGCGCAACGCTCGCGGCGCGCCCTCGACCTCTACCGGGGCGGCCTGGCGGCGCGCGCGCTGGGGGAGTTCCGCCTCGCGAACTCGCTGCTCCGGGGCGCCGCCGCGGCCGCGCCGGGGGACCCCGGCGTCCAGACGACGTGGGGCGAGCTGTTCCTCGAGAAGTACAACCAGAGCGACGCCCTGCGGTCGTTCGGCGACGCCCTGAACATCGACGAGGACTGGGTGCCGGCCCTGCTCGGACGGGCGCGCGCCCTCGCCAGCGACAACCCGCCCGGCGCGCGCGAGGCCGTCACCCGTGCGCTGACGATCGACGCCGACAACGTCGACGCCCACCTGATCGTCGCGGGCCTGGAGCTCGACGGGCGGAACCGGACGGCCGCGCGCGAGGCGATCGACCGGGCGCTCGCCACGAACCCCCGGAGCCTCGAGGCGCGGGCCCTGCTGGCCGCAATCGCCTTCCTCGAGGATCGCACGGCGGACTTCGAGGCGGAGGTCGAGCGCGCGCTGGCCATCAACCCGGCGTACGGCGACGTGTACCGCATCGCGGCCGTCCATACCGCCGGTGCGTACCGCTTTCCCGAGGCGGTCGAGCTGGCGCGCCGGGCGGTCGAGCTCGACCCCGGCAACACCCGGGCGCACGCGGAGCTGGGCCTGTATCTGCTCCGGACCGGGGACGAGCCGGCCGCGCGCGTAGCGCTCGAACGGTCGTTCGCCGACGACCCGTTCGACGTGATGACGTTCAACCTCCTGGCGATGATGGACACGCTGGACGGATTCCAGACCTTCGAGCGCGGGGACGTCATCCTGCGGCTGCATCCGGAGGAAGCGCCCGTCCTCGGCGAGTACGCGCTCACCCTGGCGCAGGAGGCGCTCGACGTTCTCTCGGCGCGCTACGAGATGACGGTCGAGGGTCCCGTCCTGATCGAGATCTTCCCCCGGCACGACGACTTCGCGGTCCGGACGCTCGGCCTGCCGGGCATGATCGGCGCGCTCGGCGCCTGCTTCGGGCGCGTCGTGACGATGGACTCGCCCCGCGCCCGGCCGCCCGGCGACTTCAATTGGCAGTCGACGCTGTGGCACGAGATCGCTCACGTAATCACCCTGCAGATGTCGAGGCAGAGACTGCCGCGGTGGCTGAGCGAGGGGATTTCGACCTACGAGGAAAAGCGCGCCGACCCGGCGTGGGCGCGCGATCAGGCGCTGGAGTTCGCCGACGCGCTCAATCGCGGGCGGGTGCTGCCGCTCCGCGAGCTCAACAGCGGGTTCCGGCGGCCCGACCTGATCTCGCTCTCCTACTTCCAGGCCTCCGTGCTCGTCGAGCACCTCATCGACCGCTACGGCGAGCCGGCGCTGCGCACGCTCATCCGGGCCTACGGAGACGGGCTCGAGACGGAGGCCGCGCTCGAGCGGATCGGACTCGACTTCGATCGCCTGCAGGCGAGCTTCGACGAGGCGGTCGAGACGGAGTTCGGCTCGCTCCGTCATGCCCTGCGGGCGCCCGAGACGCCCGGCGAGCTGCCGCCGGCCGGGGCGGAGCGGGTCGCCGCCCTGCGGGAGCGGGCGGACGCGGCGCCGGACAGCTTCCGGGCGCAACTCGCGCTGGGCCGGGAGCTGTTCGCGGCCAGCGCGTGGGACGACGCGCGCGCCGCCCTCGAGCGGGCCGTCGAGCTGGTGCCGTTGGCGACCGGTTTCGACAGCCCCCACGGCCTGCTGGCGCGCATCGCGCAGGAGCAGGGCGATCGCGAGCGGGCGATGCGGCACCTCGAGAGTCTCCTGGCGCACGACGAGACGTCCCTCGAGGCGGTGCGGCTGCTTGCGGCCCTGGCCGAGGAGGCGCGCGACGCGGCGCGGATGCGGGCGGCGTACGAGCGCGTGCTCGAGATCGACCCGTTCGACCCCGTGCCCCACCAGGCATTGGGGCGGCTCGCCATGGCGGGCGGGCGACACGACGCCGCCGTTCGGGAGTTCGACGTGGCCCTGGCGCTGGGACCGGTGGACCGTGTCGTCGCGCACAGCGATTACGCGGAGAGCCTGCTCGCGACAGGCGACGTCGACGGGGCGCGGCGGCAGGCCCTCGCCGCCCTGGAGATCGCTCCAACCTACGAGCGGGCGCAGGAGCTGCTGCTCGAGGCACTGGAGCGCGGGCCGTGAGCGACCCGCCGCCGGGCGTCCGCGACCGCCGTCGCGGCGCGGCGGCGCGAACGGTTACCGGCGCCCCCGGGATCCGGGCGCGGAGAGCGGTCGCCGCGGCGATGCTCGCCGCCGTCCCGTTGCTCGTCCCTCCGTCCGGACAGGGGCAGTCGGCGTTCCCCGACGTCGCCGGGCGGGCGTCCGACGCCGTTCTCGCGGGACTCGAGTGGACGTTCGCCCGCATCCGCTACGGCTCTCCTCCCGACCGGCTGGCGGAGTTCCGGCGCATCTACTGGAGCGACCCCTGGGCGATCGACGGCCCCGCCGCCGAGCAGAACCTGAGCCGCCGGATGGGCCGCGTGACGACGATCGTGGTGAACGAGCCGGTCATCCTGGAGCTCGGGGACGAAGCACTCTGGGACCACCCCTGGATCTACTTCGTCGAGCCGGCCAACATCGAGTTCACGGAGGCGGAGGTCGGCATCCTGCGCGAGTTCCTGCTGCGCGGCGGGACGGCGACGCTGGACGATTTCCACGGTCCCGTCGAATGGGATCTCGTCGAGCGGCAGATGGCGCGGGTGTTCCCGGACCGACCGTTCGTCGACCTCGACCCCCAGCACCCGATCTTCAGCTGCTTCTACCAGCTCGACGCCTATCCCCAGATTCCGGGGCTCGGGTCGTTCTTCAACAACGTGACCTGGGAGAAGGGCGGCTTCGACCCGCACCTGCGCGCGATCCTGGACGACGACGGGCGAGCCATGGTGCTGGCCAACTTCAACACCGACATGGGCGACGGATGGGAGTGGTCGAACGCCGAGGAGTACCCCGGCTACATCCGGTACACCGCGCAGTCCTACCGCATGATGATCAACGAGATCGTCTACGCCCTCACCCACTAGCACGCGCCAATCTCCAGCATGGCGAGCGAGCCGACGTCGAGCCCGGCCACTGCGGCCGAGCGGGTCATGGCGGGCCGCGCCGCCGTCCTCGCCGAGCTCCGCAAGGTGATCGTCGGCCAGGACGAGGCGATCGACCTGGTCCTGACGGCGCTCTTCAGTGGTGGGCACTGCCTGATCACGGGCGTTCCGGGATTGGCCAAGACCCTTCTCGTGCGTACCCTGGCCGAGGTGCTGCACCTCACGTTCAAGCGGATCCAGTTCACGCCCGACCTGATGCCGGCCGACATCACCGGCACCGAGATCATCGAGGAGGCGGGAGGGCACCGCGAGCTGACGTTCGTCCGGGGACCCGTGTTCGCGCAGATCATCCTCGCCGACGAGATCAACCGCACCCCGCCCAAGACGCAGTCGGCGCTGCTCGAGGCGATGCAGGAATACCACGTCACCGCGGGCGGCCGCACCTACGCCCTCGATCGGCCGTTCCTCGTGCTGGCGACGCAGAACCCCATCGAGCTCGAGGGCACCTACCCGCTGCCCGAGGCGCAGCTCTCGCGGTTCATGTTCAACATCGTGATGGGCTACCTCGCCGAGGACGACGAGGTGCGGGTGGTCACCGCCACCACGGCCGAGGAGTCGGCGCGGCCGAGCCGCGTCCTCTCCGGGGACGACATCCTCGAGTTCCAGCGCCTCGTGCGGCAGGTGGTGGTGGCCGACGAGGTGGCCCGCTATGCGGTTCGTCTGGTCGATGCGTCCCGCCCGGGTCGCGCGCACACGCCGGACTTCGTGCAGCAGTGGGTCCGCTGGGGAGCGGGGATCCGAGCCTCGCAGGCCCTCGTGCTCGGCGGCAAGGCGCGCGCCCTGATGAACGGCCGCCACCACGTGTCGGTGCGGGACATCCGCGCCCTGGCCGCGCCCACCCTGCGGCACCGGCTGGTGACCAACTTCTACGCCGATTCCGAGGGGGTCGACGCCGAGACGATCGTCGAGCGGCTGCTCGAGGCCGTGCCGGCGCCGCGGAGCGGCCTGTAGCGATGGCGGCGTCCGTGCGCCCGAACGAGCTGCGCCATCTCGATCCGGCCGTCGTGGCGCGCATCGAGTCGCTCGAGCTCCGCGCCCGCACCGTCGTCGAGGGCTTTCTCATCGGTCTGCACCGGAGCCCGTTCCAGGGTTTCAGCGTCGAGTTCTCCGAGTATCGGCAGTACATGCCGGGCGACGACCTGTCGACGCTCGACTGGAAGGTGTACGGGCGCAGCGACCGCTACTACGTCAAGCGCTTCGAGGAGGAGACCAATCTCGACTGCCGCATCCTGCTCGACGTGTCGGCGTCGATGGCGTACGGCTCCCACGGCGTCACGAAGCACGCCTACGCCGTCTCTCTCGTGGCGTCGCTGGCCTACCTGATGCACCGCCAGCGGGACGCGGTCGGCCTCGTCGCCTTCGACGACGACATCGCGACGGAGGTCCCGGTGAGCGGCCGCCCGGGACACCTGCGGCGCGTGCTGGCGGCCCTCGACCGCCTGAAGACGGGGCGGCGCTCCGACGTCGCGAAGCCCCTTACGCGCCTTGCAGAGGCGCTGACCCGTCCCGGCCTGATCGTTGTCGTCTCCGACCTGCTCGACGAGCCGAAGGCGGTCCTGCGCGGCCTGCGGCATCTGCGTTCCCGCGGGGCGGACGTCATCGTCCTGCACCTGCTCGACCCGGCCGAGCGCGACTTTCCGTTCCGCCGGGTCACTCGCTTCCGCGACCTGGAGACCGGCGCGGAGGTCCACACGCTGGCTTCCCGAGCGCGGGAGCCGTACCGCGAGGCGATGCGCGACCTCGTCGCCACCTACGAGCGGGACCTGCGGCTGGTGGACGTCGACTACCAGCGCCTCGATACCTCGCAGCCGCTCGACGCGGCCCTGCAGTCGTATCTTGCCGCGCGCGCCCGGCGGCCGTGAACCGCAAAACCGTGATGCCTCCCTGGCGTTCGCCCGGCGCTTGCCGTACGATGCCCGCTGACGCGCACGTGCTGCGCCGTGGCCTGCTGTGGGGCGGCTTCGGCACAGGATGTCCTTCCTTTTCCCAGCCTTCCTGTTCGGTGCCCTCACGATAGCGATTCCCGTCCTCCTGCACCTGGTGCGGCGGGAGCGGGGGCCGGTCGTGCCGTTCAGCGCGGTCCGGTTCGTGCGCCGCTCGCCGGCCGTCAGGACCCGGCGCCCGCGGCCGCGGGAGCTGCTCCTGCTCCTCCTGCGCGTGACGGCGCTGCTGCTGCTGACGCTCGCGTTCGCACGCCCGTTCGTCGACGACGCAGTTCCCGAGCGCCCGATCACGGTGGTCGCGATCGACCGTTCGCTCAGCATGTCGGCGCCGGGGCAGATGGAGGAGGCCCACCGGCTCGGCGCTGCCGCGGTCGACCGGGCGCCGGCCGGCCACCGCGTGGCCGTCGTCGCGTTCGACGATCGCGCGGCGGTCGTGCTCGATCCGACGGACGATCGGGTGGCCGCGGTCGCCGCTGTCGAGTCGGTGTCCGCCACGGCCGGAGCGACCCGCTACGCCGCCGCGCTGTCCTCGGCCTCCGGCCTGATGGACGCGCAGAGCGGGCGCGTCGTCGTGGTCACCGACATGCAAGTGACCGGCTGGTCCGACGGGGATATGGCCGCCGTGCCGCGCGCCGCTGCCGTGGAAGCGGCGGTCGTCGACCCCGTGCCAGGGAATCTGGCCGTCACGGCCGCAGCCCGGACGGCGAATGGCCTGTCGGCCGTGGTGCGCAACACGGGAGCGGAGGCGCGCGACGCCCTCGTCGTGCTCGCGGTCGACGACGCCGTCCTCGAGAGCCGCGTCGTGACGCTCGAGCCGGGCGCGAACGGCGTGCGCTTCGGCTCGGTGTTGCCGGAGGCGACCGCGGCGTCGGTCCAGGTCGTCGATGCGGATGGCTACGCGGGCGACAACCGGCGCTATCTGCTGCTCGACCCGCTGCCGCCGGCCCGGGTGCTGGTCGTCGCCAACGGCGGGCGCCGCGGCAGCGACGCGTACTTCGTCGACCGGGCACTCGCGGCCGGGGCGGAGGACGCACCGTTCGCGACACGGGTGACGGAGCCGGGCGCGGTATCGTCTCTCGACCCCGGCGAATGGGAGGCGGTCGCCGCCGTGCTGATCCTGGGCACCGACGGCCTCGAGCCCGAGGGGCGCGAGCGGCTGGCCGCGTTCGTCGCCGCGGGGGGAGGCCTGATCGTGGCGGCGGGGCCCGGCGTCGAGCCGGCCCGGCTGGCCGGAGTGCTCGGTCCGGATGCGCGCATCGACTTCGAGCCGGGCGCGGGGGAGGGGCTGCGCCGCTGGGTGCCCGCGGATCGCCGCCACCCCATGTTCCGCGCTCTCGGCGAAGCGGCGGCAACCGCGCTGGGCGAGGTGACGTTCCTGGGAGGCGCGGCTGCCCGCGAGGGCGCCCGCGCAAGGGCACTCGGCCGGTTCGACGACGGCACGGCGGTCCTCGTCGAGTACGACCTCGACACCGGGCGCGCCCTGCTCTTCGCGTCGGACCTGAACGGCGCCGGGAACGACTTCCCGCGGCGGCCGGGATTCGCGCCCTTCGTCGTGGAGATGGTGCGCTACGTCGCGAGGCTGCCGGGCGGCGCGCGCGAGGTCGCGATCGCGGACGTGCCGGCCGGCGTGCGGGCGGTGGCGGGGGTCGCGGTCCTGCCCGAGTCGGGACGCCGCATCGTCGTCAACGTCGATCCGCGGGAGTCGGACCCCGCGCCGATGACGGTCGAGGCGTTTCTCGGTCGCGTCGATCCGCGGCCGGCGGGGGACGGCGCGCCGGAAGACGATGCCGGCCCCCGGCGGCGGGAACGCGAGCAGGCGTACTGGTGGTACGCCCTGGCGGCGATGCTAACGGTCCTGGTGGGCGAGGCGTGGGTGGCCCGCGCGATGGCATAATCAGCCGCATGGCCGAACCGCACGCGGCGGAGATCCGGGCCTTCCTCCGGGCGGTCCGCCGGCGATGGCGGACGGTGGCGACCCTCCGCGGGCTCGCTCGGGCGGTCGGGGTGGGGGCCGCCGGCGTCGGGGTCGTTCTGGTCCTCGACCGTTTCGCCACGCCGGCCGACCTCCCGCTGCTGGCGGCGGCAGGGGCCGTGCTGCTCGCCGCGGCAGCCTTCGCGCTCCGCACGTTGTGGCCGCTGCGGCGCCCCCCCGGGGACCGGCAGGTCGCGCGCTACGTCGAGGAGCGCTGTCCGGAGCTCGAGGATCGATTGGCCAGCGCGGCCGCGCTGCCCGACGCTGCTCCCGGTCCGTTCCGCGATCTCGTCCTGCGCGATGCCGCCCGCGCGGTACGAAGGATCGCGCTCGACCGCACCGTGCCGGCGCGCCTTCTGCGCCGCGCGTTCCTGGCCGGGGCGGTCGCAGTCGCGGCCGCAGCGGTCGTCATCGTCGCGGGGAATCCCGCGCTGGGTAGGATCGTGCGCAGCGCGTGGCTGCACGCGGTGCCCTTCGGCGCCGCGATCGAGGTCGAGCCCGGGGATGCCCGGGTAGTGGCCGGCGAGACGCTGGTCATCCGCGCGCGCCTGCGCGGGACACCGGGGGAGCCGATCCGCACCCTGCCCGCCGTCACCGTGGTGCGCCCCGGCGCAGGTCCCGAGGCCTTCACCATGCGCCGCGTGGACGGCGGCTACGAGCTCCGGACGCCCGCAGTGCATCGCGACTTCACATACCGCGTCAGCGCGGGCGCACTCGCCTCGCCCGCCTACGCGGTGACGGCGCTCCGGGCGCCGACCATCGAGCGGATCGAGGTCGCCTACCGCTATCCCGCGCACCTGGGCGTGCCGGCGCGAGTCGACACCGGGGGCGACATCCACGCCCCCGAGGGGACCGCGGTGACGGTGACCGTCGTCGCCGACAAGGCGCTTCGCTCCGGGGCCCTCCGCATGGCGAGCGGCGCGGCGCTCGACCTCGAGAGGCACGGCGACCGGCAGTGGGCGGCGTCGTTCGATGTGCACGAGGACGACAGCTACCGGGTGGCGCTCGTCGATGCCGACGCGCTCACGAACGGGGGCGCTGCCGACTATCTCATCCGTACCGTGGTCGACCGGCCCCCGGAGGTCCACATCGCGCGGCCGGGCGGAGACCGCGAGATCACCCCCCTCGAGGAGACGGTGATCGAGGCGCGGGCGAACGACGATTTCGGCGTGGAGCGCTTCGAGCTGGTCTACACGGTCGCCGGCCGCGACGAGCAGGCGGTCGACCTGCTCGGGGCGCGGCGCACCCGCGAGGTGTCGGCCGCCCACACGCTGTACGCCGAATCGCTCGGGGTCCGCCCCGGCGACGTGATCAGCTACCACGTCCGTGCGCGCGACACCAACGCGGCCCGTCCCGCCCGCGAGACGCGCAGCGACCTCTTCTTCCTGGAGGTGCGGCCGTTCGGACGGGAGTTCTCGGAGGCGGGCAGCCAGTTCATGGCGGCGATGGCCGGCGGCGACATCGGGCGGCTCGTCCGGGTGCAGAAGGAGATCGTCATCGCGACGTGGCGCCTCGATGCCGTGCCGACCGCGGCTCGACCTGCGGACGACGTCGATGCGGTTGCGGCAACCCAGGACGAGTTGCGACGCGCCGCGTCGCGGGTCGCGGCCGATCGCGGGGGAGGTCGCCGCTCGCCGGTTCCCGAGGGTCTGACGGGCGCGATCCGGGCGATGCGCGCCGCCGCGGAGTCGTTGCGGGCGAACGATACCGGGGCGGCGATCCCGTCGGAGATGGCGGCCCTGAACGGGCTGCTGCAGGCGCAGGCGGAGGTCCGGCGGACGCAGGTCTCGCTCCAGCCGTCGCCGGGCGGGGCGTTCGGCCCGCAACCGCGGGAGGACCTGTCGGCGCTGTTCGATCGCGAGTTGCGGCGCGAGCAGCGGACGAACTACGAGGATCGCTCCGCCGCGACCCCGCCCGCCGCGCCGGAGGAGAGCGAGGCGCGCCGCCGCGTCGGGGAGCTGGCCGACCGGCAGGAGGCCCTCAACCGCGAGGCCGAACGCGCGCTGGCGGACGAGGGAGACGACCCGCAGGCCCTGCGCCGCACGCTGGAACGGCTCTCGCGGGAGCAGGACGAGCTGCGCCGGCAGATGGACGAGGTCGAGCGGCAACTGGCGCGGATGGCGAACGCGGGCAGCGGCGCGCGCGGGGGGACGGCGCGGGCCGGCGGGGCCGACGGGCGCATCGCGGACCGGATGCGCGAGGCGCAGGGCGCACTGGGGCGCCGGGACCCGCAGGCGGCGGCCCGGGCGGGCCGGGAGGCGGCGGGTCGCCTCCGGGATCTGGCGCGGGAGCTGGGTGCCGCCGGGGGACGCGCGGGCCGGGCGATCCGCGATCTGGAGTCCGAGGCGCGACGGATGGCCGATGCCCAGCGCCGCACCGCCCTCGCGTCACGCCTCGCCGGGGGAGACCGGGCCGGCCGGGCGTCGCGGCGGGCGCTGGCGGGCGAGCGGGACGAGCTGGCCGACCGGGTGGAGCGGTTCGAGACGCGCCTCGGTGCGCAGCGATTGGAGGTTGCGGGCGCCGCGCTGCGGGCGCTCGACGAGGCGGCGGACGGCCTGGCGGAGGCCGACCTTCCGTCGCGGCTGCGCGACCTGGCGGACCGTGCGCGCGGCCCTTCCGGCGGCCGGGAGCCGTCGCCGCCGCAGCCGGACGCGGCCCCCGTCGCCGACGAGGACGAATCGGTGGCGGAGGAGCTCGACCGGACGGCGGTTCGACTGCAGGCGGCGGCACGGGCGGCGGACGAAGCGGCAAGGGCGGGGCAGGAGCTGGCGCGCCATATCGCGCGCATCGACCGGGCGGTCCAGCGGTTCGCGGACGCCGCGGACGGCGAGCGTTCCGGAGCGGCGGAAGCCGGCGAGCTGGCGGCGGCGGGTGAGGCCCTGGCGGGCCGGCTCGGGTGGTCCGGGGACCTGGCGGAACGGGCGCGGGCGATCCGGCCGTCGCTGGTCGAGGACCTTCGACGGTGGGCCGAGCACGCGTTCAGCGGAGCCGCTCCCGGCACCGAGGCGTTCAAGCAGGACCTGGCGGAGTGGGCGAGCCTGCGCGCGGACGTGCGACTGGCCATCGGCGGCTACCCGGCGTCCGAGGACGATGCGCCCGGCGCCGCCCGCGGCGACGCCCTGCACGTCGGGCCCGACGAGCGGATTCCGGAGTCCTACCGGGGCCTCGTCGAACGCTACTACAGGTCCCTGTCCGAGCGACCCTGACCCCGCGCGGGCCGGGCTGCGACCGGAAGGCGCGGTTGCGGCGGTCCCGCCCGGTGGTGGAGGCGGCAACCCGATGCAGTTCGCGACTTCGGTGCCGTGGTGGGTGCTGGCCCTCGGGGTCGCGCTTGCCGCGGTGGTCGCCTACGGCGCCTATCGGCAGTCGGCGGTGCCGTTGTCGTTCTGGCGGCGGTTGCTGCTCGTCGATCTCCGAGCCGCGGCCCTGCTGCTGGTCTTCCTCTTTCTCCTCCAGCCCGTGCGCAGTGCGCCGGGCCCCGCGGGGGGAGCGGTCGTCGCCGTCCTGGTGGACCACTCCCGCAGCATGGCCATCGCGGATGCGGCCGGAGCCTCGCGGCTCGCGCAGGCGGTCGCGCTGGTGCGCGACCAACTGCTGCCCGAGCTCTCCCCGCGCGCGGAAGTCGAGCTCTTCGGATTCGGCGACCGTCTGTTCGAGACCACGCTCGACGCCGCCGAGGCCGATGCCCGGCGTACCGACCTGGCCGGCGCCCTGGAGGAGGTCGCGGTGCGTCTCGCCGGGAGGCCGCTGGCCGGCGTGGTCGTCGTCTCGGACGGCGGGGAGACCGGCGCGCGGTCCGCGGCCCGCGTGGCTGCCGACTCCGGTTCGCGCCTCTTCGCGATCGGCGTCGGCGCCCCGCAACCGGGTCCCGACCGGGAGGTGGTGTCGGTCACCGCCGGCCACCCACCCGCCGCGCAGTCCGTGGTCGACCTGACGGCGGCAGTCGCCAGTCACGCCCTGGGCGGTGCGGCGTTCGAGGTGCGGCTGCTGGGCGACGGCCGGTTGCTCGACCGGCGCCTCGTGACGCCGCCCGGCGCCGGCGCACCGGCGCGCGTCGTCTTTCGCGTGCGGCCGGATCCGGAGGCGGCGACGCTCTACACGGTCGAGGTGCCGGCGGCCGCCGGAGAGCTCGTCGCCGGCAACAACCGCCGCCGCGTGCTGGTGCCTCCGCCGCCGCGGCCGCGCCGCCTGCTGCTGATCGAGGGAGCGCCGTCGTACGAGCACACCTTCCTCAAGCGCGTGTGGCAGGCCGATCCGGGCCTCGTCCTGGACGCCGTGATCCGGAAGGGAATGAACGACCTCGGCGAGCAGACCTTCTACGTGCAGGGCGACCCGGCTCGCACGGCGGCCCTCGGGACGGGCTTCCCCGCGGATCGGGAGGCATTGTTCGCGTACGACGCGATCGTCCTGGCGAACGTCGAGGCCGACTACTTCCGGGTCCGGCAGTTGGAGCTGGCCGCGGCGTTCGTCGCCGACCGGGGCGCCGGCCTGCTGTCGCTCGGCGATGCCACGCTCAGCCGCGGGGGGTGGGGTGCCTCCGCGCTCGCGCCCGTGCTGCCGGTCGCCCTGGTTGACCCCGGGCGGGGCGCCGAGTATGGTTCGGCCGGCGGCGGGGGGGAGGCGTCCGGGGACGGCGGCGATGCGCTGGCGCTGACGGCGGAGGGCGCCCGGCATCCGATCATGCGTCTGGCCGCGACCCCGGAGGAGAGCCGCGAGCGGTGGCGCGCCGTCCCCGGGCTCGCGGGGGCCGTCGCCGTAGGCGGACCCCGGCCGGGCGCAACGCTGCTGGCGGTCACGCCGGCACTGCCCGGCCGCCCGGCCCAGCCCCTGATCGCGATCCAGCGCTATGGTGCCGGGCGCGCGATGGTCTTCGCGGGCCGCGCCGCGTGGCGGTGGCGGATGCGGATGCCGGCCGAGGACCGGACCTACGAGGTCTTCTGGGGGCAGGTGGCCCGCTGGCTGACCGGGTCGGCGCGCGATCCCGTCACCGTCGCGAGCAGCGGGGGCGACGCGCCGGGGGACATGCTGGAGATCGATCTGCTGGTGCGCGACGAGGCGTTCGTCCCCGTCCCTGACGCGTCGCCAGCAGTTTCCGTGACCGGGCCCGACGGCGCGGCGCGGCGGGTTCGCCCGGAGCTGGTCGACGCCGCCGAGGGACGCTATCGTGCCGAAGTCCGACCCGCGGAGCCGGGCGTCTACCGCATCGACGCCGTGGTCGATCGGGGCGCGGAGCGGCTGGGCGCCGCCACGGACTGGGCGTTGGTCGGCGGGACGGACGCGGAGCTGGCCGACCCGTGGTTGAACGCGCCGGTGCTGGCGCGCACCGCGGCGGCGACCGGCGGGCGATACGTCGAACCGGACGGCGTCGGCGGTCTGGGGGCTTCGATCCTCGACGGATTCGTGGTCCCGCCCACCCGGATCCCCACTCCGCTGTGGCACAACATCTGGATGTTCCTGTGGCTGGTGGCGGTGCTCGCGGCCGAATGGGGGCTGCGGCGGCGGTGGGGGCTGCGGTGAGGTCGATGCGGCAGCGGGGGCTGCGATGAGGTCGAGGCCCGGACGGGTGGCAGGCGTCGCCGTCGCGGCGCTCGTTTCGCTGTGCCTGCCAGCCGCGGCGCTCGGCGAGGACTCCTTCACGCTGATCGTCTCCGGAGCCTCGGGCGGAGCGGAGTACGCGGAGCGTCTCGCACGCTGGCGTTCCGTGCTGATCGAGGCGCTGCGCGAGCGGCCGGCATTCCGCGACGGCCACCTCCGCGTGCTGGCCGAGACGCCGGGGCCCGGTGTCGGCCGCGCATCGCGCGAGGGCGTGCGGGACGCCGTCGCCGAGCTCGGCCGGCAGATGGACAACCGTTCCGTGCTCCTGGTCGTGCTTCTCGGCCACGGCACGTTCGACGGCGCCGACGCCCGGTTCAACCTGGTGGGGCCGGACCTCGAAGCACGCGAGTGGCGCGCCCTCCTCGAGCCGCTGCCGGGGAGCGTGGTCTTCGTCAACACGACCGCGGCGAGCTTCCCGTTCCTCGACCGGCTGGGGGCGGCGGGGCGGGTGGTCATCACGGCCACCGGGTCGCCCGCGCAACGCTACGACACGGTGTTTCCCGAGTACTTCGTGACCGCCTTCGGCGACCCTGCGAGCGACGCCGACAAGGACGGCCGCGTGTCGGTGTGGGAGGCGTTCGCCTACGCCAGCGACGAGGTGCGCCGCTTCTACCAGCGGGCGGGCCGGCTCGCGACGGAGCGGCCGATGCTGGACGACACCGGCGACGGCATCGGACGCGAACGCGATCGCGGCGGTCCGGACGGCGCCCTCGCCGCGCGCCTCTTCGTCGGCGCCGGGGCCGGGGTGCGGCCGGACGCGGACGATCCGGCCCTGGCTCCCATCCTCGCCCGGCGGACCGGCATCGAGGCTCGCATCGCGGAGCTGCGGGCCGCGAGGGAAACGATGGATCCGGCCGACTACCGCGCCGCGCTCGAGCCGCAGCTCGTGGAGCTCGCGCGCATCTCGCGGGAGGTCCGCCGCCGCACGGCCGGCGGGGGGACGCCGCCGCGCACGAGGCTCGATCCATGATCTGTCGCGACTGCGGGGCGGAGATCGACGACCGGGCGCTGATCTGCTTTCGCTGCGGGACGGCCACCGCGGACCGCGACCGCGAGCCGCAGCAGGAGGCGCCGCCGCGGGCCGCGCGCCCGCGGGCGGCGATGGGCCTGGTTGCCCTCTTCGTGCTCGTGGTCGTCTACTTCTTGACGCCCCTGTCCGGCGGCGACCCCCCGCACCCCTTCGTCTGGCTCGTCCTCACCGTCGCCGGGGTGCTGCTCGCGTGGCGCATCCGGATGACGAAGTGAGCGCAGGGCGACCGGAGGTCCCCGGCCGGAGTCGGGATCGATAGAATGCGTTCCGCGACCCGGAGCGACGGGACTCCGTGTCGCTACACCGGTGTGCGGCGGCACGCGACGGTGACCGGGGAGGCCATGACGCGTCGTGCAGCCACGTTGGCGCTGGTAGTGGGCCTGCAGGCGAGCGCCGGGCCGGCTCAGGCGCAGCCGGAACACTGGTTCGAGATGGTGGCGCTCGGATCGCGCAGCGGTGCCTGGCGGGCCGCGGGCCTGGATCCGCGGCCCGATCGGGGGCCGCGCTTCGTTCGCGAGCTGATGCGGGAGCTGCACCGGGGCCGGGCGGATTCCGGTGCGAGGGCGTCGCTGATCGCCCACCTGGACAACCTGAGCACCGTGCAGACCGCCTGGTTGCGGGCGAGCTCCGAGGGTCGCCTCAGACTCGCCGCCATGGAGGATGCCACCCGCCGGAACGACGTCGAGGCGTTCCTCGATCTCTTGGGATTCGACCTCGTTCCGGAGGTCGAGGGTCGGTATCGGGTCGACCCGCCTTCCGGGCGCCGCGAACGCCAGAGCGCGCCGATCCGGGCCAGCCTGGCCCACGAGGGTGTTCCCGTCGATCCCATCCCGGACCTGCTGAACGGGGGAGACGCGCTGCGGCTGGAGATTCCGACCTTCCCCGTCCAGCTTCCGCTGTCGGCGGACTTCTGGATCGGGCTGCTGCTACGAGACGTAGGCGGCGCGTCCGCCGCGGCGGTGGAAGCAGGTGAGCTGCCGGTCAGCCTGTTCGCCCGCGTTGCGGCCGGCCCGGACGCCGCCGCCCTGTACCTGGGGCTCTCGGCACTGGATGCGCCGACGCTCGCGTATCTCGCGGACTCGCCACGCACGCTGACTGCGCTCTACAGCGACCGCGAGCGTCTCGAGGCCTTCCGGCGCTACGGCCGGAGCCTTCGGGTCCGCGAAGGACGGGTCGCCCTTCCCGGCGGGGACGAGGCCGCGTCGCGCTGGGAGTCCGTCGTGGGGGAGAGCTCCGCGGATCCGGCGCGCTTCCTGCCGCGCCTCGCCGGACGTGATCGGGGACAGCTCGCGTACTTCTACGACGCCGTGGCGCGACTCCCCGCGGCCGGGCAGCGGTTCGCCCTCTCGCTGTGGGACGAGGAGACGGAGGACGCCACCGAGCGCTTCCGAGCCCTGTGGGACGTGTTCCGGGACCTTCCGCTGCACGGAGACGTGCCGCCCGACGTCGCGGCGTCGAGTCTGGATCCGGTTGGCGCGCTCCGCGCGGTCCGGGTCCGGGAATCAGGCGAGCCCATGGGGCCGGCGTTCCGGAGTCTGTGGCGCGAAGTGCTCCGCGAAGACGCGCTCCCGGAAGACGCAGACGAGGCCGCCGCGGGGTTCGGGAGCGGACCCGTCGTGGACGCCGAGGCCCTGCTGGCCGCACTGCTCCCGGCGGAATTCGAAGTCGGACGCGTCCGCCTCGACGCGTTCCTCTTCGCGCAGCGAGTGTTCGGCACTGCGGAGCCCGAGCGAAACGGAGCCCTCTTCACCGCCCTGCGGGGCTTCGCGCGCTATCCGATGCTGATGCTGACCCTCGAGCGTATGGGCATCACCGCACCGGAGACCTACGCCGCGATGGCTCGGGCGGCGGGGGCGCTGTCCAACGTCCGGAGTCCACTGGCCGCGCGCGCGTCCCTGTCCCAGTTTCAGGGCGCCGTCACGCTTCTCGAGCGGCTGGGGCGCGTCGGCGCCCTCGGCATCGACGACATCGAGGAACAGCTCGGGGCGCTGGCCGAGGCGCCGCTCGACCGCTACCAGAGCTACCAGGGCGAGATCGCAGGCTGGTTGCACGACCGCCTGTTGCCGGCGCTGGCGCTCGGCGGCCGTCCGGCCGGCTCCACGATCGAGTCCGCCCTGCTGGAGGTGCTGGCGGGCCTGCCACGGCCGGACGAGTCGCGCCCGAGACGGACCCTCGAATGGGAAGGACTGCTGTACGAGGTCGATCGGCCGGCCATGGTCGCCGACTGGTTCCGACTGGCACGGGACGAGCAGGGCGGCCCGGACCTCGACCGCGTGCTCGCGCTCTCGCACGACCTGCTGCCTCGCGTACGGGCGGCGGAGACGCTCGACGAGTTCCAGTCGGTGGCGGACGAGCTGGTACCGGCGGTCACGGGTCTGGAAGAAGGCGCGGCCGGAGGCGACGCGGAAGACGGTGGCCCGCTCGGGGAGGCCGTCGAGAGCCTGGTCGAGCGCGTGCGCCGCATCGATCGGCCCGGCCGCATGCGGGACGTGCCTGACGTCGCGGTCGAGTTGGGCCACGTGGTCGACTTCGCGTTGGGTGCCGTGCTGCGCGGCATCGCCTACGCGGTCGGCATCGGCGAGCCCGCCGGGTCGACGCTGGGTCGCGCCTACCTTCCGGATCGTCACGATTTCGGGCTCCGCGCCGGCCGTCGCGAGGCCCGCATTCGGGCGCCGTGGAGCGTGCCGTCCGAGCGCGGCGGGTCCCGCTACCGCATCCACGGCTCGCTGCTCTCGCTCGACACGGCCCTGGCGAGGTTCCACCTACCGCGCGTGTCCAACACGATACCGCCCGAGGAGCCGCTTTTTCCGGACCTGGCGGAGGACTCGCTGATCCGGTCACTGGCCTATCTCAACCCGTACACCCTGACCGACGACGAGCTGGGGAATGCCGCCGCGGCCATCCGCCGCGGACGGGATCGCTTCTTGCGGGCGGCGCGTGACGGCCAGCCGCTGTCGGAGTTGGCGGCCGAGCTCCGGCTGGGTCCGCATCGGTCGCTGGACCTGCGCTGGGCGATTGCACGGGAGCCCGAGGCCCTGTCCGACTTTCCGACCCTCGGCGAGCTCTACTGGCTCGGAGCGGAGGAGGTCGCCGACTCGGACATCGGCGGCGGCGCCCGGGGATGGGGCGCCCCGTCGACGGTGGTCGACGGGTGCCTCTGCCTGCGAATCGCCGATCCGGCCCCGTTCGAGCACTTCGCGGGGCGGGCTGAGTCGGGCGTCCTGGCCTCGAGATTCCTGGACCTGCAACTTCGGCCGATCGAGGTCTTCGCCGAGCGGGGCGTTCCCGCGGCGCTCCTGAAGGATGTCCTGCCGCTGCTGCTGCGGGACTTCCTCGACGGTGCGCGGCCGGCGCACGCGGACGACTGGCTCCATCTGGCGCGCTACGTGCGCGACATGCCGGCGACACGGATCGAAGACTACGTATCGTCGCTGGTCGGCCGAGGGCCCTTGTATCCGACGGTGCGGGAACTCCGGAACTGACCGAAGCACCATGCCGCAGGGAGCGACGAGCCGGCTGAATTCCGCGGTGGCCGAGGTCCTCGCCAGGAACCCTCGCGACGCGGAGGAGCGGGAAGAGGCCATCGAGGACGTCTGCCGCGACGACCTCGCGCTGGCCCGCCAGGTACGCCGGCGCCTCGCCGAGCAGCTCGAGGCGACGCAGTCGACGGAAGCCGCCATCCGAGCCCTCGGCCCCTACCTGCTGTTGGCGCAGATCGGCGAGGGCGGCATGGGCACCGTGTACCGGGCCCGGGACCCGCGCCTCCGGCGGGAGGTGGCGATCAAGGTGCTCTCCCCGGCGGTGGCCGCCCAACCGGACCTGGTAGCGAGATTCGAGCGGGAGGCGCGTGCCGTCGCCGCGCTGTCGCACCGGAACGTCGTGGTCATCCACGACGTCGGCTACGAGGCGGACACGCACTTCCTCGTGATGGAGCTGCTCGACGGGCAGAGCCTCCGGGAGGCGACGGCCCGCGGACGGATGCCGGCCGCACGGGCCATCCGTTACGTCGTGCAGGTGTGCGACGGGCTCGCGGAGGCCCACGCGAAGGGCATCGTCCACCGGGACCTGAAGCCCGGCAACATCATCCTCACCGGCGACGGTCGGGCCGTGCTCGTCGACTTCGGAATCGCGAAGACCCTGACCGACGACCTGGGAGACCAGAGC
Source organism: Acidobacteriota bacterium (assembly GCA_026708265.1). GTDB lineage: Bacteria > Acidobacteriota > Vicinamibacteria > Vicinamibacterales > UBA8438 > JAGWAJ01. Next base: position 38,500 of record JAPOVI010000071.1, read on the forward strand.
ACCTTCGTCACCACCGTCGGCGGCGTGATGGGTACCCCCCAGTACATGTCGCCGGAGCAGGTTCGGGGGTTGCGCGTCGATCACCGGAGCGACATCTTCTCGCTCGGCACCATTCTCTTCGAGCTGCTGACCGGCGAACCCGCCTTCGAGCGGCCCACGCTGGCCGACTGCCTGAGCGCGGTGCTGACGGAGGATCCCCTGAAGCGCTGGGACGGGGACGCCCTTTCGCCGGCGCTCCGGAGCGTCGTCCAGCGGTGTCTCGACAAGGACCCCGAGCGACGGTTCCAGTCGGCGGCGGATCTGGCTGCCGCGGTCGGCCCGCTCGCGGACAGTTCGCGGGCGGGTTCCGGCGTGGAGCTCCCCGAGGACGCCGACGAAGAAACGGTCGCGCCGCCGGGGCCGAGACTGGACGTCCGGTTGGGGGTCGAGCGGAGGCCGGCCGCAGGCCGCCGGATCGCGGGCGGGGCGGCGGTCGCGGCTACACTTCTCGTCGCCGCGGGCATCTGGATGACGAGCGGCGAGACGCCGGTGGACGGCCCGTCGGAACCGGTGATCGACGGGAGCTCGCAGGCGCCGCCCGCCGGTGCGGGGGCGCCCGCTGGCGCCGAGCCGCCCGCGAACGTGGAGCCCGCCGCCCCACCACCACCCTCGCGGCCCGCGGAGGGGAGGTCCCGCGCCGACCGGGGACGACCGCTCGCGGCAGCGCCCCCTCCGGCTCCGGTCGCACCGGTTCGGCCGGCGCCGGCGGGCGGCGGTCGTGCGGATGTGCGCGCCACCGGGGCGGAGCGTGTCGCCGCGCGCCCCAGCATCGACCTCGCGGCCCGGGATGCGCACCGCCGCCGTGCGTTCGAGGCCCTGTCCGGCGGAGACCATCGCGAGTCGCTGCGCCTGGCCGAGTCCGGGCTGCAGCTCTACGAAGGCGATCCGGAGCTGCGGCGCCTGCTCGACGACCTGGAGAGCAACGCGAGAACGCGGGCGCGGTTCGCGCGCGATGCCGCCGCCGCGGAGGCTGCGGTCCGGGCAAGCGCGCTGTACGCCGGCGCGGACGCCCGCTTCGAGGACGCGCGGCGGCTTGCGGGGGACAGCCGCCCCGCGGCTGCGATCCGCGCGTTCTGGGTTGCGGAGGAGATGTTCGACAGAGCGACGCTGGCCGCCGACGTGGCGAGCGCCCAACCCCCCGCGGCCGGCGTGGCGACCGGATCCCGGGGCGGGCCGGCGACCCCGGGGCGTGCGGCGACGTCGGGCGGCGGAAGCGGCGACCCCGGCGGGGCCGGGGTTCGTGCCGCCCTCGACGAATTCCGACGGGCGTACGAGAGCCGCAGCTCGGCCGCCGTCCGGCGCGTGGACCCGGGGCTGACCACCGACGAGCTGCGAGCGCTGGACCGCGAGTTCCTGGAGTGGACGGGCTATCGGAGGGACCTCGAGGTGCTGCGCGAGTCGGTCGGTGCGGATCGGGCGGAAGTCGTGGTTGCGATCACCGACCACATCACGCCGCGGAACGGCGTCGCCAGACAGGTCGGCCGGCAGGCGATCATCTCGCTGGAGCGGTCCAACGGGGGCTGGGCCATCGTCGACGTGCGGTACGTCGGCTGACGAAAGGACGGCGGTCAGCATGATGGGCAGGCTCTTGACGACCATTCTCCTGTTGCCGATGCTCGCGCAGACGTCGGCGGCCCGGGCTTCCGTGGCGCAGGACCGAGAACCGACGCTGACGATCCTCGAGCCGACCGACGAGTCGTATCTCGCCGGCATCGTCCGGCTCCGGGCCGACGTCGCTCCGGCCGAGGCCGTGACGGTCGTCGAGTTCTTCGTGGACGGCGCTCCCGTCTGCGAGGTCCGCGTTCCGCCGTTTCAGTGCGAGTGGAACGCCGGACCGGCGATTGCCGCGCACATCGTGCGGGTTCGCGCGCGCCTCCGCGACGGTCGGCGCCTCGTCGACAGCGTGCGGAGTCGGGAGCTGGACACGTTGCAGGAGACGAGCGGCGTCAACGCCGTGCTGGTGCCGGTAGTGGTGACCGACCGGCGCGGGCGATTCGTCAGGAACCTGACGAGGGACGACTTCCGCGTCTTCGAGGACGGCGTGGAGCAGGAGATCGACTACTTCGACCCCGAGGACGTCCCGCTCGACATCGTTCTGGCGATCGACATCAGCACCAGCATGCGCGAGTCGATGGACACACTGAAGTCGGTCATGAAGACGTTTCTCGGTGAGCTGGCGCCGACCGATCAGGTGAGCCTCGTGGCCTTCAACGACCGCATCTACACGATGGCGCGCGGGGAGACCGATACCGGTGTGCTCCGGGGCATCATCGACGCCCTGCCCCGTCCCTATGGCGGCACGGCGCTGCTGGACGCCGTGGTGACCTCGATGGAGCTGCTCGGCGACCGCTTCGACCGCAAGGCGGTTCTCGTCTTCACGGACGGTGACGAACAGACCAGCCTGTCGGCTCTGGACCCGGTGGAGCGGCGGCTGCGGGAGAGCAACGCCATGGTCTACCTCGTGATGCAGGGCCGGGGGCGCGAGGCGGAGCGCGTTCGCGAGCTCCTGTCGCGATTGACCACCGCGAGCGGAGGGCGCGTGTTCTCGACCGGACGCATCGACGAGCTGCACGAGGTGCTGCGGCAGGTGCGCGAGGATCTGGCCAGCCAGTACCTCCTGTCCTATCAGCCTCGCTCGGCGGAGGGCAGGGGCAACGAGTATCGGAGAATCGAGGTGCAGTCCAGCGACGAGCGGCATCGCGTCCGGGCGCGGGACGGCTATCGGATGGCGCCGTTGCGCTGACGGGCTGCGCTGGCCCGCCCAGCCTGCCGGCGCCCGCGCCGTTCCACGGCGCAGACTCCCGGCCGCCGGCGATCGTCGGCGCGAACCTGTGGCTCATCGACCACACCCGCGCGTTCCGGTTCGAGGCCGAGCTGCGCCAGCCCGAGCTGCTGATTCGCATCGAGCGCCGCGTGCTCGACAACCTGCGCGGCCTGACCTCGGAGGCCCTCGAGGAGGTGGCCGAGGACACGCTCAGCCGGGCGCAACGCTCACGCATCCTGGCCCGGAGAGACCTGCTGGTTCAGCACTTCGAGGACCGGATCGAGACATTCGGGGAGCACTCCGTGATCATCGACTCGTCGGCGGGAGGGAGGGCGACGCGAGGTAGCCCTCCCGGGCGCGGACGACGTGCCGGCGGTTCACGGTGCGCACGTCGATCGCGCGCCACGTGTCGTCGAGCTCGGCGTTCGACGGGCGGTAGCCGATGAAGTAGCGGTCGCGCAGGTCGGCGCGGACGGTGTCGAGCGCGCGCTGCACGTCCGCGATCCGCTCGATCGGAAACGAGCGGCCCCCGCTGACGCGCGTCAGCCGGCCGAGCATGTCGCGGACCCGTTCGATGCGCCGCCCTTCCCCCAGCGTGACGACGTAGACGGTCGCCTGGCTCGCCCGGATCCGCTCCTCGACGCCCATCAGATTCGACAGGCTGTGCTGGTCGTCGCCGTCCGTGAAGAGCACGACCACCTGGTGCGCCAGATCGTCCCCGTGCAGCGTCAGCGCACGCACGATCGCATCGAGCATGGCGGTGCCGCCGATCGGGCGGGGCAGACGGTCGATGGCGGCCAGCAGCGCCTCGGGGTCGTCCTCCCGGCGGGCCAGCACGAAGGGCCGGTCATTGAAGGCAATCACGCTGAAGCTGCCCTGGCCGGCGAGCGCCGCGGTGAACCGCCGGGCCGCCGTTTGCAGCGCCGGCGCAACGGGGGCCATGCTCGAGCTGAAGTCGAGGGCCAGCACGAGATCGAGGGGGAGGCTCTCGGTCTCGAAGAACTCGATCTCCTGCCGCACGCCGTCCTCGTATACGGCGAAGTCGTCGCGGGTCAGGCCGGCCACGAACCTCCCGCGCCGGTCGCGGACGACGATCGGGACGAGCACGAGGTTCGTCTCGGCCGAGAAGAGCATCGTCGGGCGGGCGCGGGTGCGGATGCTGCGGACCAGCCGCTCCCCGTCGTCGAGGCGCGCGACGGCCCGGACCACCCGGGCACGCACGCGAGGCCCGGCGTCCCAGGCGCAGGCGAAGTCGGGGGCCGGCGCCACGCAGGCGGGCGCGCCGTCGACGAAGAACTCGACCGCATCGACGGCGACGGTGCCGGTCACCACCGCGCGCAACCGCACCCCGTCGACGAGGTAGGCGTCGTCCGCCGGCTCCTCGATGAACAGGCCGGGCGGCGCCGGCTGCGCCCGCACCGCCTGCCACGCAGGCGCAAGCGGCGCGGCGGCCAGCGTGGCCAGCAGCAGGACGACGGGCACGCGAGGATCGCCGATGGGCATCAGCGCCAGTTGTCGCCCGGGAGCTCGGGGGCGCGCAGCGGAAGGCCCGGGCCGACCTGCATCGCCACATAGTCCTCGATTCGCGCGCGCGGCAGGTCGTGCACGTAGCGGGCGAGCGCGTCCGCCACGTCGCCGGCCGACGCGGGCTCGGCGCCTGCCAGCAGATCGCCCACGGCGAACGGCAACAGGTCGCCGACGATCGGCGCTGGAAGTCCCAGCTCGTCGACCGCCTCCGCCAACGCCAACTGCAGATCCACGTAGGTGGACGCGACGCCCTCCGCTCCGGCACGTCCCAGATCGATGCCGTTCGGCTTGGGAATGCGAGCGCAGAGGCATCCGTCGAGCGGCAGCCCCGGGGCGCCCCAGCCTGCCGGGGGGCGGTCGCCGCCGCCCAGCCAGAACAGCTCACCGCGGGTGAAGAAGAGGTCCAGGTCTTGAGGGCGGTGGCGCACGGTCCAGCGCAGCTCGTTCCGGCGCGCGCCGACCATCCCAACCGCGTCCACGACCTCCGCCAGCACGGCCGGGTCGGCCAACCGCCCCACCCGATCCCGGCCGCGGCGGACCGCGGCGGCGATCCGGGCCGCACCGGCCTCGTCCGCGAGATGCGGGTCGAAGAGCGGCACCGCCAGGGACAGGAACTGCCGATCCTCCTGCGTGAGCGCGGCCCCCTGACTCACCGATCCCTCCGGGAGCACGAACAGCGACAGCAGGGACATGTGCGCGAACGCGAGGTCGAGCGAGAGCAGCGAACCGTGGACGCGCCATCCCGTGTCGAGCAGGTCGTCGGATTCCAGTGGGGGGGCGACCGCGCCGTGGAACGGGTAGGGCGCCTCGGGCCCGCCCCAGGGTGGAAGCCACGCCGCGCGGGCGCGAACCGCGGCGTCCTGGATGTGCACGCCGAACTCGTGGCGCGCGGCGATGTCGCTCCCGAGCAGGTCCGCTTCGTAGGCGTCGGCGAGGTGCCCGACGTAGGCCAGCGTCCGAAGCAGGTCGGCCAGGAGCACGTCGACGACGTAGCGCAGGTCCCGCGCGGTCCGTGGGAGGTCGTCGGTGCTCCGCCGGTGCACCATCTCGCGCATGTCGCGGACGATGCCCTCGACCTCGTCGGCGTACGAGCCGACCCGGGCGTTCACGCCCGGCAGACCGATGAAGGGGTTCCGAATGGTCGCGGTCGAGGCTTCGAGCGCATCGGCGGCGGCTTCCAGGACCTGGACGTCGGCGCCGTCCTGCGCCAGATCGTGCGCCACCTGCGCGACGGCCAGCACCCTGTCGAGGCGGTTGCCGCGGAGTTGCGCGCGCGCCCGCCGGAGGCGCTCCAGCGCTGCCGCGCCGCGGTCGAAGCGGTACTCGAGCCCCTCCCATTCGATGCGGGGCCCCGCCCCGGCGGGGTGGGCGCCGGCCAGCGCGGCGAGCAGTCCCGCGTCCATTGCCGTCCCGTCGAGCGCCGGCGCGACCGGCACGCCCACGTCCGGGAGAAAGCGCCCCGTCAACCACGCGGCCACCCGCCCGTCGAAGCCTCCGCGCTCGGGCCGCGCCTCCGACAGGTCCAGAAGCGCGCGGCCCGCCGCCTCCCGGGTCAGGGAGCCGGCCAGGCGGGTGCGCTCCACGAGGGCCAGCGCCCCCTGGAACAGCGACAACGCGCGGGGGCGCTCCAGCGGGTCCGTGACGCGGTCGATGCGGCGGGCGGCGCGCGCCAGCGCCGCGTAGACACGCGCATCGTCGACGCCCATCCGCTCCGCCGACAGCATCAGCATCGGGTAGCGGGCGAAGGCGCGCGCCGCGGTGAAGACGGCGGCCGGGTCGGCTTCGGCGCGTTCACCGAAGACGCGCTGCGCGAAAGCGATCGCCTGCAGGCGGGAGCGCCCGGCCCCCGGTGGTCCGGACAGTCCCGCGGTCAGCAGGAAGGCGGCGTCGATCCGGGGCAGGGCCTCGATGCCGTCCAGCGGAGCTTCCGATTCGTCAGGAACGTCATCGCCGGCAAACACGCGCGTCCAGAACGCCCGGGAAGCGGGGGGCGCCGGCTCTCCGGAGTCGTCCACGACGATGGCGCGAAGCGCGGCCGCCGGATCGGCGGCGTGCGGCAGGTCCCACCCGAACGACCCGGGCGCAGCAGCACGGCTACTTCGCGCGGCGGCCCAGGAGGCTGCCCAGGCCAGGGAACGCCTCCAGTTGGCTCCCGCGCCGCCGGTCTGCAGCGGGTCGCCGGGCCGCCGCTGAACGCCCCCATTCGGGTCGATGAACCACGGCGCAGGGGCGGGAAGCGACGTGAACAGGTCGCGCAGCGCCCGCAGCCCGTCCCGCCGAATCCGGACGTCGGGCTGCCACGATCCGAGCACGAACCGCTGTCGTTCCGCCGGCAGCCGCGCAACCAGGTCGTAGGCGTAGGCCAGGTTCGGCCTCCCGAACAAGCGGTCCGCGAACCGCTCGGGTTCGTTGACCGGGGCGCCGACCAGTTCCTCCCAGAAGGGCGCGTACTCGGAGCCGCCGGGGGTCTCCATCTTGCCGTCGCGGACGCGGAGGGCGCGCCCGAAGTCGGCGAACGTCGGGAGGTGGTCCGAGTACAGGCGGGACTGCAGCCGGGGGCTCCGCGCCAGCCACGCCAGCGTGGGACCGTCCAGCGCGGCGAGCCCCGCGTACAGGCGGGCCGGCCCGGGCTCGGTCACCAGGCGTCCGACGATGGCCGCGGCGAGCTCCGAGGCCGAGCTCGCGGCCGTCGCTTCCCTCCATGCGGTGCGCCGGTCGAGTACCTCGAGCCAGACGCGGGGCGAGAGCGGAAGCGCGACCGTGAAGTGCGGGAGGTCCCAGGCGATCGCCTCGCCCGCGTTCAGCCGTCGCTCCACGTCCTCCGGCTGCCAACTGCCCCCCGCCCCCGCGGCGCACGTGCGCCGCGGTGCGTCTGCAGGGTCCGCGGCGCCGCCCGCGCCGCTGAGCGGGTCGCCCGTGGCCTGCGCCGCCGCCCGGCGGTAGGCCTCGGCCCGGCCGGGAGCGACGCGCCATTCCCGTCCGTCGCGTACCAGCCGCAGGCCGAGCAGGTCGAGGAACCGCGTCAGGGCGCGCCGCGCGCCGCCGCGGTCGGCCGCGCGAAGGCTCAGCTCGCCGGCCTCGCGTTCGACGGCGCGCCAGTGGCTGCGCAGGCGCTGCAGGTCGTCGAGGCAGCGGCGGAAGCTCGCGGCGCTCTCCCGGGCGATGGCGGAGTCGGGGCCGTGAAAGATGTCGATCAGTCCGCGCAGCAGCCGGGGCCCCTCGAAGGGGAACGAGTGCCCCAGGATCTCCTCGACGGCGCCGGGCACCTCCAGGTCGAACCAGCCGTCCTGGGCCGCCGCCGCGGAGGGCAGGGCGAGGAGCCAGGCACACGCGCCGGCGGCGGCGATGCGCCGGAGCGGACCGGGGCGCGGCACGGACTAGTCTCCGAACTGCGGGAAGTAGGACAGGGCGATGCCGATGCGCCGGCTGCCGTGCAGCCCGTAGCCGCCGCTACCGATCACCTTGAGGCCCCGCGCTATCACGCCGGCCATCGCGAACTCGACCCGAAACAGCGGCACCGGCAGGCCTTCCGGACCCTCCGGACCTCCGAACCGGAGGACGTCGGGGGCTTCCAGCGCCTGCCCTCCAGCGACGGCCGGCCGCCGCACCGAGCCTTCGTACCAGCCGGCGCCCGCGCTGGTGTTGACGCCCACCTGCACGCGGTCGTCGGCGAACGTGGCCAGCGGTGCGAACCAGTGGAACTCGAACCCCTGCAGGCGCAGGCCGCGGATGGATTCGACCGCATCGGCGCACGCACCGCCCGCCTCGGCGGACAGGCAGAGCTCGGAGTCGGCCTTCACGCGCTGGCGCACGAGCGACAGCCCCCACTCTCCGCCCGTCGCCCGGCCGCGCACGAAACCGAAGCCGTAGTCCGAGCCTTCCCAGCCGACGACCTCGTCGGCCCCCACCAGATGGCGGAACTGGTCGGGCGCGCGCCACTGGGGAGTGAACCACGCGTGCACGCCCCAGCGGTCCTCCTCGAACGCTTCCAGGAACTGCGCCGCGGCAGGAGCCGAGGCGAAAGTGCTCAGAATGGCAACGCCCACCGCGTGTCTCAGCACCATGGCTGCGTATTCTGCCACAGGCGCAACCACGGGGCAGGAAAGCACCGCCGAGCTCCGTCGTCATCGTTCCGGGATGCGGAAGCGGCCGAACACGCGCTCGACCTCCTCGTCCCGGTGCAGCACCCGCAGGCGGGCCACGTACTCGCCGGGGTCGAGGTCCCCGACCGCGACACTCGCGGACGCGGTTCGGCGCGGCTCGGCCTCGCCGCCGCGAAGCGGCGCCACTACCTGCACCAGGGGCGGTCCGGTCTCGTCGCGCGCCACCTCGACCGCGCCGCGAACCCGGTGGAAGACCCAGGCCGACTCTGCCTGCACGTCGAGCGCAACCGCGAGCTGCCCACTCGACACCACCACCTCGTCTCCCCGGCCGGATTCGACAGGCGCCGCTGCGTCGCCCAGCACGAGACGGCCGAGCACGACCGGAGCATCCGAGAGCGCCAAGCCGACACGCAGGCGATGCTCCACGCTGCCGCCGCGCCCGCTCCCGTCGACGGCCGCCACCCGCAGCGCGTAGCGGCCGGGGGCTGCCGTGATCGGAAGGGTGTACACCTGGGCGCCGTCGTCCCGTGGCGTGCCGGCCGCAGCCGCCATCTGCCGCCGGCCGCTCGACACGACGGCCCCCCAGGAGTCGCGCAGCGCGAAGGCGAGAGTCACGTCCGCCGCGTCGACGCCGCGCCCTCCTACCTCGGCCGTCACCGCCACCCGCGCGCGCCCACCACCGTCGGGCCAAGCGTAGGTCGAGACCCGCAGCGGCAGCCACGGCTCGGTGTCCGGCGAGCGGAGCATCTCCATCAGACGCTCGTCGACGTTCAGCGCCTCCGTCCGGGTCTCCGGCCGCAACTCGCGCAGCACGCGCGCGTGGGCATTGCCGTGCCGCACGTGCGCCGCGGCGCCGCGACGGGCAACCCTGACCTCGATCCGCCGCCGTTCTTCCACCGGATCGTCGGGTGCGACCTCGACGCCGAGCAGGTAGTGCCCGGATAGATGCGCCTCGATCCGCTCGAACCACCGGCGCGGGTTTCCGATGAAGCGGTAGAACTCCCCGCCGGTCCGCCGCGCCGTCTCCGAGAGGCCGAGCTCCCGCAGGCGGAGGTCCTGGGTGTGCGTCGGCCTGCGCCCCTCCGACCGCGGATAGCGGCTCGTGTCGAACGGCACCGGCTGGCCGGCCATCAGCGTGAACAGCGTCGTGCGCGACTCCGCCGCCAGCTCCTCGATGCGGCGCAGGCGCGTGCCCTCCATGTCGATCACGAAGCCGCCCGACAGCCACACGACCGTCTTCGGGCCAGCCACCGCGCGCAATCTGTCCAGCAGTCGCTCGACCTCGCGGCGAGCGACGACCGCCCCCATTCTCACGAACTGCACCAGGAGAATCGCGTTCGCCTCGACCTGTTTCCCCATCGCCGCCCAGGCCTCGGGGCTGCATCGGCGGCAAAGGCTCTTCGTTATCTCGCCGGCCAACCGGGCATCGCGCTGGACGACGATCTGGAACGCCTCGTAGACGCTCATGCCGCCCAGGCGCCAGGGGTCTCCTTCCAGGTCCTGGTCCTCCAGGCCCATGATGAACTGGGCTCCGAGGCCCGACATGCGGGACACCTCCCGCCGCACGCGGTCGTGGTCGGTCGTGAACGCGATCCGGGCCGGGGTGCTCCACACCGGGTAGAGCGCCACACGGTCCGACGGGTGCAGCCGGTCGATGAAATCACCTGCGGCCCGGAACGCCTGCCACCCCTCGCCGGCCACCAGGGTCGCCCGATCCACGACGATGACGATCCTGCGCCCGCGCGGGTCTCCGCCGCCCGACGCGTTGGACGTAGCGAGGACGTCGAGGCCCGATGCGTCGCCGGGGTGAGCGCGACTCGCCGCCGGCCCCGGGGAGAGGCGCCGTGCCCCGACGACCCGCCGTGGCTTGCCGTCGACGAAGACCGCGAAGTCCGAAGCTGCGAGGTCGTGGACCGGACGACCGCGCGGGTCGACCACGCTCACGTCGACCTCCGCGACGTCGACACCGCTCCGGAACGGCGGCTGCTCCTGCACCGCCGCGGCGGTCGCGACACCGGCCGCCACCGCGGCCAGGACGGCCGGTGTCGCGACGACTCGTGCGCGTCCCATGGCGGCTCCTCCCGTTCCTGCCGACCCGTGCGGCAAGGGTTGCGGCCGGCCCGGACGGCGGCCAACCCATCTTGACATACGCGACACCGCGCGCAGCTCACGACGATCGGGTCCATCGGCCGTTCCGCATCGTCGGCGCCTCCCGCCCATTGGGATCGGGCTCTCGGCACCCTCGGCCCTCCTGGGCCCTCCGCAGGTAGTAGGATGCCCCTCGATGGCAGAGCCCCACCTGGAGGTCACGGACGTCACCGGCCAGCGGACGGTGGCGGTAGACAAGCTGCCGTTCCGCCTCGGCCGCGGCGCCGGCAACGACCTCCTCCTCACGAGCGGGGAGGTGTCGCGCATGCATGCCGAAATCGTCGCGGCGGGCGAAGGGTACGCCATCCGCGACTGCGGGTCGCGCCACGGGACGTTCGTCGACGGCGCGGCCGTGCACGAGGCGCCGCTCGAGGACGGCGCCCGCGTTCGCCTCGGCCGCGGCGGCGCCGAGCTGACCTTCCGGTGCGCGGCGGACGAGACCACCCTGCCGCCGTCGCGCCGCGTCGAGACGATCGGCGACCTGCGGCAGGTGGCGGTGTTGCTCGAGGGGTTGCGGGCGCTGAGCTCCGCGCGCGTGCTCGACGACGTGCTCGTGCTGGTGATGGACTCGGCCATCGCCGTGAGCGGGGCGGAGCGCGGCTTCATCATGCTGGCGGACGAAGCGGGACAACTCGAGTTCACGATGGGGCGGTCGCGTGATCGCCAGCCGCTCCCCGGCAGCGGATTCCAGACGAGCCGCAAGATCCCGGAGGAGGTCTTTCGGACCGGGAAGACGCGGATCGAGGCGGATCTCCTCGATGGCGACCTCGCGGACGCGCACCAGGGAACGGTGGCGCTCGGCATCCGCCACGTACTGTGCGTGCCGCTACGGCTGGTGCGCTATGCCGATCGAGCCGAGCCCGAATCCTCGGGAGAGGGCCACGTCGGGGTGCTCTATCTCGACAGCCGTGAGAAGGGAACGCTGCTCGCCTCGTCGACCGGAAGCTCGCTCGAGACGCTGGCCAACGAGGCGGCGGTCGCCATCGAGAACGCCAAGCTGTACCGGGAGGCACTCGAGAAGGCGCGCCTCGACCAGGAGATGCGGACCGCGGCCGGCATCCAGCAGGCCCTGCTTCCGACGCGCCGCCGGACGGGGGCCTTCTTCGCCGCGGCGGCCGAGACGCTTCCGTGCCGCGCGATCGGGGGCGACTTCTTCGACTACTTCGACCTCGGAGACGGCCGACTGGGCCTGGTGCTGGGCGACGTGGCGGGCAAGGGGCCGCCGGCCGCGCTGCTCAGCGCCTTTACGCAGGGGTCGCTGCAGGCGCAGGCGGCGGCCGCCGGTGCGAGGCCGGCGTCGATACTTGCCGCGGTGAACGACGCCCTCGTCCGGCGCGGCATCGCCGGCCGCTTCGTCACGCTCTTCTTCGCCGTTCTGTCGCCGGACGGCCGGCTGACCTACTGCAACGCCGGGCACAACCCGCCGATGCTCCTCGGGACGCACGGTGCAGTACGGCGCCTCGACGTCGGCGGACTCGTGCTCGGACTGTTCGAGGGCGTCGACTTCAGCGAGGCGACGGTCGAGCTTGCGCCCGGCGATTCCCTGGTGGTGTTCAGCGACGGCGTGTCAGAGGCGATGAGCTCGGAGGGGGAGGAGTACGGGGACGACCGCCTGCTCGCCAGCCTGACCGCCATGCCGGCGGGCGACGCCGCGTCGCGGCTTGCGGAGATCTTCGCCGACGTCGAGCGGTTCACGGCCGGTGCCGCCCAGCACGACGACGTGACCGCGATGGTCGCGATCTACCGCGGCACGTAGGCGAAGTCTCTCAACGAGCGTCCACGGGCACGTAGTCTCGCTTGCCGGCGCCGGTGTAGATCTGCCGCGGCCGGGCTATGCGCTGCTCCTTGTCCTCGAGCATCTCCTGCCACTGCGCCACCCAGCCCGCGGTGCGGCCGATGGCGAACAGCACCGGGAACATGCCGGGGTCGAAGCCCATTGCCTCGTAGATCAGCCCGGAGTAGAAGTCGACGTTGGGGTAGAGCCGGCGGCCGACGAAGTAGTCGTCCTGGAGGGCGATGCGCTCGAGCTCCAGGGCCACGTCGAGCAACGGGTTCCGGCCCGTCACCTCGAAGACGCGGTGCGCGGTCTCCTTGATGACCGCGGCGCGCGGGTCGTAGGACTTGTAGACGCGGTGGCCGAAACCCATCAGCCGCCGCTCGCCGGCCTTCACGCGGCGGATGAAGTCCGGGATCCGGTCGACGGAGCCGATCTCCGCCAGCATGCGGAGCACGGCCTCGTTGGCGCCGCCGTGGAGCGGGCCGTAGAGGGCGGCCGCAGCGCCCGCGAGCGCTGCGAACGGGTCCGCCTGCGAGCTCCCGATCCCGCGCATCGCGCTCGTACTGCAGTTCTGCTCGTGGTCCGCGTGCAGGATGAAGAGCACGTCGAGCGCGCGCTCGAGGACCGGCTCCGGCCGGTACTCCCGCTCGACGCCCCGGTAGAGCATGCTCAGGAAGTTGCCGGCGTAGCTCAGGTCGGGGTCGGGGACGACGTAGGGGCGCCCGACGCTGTGGCGGTACGTGCAGGCCGCGACGGCCGGCACCTGGGCGATGAGCCGGGCGATCTGGGTGCGGCGCGTGTCGGGGTCGAGCACCCGCTTCGCTTCGGGGAAGAAGGTCGACAGCGCCCCGACCACGCTCAGGAACACGCCCATCGGATGCGCGTCGTGGCGGAAGGCCTCGACGAGCTTCTTGACGCTCTCGTGGTACTCGACGTGCCGGCCGAGCTCCGCCGTCCACGCCTCGAGCTCCCCCTGCGCCGGAAGCTCGCCGTGCAGCAGGAGCCACGCCGTCTCGACGAACGAGCTCCGCTCGGCGAGCTGCTCGATCGGGTAGCCCCGGTAGCGCAGGATCCCCTTGTCGCCGTCGATGAAGGTGATGCTGCTCCGGCAGTTGGCCGTGTTCAGGAAGGCGGGGTCGTACGACAGCATCCCGAACTCGTCCGGCTCCACCTTGATCTGGCGCAGGTCGATCGCCCGGATCGTGCCGTCCGTGATCGGGATGTCGTACTGCCTGCCGGTCCGGTTGTCGGTGATCGTCAACGTGTCGGCCATGCCGGTCGTTTCCTCGGGATTCCGGATTAGCGGTTGTCGTCCGGCGCGCCATCGTCGGCCGGTCCGCCGTCCGGGACGGACGCGGCCTCGCCCGGAACGCGGTACCGGCCGTCCATCCAGTCGCGCAGGTCGAGGAGGCGGCAACGCTCGCTGCAGAACGGCCGCCAGGCATCGGCGACCGGACGGCGCCGGCAGTAGACGCACTGCCTCTCCCCGGCGGCGGCTGACGTCATCGGCCGTGGAGTGTCCTCCCGCACGCGCGGCGACCCGGCCGCCGGGCGACCGTGCGGATCATAGATCGGTACGTCGCCGTCCGTCAGACGGCGGCCTGCGCGGAAGCGAGCGCCGGGGTGGCGCCGCCAACCCGTCGCAGGCTCCGGGTCGGCCCCAGCCCCCACCGTCCCAGGA
>JAPOVI010000031.1 GCA_026708265.1 Acidobacteriota bacterium
CTTCCAGCGGATCGCACCGGTGTCGATGTCGAACGCGATGATCGCGTCGCTGGTGTCGGCGGCCGGCTCCGTGTAGGCGTTCCCGGTGGCGGCGTAGACGAGCCCGCGCTTCGCATCGACGGTCGGCGCCGACCAGACCGCCGCCCCCGAGGGCCCCATCAGAAAGAAGCCGTCCGGATTCCGCCCGCGCGGCCGCGGCGTCTCCGGGATTGTGAAGCTCTGCCAGATCACCTCGCCGGTCGCCGCATCCAGCGCGGCGATGCTCCCGCGGAACGTGCAGCAGGGATACTCGGGGTTGGCGGCCAGCAATTCCTCCAGGGAAGAGACCGGCACGTACAGGCGGCCATCGTGGTGAACCGGCGCCCCGGTGATGCGGGCGCCTTCATGGGTCTCGACGTCGCGGCGCCAGATCTCGGCGCCGGTCGCCGCGTCGAGCGCGTAGATGTTGGCGTTGAAGTCGCCGAAGAAGACGGCGTGCCGGCCGTCCGCAAGGGGGCCCACCGTCATCGCGCTCCGGACGCCGCTCTGCGCCTCGAACGACCAGTGCGTGCAGCCGGACCGCGCGTCGAGGGCGTAGACGACGCCGCGCTCGCTGGCGACGAAGAGCCGGCCTCCCACGATCGTCGCCTGCGACTGCGCGCTCGCCGAGTTCGGGTACCCGAACGCCCACCGGAGCCGAAGGCGCGGGACGTCCGCCGCCGGGAGGCGCGCGTCGGAGGCGGGCTGGAAACGGGCGTTCGTCACGCCGGCACCCCAGCCGTTCCACTGCGGACCGCCGTCCGGCCCGGGCCAGTCCGCCGCCGCGGCCGAGCCGCAGGCGCCGCCGCCCGGGGGCGCGCCGACCGCCGCCCCGAGGTCCCGCCCGGTGATGAACGCGGCGACCGCGCGACGCTCGGCAGGGCTCAGCTCCGCGCCCTGCTCGCGCATCGCCCCGTCGGTGAGGGCGCCGACGATCGCCTCCGGCGGGAGCGCCCGCATGTTGTCGATGGCCAGGGCGCGCGGGATCGCGGTGGCGAGATGGCACGAGGTGCAGTGCGTCTCGAACAGCGACTCTCCGTCGGGCGGCTGCGCCGCGGCGGGCGGGACGGCGACGGGTGCGACCGCGAGGGTCGCAGCGGCGGCCAGCGTCCCGGCGACGAGGAGCGAGCGACCACGGGGCAAGGCGGACTGGTGCATCGGGTCCCCCGGTGAGCGGCGAGCAGGCGGTGCCGGAGCGCGGCGGCTGCCCGGAACCGCGGAAGCTTGCGGAATTCCGGAGATTATAGGGATCCCGGCGCCGGTAGCGCGGCGTCCCGCGGCGTCGGGACACCGGCGGGCCGATCGCCCTGGCCGCGCAGCCGGGCGCCGCGTCCCCTTCACGCGCCGGCCCCGCAGAAGACGGCGATCGCCTCGATCACGCGGTCCTGCATCGCCGGCGTCAGCTCCGGATAGACGGGGAGCGCCAGCGATTCGGCGGCCGCCGCCTCGCTGCGCGGAAACGCGCCGGGAGCGTGTCCGAGGTGCCGGAAGCACGCTTGGCGGTGGAGCGGGACGGGGTAGTAGACCATCGTGTCGATGCCCTGGGCCGCGAGGTGGGCGCGCAGCGCGTCGCGCCGGTCCGGCACGCGGATTACGTACTGGTTGTAGACGTGTCCTTCCGGGCGGGCGGCGCCAGGGGGCGGCGCGACGCCGGCCGCGCGCAAGTGCCGGTCGTAGTACGCGGCACGCGCCCGGCGGGCCTCATGCCAGCCGTCGAGATGGGGCAGCTTGGCGGAGAGCACGGCCGCCTGCACCGCGTCGAGCTGGAAGTTCCCGCCGACGCGCGCGTGGTGGTAGGGGGGATGGGCCCCGTGATCGCGGAGCTGGCGCACGGCGGCGGCCAGGTCGGGGTCTCGCGTCGCGACGAGCCCGCCGTGGCCCATCGCGCCGAGGTTCTTGGTGGGGTAGAAGGAGTAGCACCCGAAAGCGCCGAGCGTGCCGGCCGAACGGCCGCAGCAGCGGGCGCCGAGCGCCTGCGCCGCGTCCTCGACGACCGGGACGTCGTGCGCTGCCCCGAGCGCGAGGATCGGATCCAGGTCCGCGCACTGCCCGAACAGGTGGACGGGAACGATGGCCTTGACGCGCGCCCTCCGCTCGGCGTGGCGTTCCCACCAGGCGGTCAGGGCGTGCGGGTCCAGGTTGTAGGTCCGGGGATCGATGTCGACGAAGGCCGGCTCGGCTCCGAGGCGCGCCACGACGCCGGCGGTGGCGAAGAACGAGTAGGGCGTGGTGAGCACGAGGTCGCCGGGGCCGACCTCCAGCGCCATGAGGGAGGCCAGCAGCGCGTCGGTGCCGGAGGACACGGCGACGGCGTGGTCGACCTCGAGATAGTCGGCAATGGCCGCCTCGAACGCTTCGATCGCCGGGCCGCCGACGTAGCGTCCCGAGCGGACGACGTCGAGGAGGGCCCGCTCCACGGCGGGCCCGGTCGTCTGGAGCTGCGCGGTGAGATCGAGGAACGGGACGCGCACCGTCAGTCGGCGAGCCGCATCGCCATCGGGATGAAGACGATGCCGTTGACGGACCGCTCCGGGCCCGTCTGGCGGAAGCCGAGCCGCTCGTACGCCGCCACGCCGTAGCGCGACGAGTTGACGGTGACCCGTTCGACGTCGGGGGCGGCGGCCCGTGCGGCGGCGAGCGCCGATTCGAGCAGGCCTCGCGCCAACCCGCGGCGCTGATAGGCCTTGTCGACGAAGAGGAGGGCGACGTGGTTGTGCTCGCGAATCTCGATCATGCCCGCGAGCGCGCCGTCCACGGTCGCCACGCGGACGAGATGATCGGCGGCCGCGCGGGCCTCGATGGCCTCCGGCGCGGCGAACCTCCGGAACTCGGCGACCCCTTCGTCGCCTTCGTAGTCCGGGCCGATGAACTCGTCGAACGACGCGAGGATGAGGGCCGAGACGGCCTCCGCTTCGCCGGCCTGCATCGCGCGGTAGCGCACCGCTGCGCTCATGACGCCTCCGGGGGGCTCGCCCGGCAATCGGCGCCTGGCGGCTCGGCTCGGCGCCTTCCGCGGGGAGGCGGCCCGGTTCTGCGGCGCTGTCCCTTACCGGGACAGGCTCCGGAGGTAGTTGACAACGTGCCAGATCTCCTCGTCGCTGAGGCGGTTGGCGTAGCCCTGCATGTCGGCCGAGACGCCCTCCTTGATCACCGCGAAGATCTCGCCGTCGCTCTCGCCGTGGTCCCAGACGTCGTCCGTGAAATCCGACGGCACGCCGCCGGCGTGGGCCATGTCGCCGTCGCCGCGGCCCCGGTTGCCGTGGCACTCGCGGCACATGAACACGTAGCGCTGGCGCCCGATGGCCCGCGACTCGGCGGTGGACTCGATCGGGTTCGCGGCCGCCTGCGGCCCGGAGGGCTCCCGGGGTTCGGCGTGCTGCGGCTCGGCGGAGAGCTCGGCCCGGGCGCCGGCGAGCACGCCGGTCAGCAGGCAGGCCAGCGCGAGCCCCGCTGCGACGACGGGGGGGGAGACCGCCGGGCGGCGTGCCCCGACCCGTCGAGGGCGGCGTCCCGCAAGCCCTGCCCCGTCGATGACGATCGGGCTCTCGTCGAGGCCGGCCCGCCCGCTGCTCGGGGTCCGGGCGGTTGCGTGCTCATTCCTGCGGCGCATCGAAGTTCTCCCACATGTACTCCGGGAAACGGACCTGGAGGTGCACGAAGATCTCGTGCACGAGGTTGACGGCCCGGTTCACCCCGTAGCCGTGATGCCCGGGCCGGGCCACGACCTCGACCGACAGCGCGCCGCGCCGAATGGAGCATCCGAGCGCGGCGCGGGCCGGGTCGACGCGCCGGTGCTCCGGCAGCTCCGCCGACGCGCGACCCCGAATGAAGCTCCGCAGGGCGCCGGCGAGCGGGGATCGGGCGGGGACGCCGGGCAGCAGATCGCGGAACGCGAGGGCGCCGGTCGCCGGATCGTAGGTCAGCGTGAACGGCGCCGGCGCGAGCCACAGGAACGTGAACCGGCGGCGCCCGCGACGGGCCGGTTGCTCCGCGAAGCCGCGGAAGACGCCGCGGTCGGCGTAGGCCTGCAGCCGCTCGCGCACCGCGGCCGGGCCGTCCTCCTCCGGCGATTCGGCCGGTGGAACCCGGGCCTCGCCCACGACCGCCGCTGAAGCGCCGTCCGCGGTCCCCGGTGTCCGAACGGACCTCTCACGTACTCGCGCGACCATGGCCAAGTGACGATGACACGCCCGACGATGGCGGCTGGGCGGTTCTTCCGCCGTCCTAGCCCGCCGTTCGTCGCCTGCGGCTCCGCTCGGCGCCCAACCCAATCCTTCAGGAG
>JAPOVI010000445.1 GCA_026708265.1 Acidobacteriota bacterium
GATCTGTGCCCTCTCCGCGGCCGGCACGCGGTCGACCATCAGCCCGCGGGTCGACACCCGGGTGGCGTCGCCGCCGCCCGCCGGATAGACGTTCCAGGCGCTCCCCTCGCGCACGAGCACCTTCTCGCCGTCGTGCGACACCGCGTAGCCGCTGATGCCGTCGGCGATGGTCTTCGTCTCGCGGTCCCCGAAGGTGAAGCGCTGCAGCGCCGGCCGCACGTCGCCGGCCCGCCCGTAGTACTGCGCGCCCCCGCGGATGAAGAAGACGCCGTCGTCCGCCCCGCTCAGCCCGACGTAGTTGTCGAACGTCACCGGCAGGCGCACGACGCGCCGGGCCAGTCCGTCGAAGTCGATGGCGATCGGGCCCTCGTCGCCATCACCGTCCTCGCCGCCCGCCGCGCCGCCTTCTCCGCCGTCATCCGACGACGCGTCGTCGTCCTCTTCGGGCAGCTCCACCTCGTCGCTCTCGGGCGGCAGCGGATGCGGCACGTCCTTGCGCAGGGCCAGCGCGTAGATGCCGGTCTCGCGGTCCACGAGGTAGTTCCACTCGAACGACCCGAGCTGCGGCGCGAACTGCCGGTCGGAGAGGTAGTAGAGGTAGTCGCCGTCCGGGTCCCAGGCCGGGTTCCACTCGTGGAAGAGGTCGTCCGTGATCCGGTGCAGTTCGCGGTCGGCAAGACTCCAGACCCAGATGGAGCTGAACTCCGTCGGTTCGGTCATCGAGAACGCGAGGTAGCCGCCGCGCGGCGACCAGACGTAGTCGCGCAGCGTCCCGCGCGCCTCGTCGGCGACGTCGATGAGGTCCTTCGTCTCCACGTCGAGCACGTACAGCCTGCCGTCCTTGTCGCTGAAGGCGAGGTTCCCTCCGTCGGGAGACCACGCCGGCGCATAGCGCATCGCGGCGCCGCCGGTCGTGAGCTGCTCCGGGCCCCCGGAGCCGTCCTGGGCGATCAGGTAGATCTCGTCCTCGCCGGTCGCGTCCGAAACGTAGGCAATCCGGCGGCCGTCGGGCGACCAGCGCGCCCACTTGTCGTGCGCCGACGAGCTGCGGGTGAGGTTGCGGGTCGGTCCGTTCTCGATCGGGGCGCTGAAAATGTCGCCGCGGGCCACGAAGAGCGCCCGCTCGCCCTTCGGGCTGAGCTCCCAGTCCTCGACGAGTCCGGCCGCGGCGACGCGCGACGGCCGCTTCGCCAGCCCGTCGTCCGGCACGGTGATGGCGATGGAGCGGGACGTGCCGGCGTCGAGGCTGTAGATCTGCAGCTCGCCGTTCAGCTCGTAGACGATCCGGTCCACGCCGTCGTCCCCCGGCCAGCGGACGTCCCAGGTGTCGCTGTCGGTGAGCTGCGTCGTCTCCCGCGAGGCGAGCTCGTAGCGGTAGAGGTTGAGCGTCCCGTCCCGGTCCGAGGTGAAGTAGATGGCGTCGCCGATCCACATCGGATCGCGGTCGGCGCGCCGGTGCGACGTGATGCGCTCGACGACGTGCGTCTCGCGGTCGAAGATGTAGAGCTCCTGCGCCCAGCCCCCTTCGTAGCGCTTCCAGGTCCGGAAGTCGCGGAACAACGGGGAGTAGACGACGCGGGTGCCGTCCGGCGAGAGGTCGCCGGCACCCGACTCGGGCATCGCCAGCGGCACCGGAAGCCCGCCGTCGACCGACGCCAGGAAGAGCCGGCTGTCGGAAAGATCGGTGCTGTAGCGGAGCGAGCGGAACAGCACCGCCCGCCCGTCGGGCGACCAGTCGTAGACCTGGTTGTCGTAGCCCCACCGTGGCGCCAGCGGACCGCGCGCGGGATAGTACGTGAGCTGCCGCGGCACGCCGCCCCAGGCGGGGATGACGTAGACCTGCTCGTCGCCGTCGTACTGCCCCGTGAACGCGATGCGCGAACCGTCGGGCGAGAAGCGCGGGAACAGCTCCAGCCCCGGGTGTGCCGTCAGCCGGGTCGCCGCCCCCCCGTCCGTCGACGCCGCCCAGAGGTCACCGGCATAGCTGAAGACCACCCGGTCGCCGTGGATGTCCGGGAAGCGCAGCAGCTTCGTCTGCGCCGCGGCCGGCGCTGCCGCACCCAACGCCACCCCCCACGCCGCCAACGTCACCAAGACTGGTCGCAACATCCTGCCTCCTCGGTCCGATCGACACGGACACCCATCCTACGTGAAGGGCGGGCGCGGGTCCCGCCCGCAAGGCCGATCCCGAGCAGGTTGCCTGCCGACAGCCCGGCCATCAGGCCCGGGCGCGGGCGCCGTCGTCGCGCATGCCGCGACTACTTCCGGAGCGTCCGGTCCACGTAGGCGCGGACGGCGTCCTGCACGCGGGTGGACATCCATGCCTCGAGCACCTCCCCGTCGACCGTCCGCGTGTACTGCACGACGCGGTCCCGGCTGGGCTGTCGGATGGTCCGCTTGGTCAGCGCGAAAGAGGCGGGCGGCAACGACCCGAGGTGGGCCGCCATCTCCACCGCGCGGTCGACGAGGGTCTCGGACGGGGCCAGCTCGTCCACGAACCCGTTGGCGAGCGCCTCGTCAGGCGTGCAGGTGAGCCCCCGATAGACGACGGACTGCAGGAGGTGCCCCGGCACGATCAGCCGCAGGATCTCCATCGCCATGGTCGGGAAGGGGACGCCGATCGACAGCTCGGGCGTCCCGATCCGCCCCGTTCCTTCCGCCATCACACGGTAGTCGCAGGCGCACGCCAGAATGCAGCCGCCGGCGATGGCGTGCCCGTTCACCGCCGCGATCAGCGGCTTCGGGAACGTGAACGTCTTGAAGAAGGCGTCGCCAAGGAGCGGCAGGAAGGCCTGCACGTACTCGCGGCCTCCTTCTGTCAGGCGCCGCAGGTCGACGCCGGCCGAAAAGACCGTGCCGGTGCCGGTCAGGACGACCGCCGCCGTGTCCGCCCGCTCCAGCCGCGCGAGCTCCGCCGCCCAGGCGCGCATCAGCTCCGAGTCGAACGCATTGACCTTGCCGTGCTCCAGCCGAACCACCGTCACGTGGCCACGAGACTCCGTCGTGATCATCCCGTCGTGTCCTCCGTTCGCTGCCGTCGTCGCGGGCGGCGCGTCGACCGAGCGTCCCGCCTCCGGCGCAGCGACACTATACACACGCCCCGCGTTGCGCGGGAGGGAACCGCTCGGCGCCGCGCCCGCTCGACCGGCGACGCGGGGAGAGGCGGACCGCGCGCGACTACTCGACGCGCAGCGCTTCCATCGGATCGATGCGGGTCGCCCGCCGAGCCGGCAGCCAGCAGGCGACGAACCCGACGCCGACCAGCAGGAGCGGAGCGACGGACAGCGTCAGTGCGTCACGGGCTTCGACGCCCACCAGGAAGCTCTCGATGAGACGGCTCGAAGCGCCTGCTCCCAGCATGCCGGCAATCGTGCCGGCGACCACGAGCAGAGCCCCCTGACCCACCACCAGCGCGACGATATTGCCGCGCGTGGCTCCCAGCGCCATGCGGATGCCGATCTCGCCGCGACGTTGCGCCACCGTGTAGCTGAGCAGGCCGTAGACGCCGAGGGCGGCCAGCAGCAGGGCGAGCCCCGCGAATCCGCCAACGAGGACGGCGTAGAAGCGGGGCTGCACGAACACTGCCGCCAGCCGGGCGTCCATCGTCATCGCGTCGACGACCGTCGCGCCCGGGTGCGCCTCGGTCACGACCTCGCGGAGGAAGGGAACGACCGCGAGCGGATCGCCGGCGGTCCGCACGCTGACGAACGACATGCCGAAGAAGGAGACCGGCGCGCGGTCGGCCTGGCGCCAGGGTACGAACATCTCCGGCTCCGACTCGCCGGTCGGCGCGTCGCCGTACAGCAGATCGGCGATGACCCCGACGATCTCCCAGGATTCCTCGCCACCTCCCCACGGGCGGCCGAGGAGCAGTCGTTGTCCGACGGCGGGCTCGCCGCCGAAGACCTCGCGGGCCAGCGTTTCGTTGACGACCACGACCCCGGGGTCGCCGGCGCCGTCGAGCCGCGTCGGGAAGCGCCCCGCGCGCAGTCGCAAGCGCAAGACGTCGAACCAGCCGGGGCTCGCCACACGCACCGTCGCTCGGGGGACCTCGCGCGGATCGACCGGCGCGGGGTGACCGGCGACGCTGAGTGCGACCTGCATCATGCCCCCGGCGGCGAGCGGAACGTTCGTCGAGAGTCCGACAGCCGTGGTGGCGGGGAGGGCAGCGAGGCGCGCCGCCCCGTCGAGCAACGCAGCATGGAAGCGCTGGTTGGCGGTCTCGACCGCTTCCCGGGCCTCGCGCGACATGACGCCCGGCCTGAGTCGCGCGTCGGGGTTCAGGGTGCGCGCCGTGATCACGTTGGCGGGGTCGTACCCGCGATCGACGGTCACCAGCGCCGCGAAGCTGCGGAGCAGCAGGCCCGCCCCCACCAGCAGCATCAGCGCCAGCGCCACCTGCGCAACGGCCAGCACGGCCCGCGCGCGGTTGGCGCGCAGCAACCGGAACCCGCCAGCCGCCTGCGCGCTTCCCTCGTTGAGGACGCGGACGAGGTCCACGCGGGACCACTGGAACGCCGGGACGGCGCCGAACGCCAGGCCGACCAGAGCCGAGAGCCCGAGCGTGAACGCGAGCACCTCGCCGCCGACGCCCACCTCTTCCAGCCGCGGGACGTCGCCCGGGACCAGCGCCGGAACCGCGCGCAGCACGGCTACGGCCGCGCCCAGACCGAGCGCGCCGCCCACCAGGCCCAGGATGACGCTCTCGGTCAGGAGTTGCCGCACCAGCCGGCCGCGGGCGGCTCCAAGGGCTGCACAGACGGCCAGCACTCGTTGACGCGACACGCCGCGCGCAAGCAGGAGCCCGGCCACGTTGATGCACGCGATCAACAGCACGAGCGCCGTCGCCCCGCTGAGCGCCAGCAGCGCCGGCCGGTACTCGGCGGTCATCTCCTCCTGCAGTGGAATCACCCGGGTCTCGAAGGCCGGCAGGCCGCTCGCCTCCGCGTCGCGGCCTCGCGAGCCTCCGAACAGCGGATCGTCGCGGCGCTCCAGCAGGGTCCCTGCCTCGGCCTCGGCCTGCTCCGGCGAGACGTCCGCCCGGAGTCGCCCCAGTCCGGAAACGGAGACGAAGACGAAGGTCCGGCCGTCCTGATCGTCCGCGCTCGACGGAGCCGGCGGCTCAAAGGCCGGGAGCACGAGGGGGGTCCAGATCTCGTCGTCGGGGCTCGGAAAGTAGAACCCTTCGGCGAGGACCCCGACCACCGCGCGCGCCACACCGCCGATCTCGAGGACGGTCCCGACCACCTCCGGATCCGACCCGAAGCGAGTGGCCCAGGTGTCGTAGCTCAGCAGCACGACCTGATCCGCGCCTTCCCGGGCTTCGTCCTCCGTGAAGAGCCGTCCCAGGTGCGGCCTCGCCCGCAGCAGCGGAAACAGCGCCGGGGAAACCGCCATGCCCTGCAGCCTGACGCTGCCCTCCCGAACCGCCCATTCGGCCTGGAGCGGCGTGTAGGCGGCCAGGTGCTCGAACGACTCGGCCTCCTCCTGCAGCACCTGCATCGAGTAGTTGTTCAAGGCGAGAGTCGAGCGCGGAATCCCGGTCGGCACCTGGCCGACGCGAACGATGGCGTCGGCATCCGGATACGGCAAGGGCCGGAGAACGAGGCCGTAGACGATGCTGAACATCGCCACGTTGGCGCCGATGCCGAGCGCCAGCGTGGCAAGCGCGGCCAGCGTGAATCCGCGCTGCCGGGCGAGGGACCGGACAGCGTGGCGAACGTCGCGCAGCAGCGTGTCCATGCCGATCCTCGTGACGCCCAGCCCGGAGGCCCGGCCACCCTCCGCGCCGGGCGATCCGCTACTCCGCGCGCAGCGCGCCGAGGAGCGGCGAGCGCACGGCGGCAATGGTGGCGGCGAGCGACGCGGTCAGCCCGGTAGCCACCACCACCAGGAGCAGCCCGCCGAGCGAGAGCAGCGGGACGCCGCCGCCACGCTCCAGCCAGGCCGGCGCGATGGCGATGATGGCGCACCCCGTCCCCGCCGCCAGCCCGGCGAAGAGGAGGAAGGCGTTCTCGGCCAGGACCATCAGCGACAGGTGCCGGGCGTCGTAACCGACGGCGCGCATCAGCGCCAGCTCCCGGCGGCGCTCCAGGACGTTCCGCAGCAGGACCGCTCCGAGCCCGAAGGTGCCGAGGATGAGGCCCAGCCCGCCGAGCGTCTGGAAGGTCGCCAGGTAGGTGTTCTCGACGCGGTGGAACGCGGCCAGCCGCTCGCCGGCCGAGACGACGTCGAGGCCGAAGTCGGCGAGGCGGTCCTCGAGGGCGGCGCTGACGTCGGCCATGCGCGCCGGCGGGGCGTCGATGAGGAAGAACCGGTAGCCCTCGTAGTCGGGGAACACGCGCTCGAAGTGCGCCTCGCCGATGAGCAGCTCGCGCTGGAAGATGCTGTCCGACAGCGCACCGACGATGCGCAGCGTGATCGGCCGGTCGGTGTCCCGGTTCAGCACGAAGTCGTCGCCGATCCCGATGTGGAGCGCGTAGTTCAGCGAGGTCGAGTCGGCGATGGCCGGGATGGCGCCGTCCTCGAACTCGCGGTCGAGCAGCAGCCAGGGATTCGCTTCCTCCTCCGGCGTCTCGGCCGCCGTCGCGCTGAACGCGAAACGCCCTTCGGCCACGAAGGCCGGCGTCGGCGCCAGCACGCGCGGGTCCTTCGCCTGGTAGAGGTTGAGGCAGCTCGCGTCCTCGCCGGGACGCAGGCGGAAGCGCTCGAGCCCGACGCCGGCCAGCATCTCCCCCTCCTCGAAGAGGTCGGCCACGAACAGCTCGTCCTGCCCCTCGAGGGTCGACGGGTCGTGGACGATCGGCAGCAGCGCGTCGGCCAGCAGCGTGTAGCCGCCCGTGCCGCCGCTACGGTCGAGCACGTTGCCTCCGCCTTCCCGGCGGAACGCGTCCACGGCGACGATGATGAACGCGGCCGACGCGATCAGCGCGATGCACAGCACGCTGCGCCCCGGCCGGTACGAGGCGTTGCGGAACCCGACCTGCGGCACCGACCATTGCGCGGGGGCGGGGCCCCCGGGGCGGCCGCCGATCCACGCCCAGGCGAAGACGAGCATCGCGACGAGCAGCAGCAGGCCCCCGCCGAAGAAGCCCTCGGTCGCGCCGATGAGCTCCGCCGACGCGAGGGCGACCGCGGCCACGCCGGCTCCCAGCAGGCCGAGCCCGATCCGCCAGGCGCGTGAGGCAGGCGCCGCCTCGCCCTCGGTGGCCGCGGGCAGGCCGGTCACCTCGGCCACCGCCCCCGTCAGCAGGCTCCGCGGGGAGGCGGGCGCCACCGCGCGGAGCGTCCAGCCGATGGACCCGAACGCGGCGAGCACGCCGCCCGCCGCGCCGGCGGCCAGCATCGCGGGCGAGACCTCGAGGGCCAGCCGCGTGGTCCCGACCGCATCGACCCACCAGGTACGGAGCCCCCACATGACGAGCTCGGCATAGCCGATGGCGCCCAGCACGCCGATGGCGCTTCCCAGCACGGACAGGACGGTGGCCTCGCCGAGGAACACGCGGCGAATGGCGGCCGCCGGATAGCCGGCCGCCCGCAGCAGCCCGAGCTCCCGCAGGCGCTGCTCGACCCCGAGCCGGAAGAAGAGGCTGGCCAGCAGCAGGGCCGAGACGACGAGGAAGAAGCTGAAATAGATGAAGTACAGGCCGAAATCGGTGACGCCTGCCGACGCCTCCACCGCGAGCGCACGGGCCGGATAGACGACGAAGCCCGTCGCGAGCGGATCGATCGCCGTCCGGAACTCACGCCGCACCTCCGCCGCCAGCGCCTCCACGTCTGCGCCTGCAGCCGCCGCCTCGAACGAGGCTCCGGCCGCCGCCGGAACGGCCGCCGCCGCGGAATGAAGCCGGATCGAGGTCAGCTCTCCCCAGCGCGAGGCCCACAGGCGCTGGCCGTCCGCGAGCGGGATGAACGCCTTGGGCGTCGTCCGGTGGTCGTCCCAGTACTCCTCGTCCGCCGGGCGGATCAGGTCCAGGTCGATGTCGAACGGCGGATCCCAGTCGGTGACGTCGGTGGCTTCCGTGATGCCGGGGTAGTCGGGGGCGAGGTCGCGGTCGTCGGCCGCGCCGGCGATGGGCACGACGCCGGCGACGCGGAACTCCGCCTCGTGCGTGACCAGGCGCCCCTCGTCCTCCCAGACGTAGTACTCCAGCGTCAGCGTGTCGCCGGGCGAGGCGTCGAGATCGTCCGCCGTCCAGCGATTCAGGACCACCGGCGGCGCGGTGGCGGCCTCGTCCCCAGCGCCCGCCAGGCCCTCGGCGGCGCCCGCCCGGCCCCCGGCGGCGCCCCGTTCACCTGGCGCGCCGGCGCTCTCCGCCGCCGCGACCTCGCGCACGGCATCGAGGGCGCGCGCGGTCACCAGGGAGTACGGCGTCAGTCGGTCACCGACGCGGAGCGCGTTGGCCAGGTAGGTGAGCACGGGCTCCGCGCGCAGTCCGAGCCTCCCCGCGACGGACTCCGCCGCCGCGGCCGTCTCGTCGTTCACCAGCCCCGCCGCCGACTCGATGCTGACCACGCCGTGGTCGGGGAGCGCGCGCACGCGCAGGCCCAGGTCGTCGAGGGTGGCCACCGAGCGCAGCGCCGCCTCGGCCGTCGTCAGGCGCGCGGCGGACGCCGCGGACACGTCCGACGCCCCGTCGGCGGCCGCGAGGAGGATCGTGTTGACCCGGCCCTCCTGTTCCAGGTCGCGCTGGAGCCGCGCGAGCGACACGAAGACGGAGCGCGCCAGCCCCTGCTGCGGCCGAAACGAGAACTCGCCCAGCTCGTCCGGCGGCAGGACCCGCTGGACGCCGAGCCGCAGGGTCCGGCCGATGTCGTCGCGGCGCCCGTGGAGGGAGCTGATCGGGACCTCCGACGGTTTCTCCACGCGGACCAGCAGCGCGTCGCCGTCCGCCGCCCCCAGCTCGTCCGCCAGCCCGGCGCTGACCAGGACGTCGTTGCGGCCCAGCTCGCGGGGGGCGGCGTCGAGCTGATGGAACTCCCAGAACCGATGGTCCACCCCGTACACCTGGATGCCCGACGCCCGGCGTCCGCTCGCCTGGTGCGTGACGAAGCCCTCGACCGCGACGATCGGCGCCGTGCCCGCGAAGGCGGACGCCATCCCGTCGGCCTCCTGCAGCTCCGCGGCCAGCTCCTCCCGCACGAACCCGAGGCTGGTGACCACCTGGTCGATGGCCCCCAGCCGCTCGAGAGCCAGGGTCCGCAGGCTCGCCCGGACCGACGAGCCGACGAGGAGCGCGCCGGCCAGGACCGCCACCGCGACGGCCACGCCGCCGATGACGGCGAGATTGGTGGGCCAGAAATGAACGATGTTGCGCCGGACGAGCGCGAGCAGGGTCATGCGGGCACCTCGTACGGATCCACGGCCGGGCCGCGCGCAACCGGGCCGCGCCGGTTCGTGCCGATGCGCGGCCGAGCCGATCCGCGGCGAGCGGCGGCGGGACCGCACCGCGCCGCGACCGGATCGCCACGCGCCGCGGTCATGCCGCTTCCAGCCGCCGGTTCTCCAGGCGATACCGCGTGGGGCAGCGCGCCGCCAGCGCGGCGTTGTGCGTCACGATGAGCAGGATGTTCCGGTGGGTCTCGTGCAGCGTGAACAGCAGCGACCCGACCGCCTCCGCCGACGCCGGATCGAGGTTGCCCGTCGGCTCGTCGCACAGAATCAGCGGCGGCTCCTGAATCAGGGCGCGGGCCAGCGCCACCCGCTGGCGCTCGCCGCCCGAGAGCTCCGCCGGTCGATGGTCGAGGCGATGCTGGAGGCCGACCTGCTCAAGGAGCGATTCCGCCCGCTTGCGCACCGCGGCGCCGGGCCGGCTCACCAGCGTCGGCACCAGCACGTTCTCGAGGACCGTGCACTGCGGCAGCAGCAGGTGGTCCTGGAAGACGAAGCCGACCCGCGAGTTGCGGAATGCGGCCAACTCGCGCTCGCCGAGGCCGAACGGATCCGTGCCGTCCAGCGTCACCCGGCCGCTGGTCGGCGGCTCGAGCGCCCCGGCCACGTAGAGCAGCGTGCTCTTGCCGCAGCCGGAGGGCCCGACGATCGACGCCGCATCCCCGCGCTCGAGCGCGAACGTGACATCCGAGAGGATCGGCAGCGGTCCGCTCGGGGTCGGATACTGCTTCGAGAGCTGCGTGACTTCGAGCAAGGGAGCCGCCCCTCCCCGCCCCTACGAGGCCATCTGGAACGCCCGCGGCCGGAAGAGGAAGTCGACGATGTTCCCTTCGTGCGGCTGCAGCCAGTTGAGCTTGATCGTCGGTATGGGGCCGAGATTCAACCGGTCGATGTTGCGCGCGTCGAGCAGCGACGACCGGAACGCGTCGTCGTTCGTGAGCGCCGTCGCGACCAGGGTCGGCCCAATCGCCCCCAGCATCTTCCGCTCCTCGCACTCCACCACGGTCACGAAGGGGAACATGTACTCCTTCTTCGCCATCGCGACGTCCGGCGACGGGCAGTAGACGACCGTCGGCCGCACGTAGTCGCAGCGCTCGCGCGACACCAGGCGGCCGTTCGCGTGATGCCGGGCCGTGATCTCCTCGACCCCGTCCTCACCGAGGGAGGCGTCGATGTCGGACGAGATGGCGGCGGCCTGTCCCGGCACGGTGAACGCGGCGAGGGCCGCGTTCGGATCCGCGGGCGGCAGCGGCTCGATGGGGCCGAGCCGCTCGGCCAGGGCCTCGGCGATCGCCTTGCCGTGGCGCGGCGTCCAGATGCCGGAGCAGTTGATGCAGCTCCGGCCGCTGTTGACGAGCACGCTGTCGACCATCAGGTCGAGGTGGCGCTCCCAGTTGTCGGCCTCGTCGTCGCCAAGCAGGATCTTGCTGAAGCCGGGGCCGTGCACCTGCACGCCGGGGTTCCCCGCGTACTGCTCGACGGTGGCCGTGCCGCCGAAGATGAGGCTCCGCGAGCAGTTGTTGAGCACGGCGGCGCCGACGTCGCCCAGGCCGGGGTAGAGGGACACCGCCTCGCGCGGCACCCCCGCCTCGAAGAACGCCTGCGTCATGCGCCACGGAGTCCAGGGCTCCTGCGGCCCGGGCTTGAGGACCAGCCCGATCTGCAACGGGATGATCGGCAGCCAGAGGCTGTGCACCCCCGGCGAGTTCGACGGCAGCACCATGCCGAGCACCGGCGTCGTCGCCTGGTAGCTCCGCATGACGCCGTCCTCCTCGCCGTAGCCGCGCGAGAGGATGTCGGGATCGAGCCGCCGCGTCAGCGAGATCAGGATCTCGTCGAGGTGGTCGAGCACGTACCGCAGCTTCTCCATGTTCATGCGGCACATGTGCTCGGGGAGACCGGTCGTGGCCGACTGCTGCCGGACGAACTCGTCGGGGGTCTGGCTGCCGTCGCCCAGCGGCAGCTCCGCGGACGAGAAGAGCTCGGCCGCCCGCTTCACCTTCGCGAGCAGATCGGCAACGGGCACCTCGCGCAACGCGGCCCGGGCGCGCGGCGCCTTGCGCAGATCGCGTGCCACGATGCCGGGGTTGGCCTGGCTCACTTCGGCCACCGGCTCACCGGTGTCGAAGTGCACCACCTTGTCGATGTCGAGGCTCCGGTAGGGCTCGCCCCACCGGAGCGCGGGAAAGTGAATCACAGCGCTCTCCGCTCCTGCGCCCCCGCGTCGAGTCAGGGGCCGACGGCGCCCGATCGCGGCGTCCTACTGACCGTCGGTGACCTCGATGCTGATCGTCGCGCAGAGACCTTCCTGCGTCCGGTGCTGATCGTCGCCGATCTGCACCGTGAGCTCGTACGTGCCGGCCGGCGCGTTCTCGAGCGTAGTCGTGCTCGAGCCGTCCCCGAAGTGCTGCCACCCCTCGCCCTGCGGGATGATGATGCCCACGTCGAGGCAGCCGGTGTTGTATCCGAGGTGGTAGTGTCCCACCCCGTCGCGCGGCGTGCCGGTCTCCTGATCGAAGCCGTCGGGGATGGCCGAGATCGGGTAGTTCTCCGCTCCGAACTCGATGGTGATCACGTCCTCCGAGTGCTCGGAGCCGTCCGCCGGCGACACGAAGAAGACGCGCGCCTCCTGCGCCGATCCCGAGGCCGCGCCGAACAGCAGCATCACGAGAGCTACACCCGCCACCACGCCCGACCGCATCCACACGCTGTCAATCCGCATCAGTCGCCCTTCCTTCCACGGTGATCACCTGCCCACGCCGAATCGCAAGCTCCCAGCCACCACTCGTCGCCCGAAGGCTCCGCGTGATGCCCAGCCAACCCTCCTCCGGGAGCCGCGCCGTTTTTGCGATGCCGACCCTACACGCCGTCCGCGATCTCGATGGTGATGGTCTCGCACAGACCGTCCTGGGCCTCGTTCGCGTCGTTCGCCACCTGAACCGAGAGCTCGTACGTCCCGGGCTGCCGCTGCAGCGTGTAGCGGTTCGAGCCGTCGTCGAAGTCCACCCGGTCGTCGCCCTCCGGGATGGCCTCCCCGGCCGGCACGCAACCGGTCCCGACGCCGAGGTGGTAGTGCCCCACCCTCTCGCGCGGCGCCTCGCCGGAAGCGGCGTCGGGCGGAGGCGAGATCGTCAGGTTCTCGACGCCGAACTCCAGCTCCACGTCGTGGTCCGCCGACAGGATGTCGCCGTCCTGGGGGGCGACGAAGAAGACGC
The DNA here is from genome assembly GCA_026708265.1 of Acidobacteriota bacterium. Lineage (GTDB taxonomy): Bacteria > Acidobacteriota > Vicinamibacteria > Vicinamibacterales > UBA8438 > JAGWAJ01. The sequence continues at coordinate 12,607 of JAPOVI010000445.1, forward strand.
GCGGCGGGCCGGTCGGCGCGGCCGCAGGCTCGGGCGCCGGTTCCGCTTCCGTCTCGGCCATGCCGCCGGGCTCGCCGCCGCCGCAGGCGGCGAAGGCCACGAGCGGGAGCAGCAGGAGGCACGCGACCAGGGTCCGGTCTCCGCGGTGCTGTTCGAGTCGCATCGGTTGGGCTCTCTCCTGGACGTGAAGAAGGTGCTGGCGCGGGGCAGCCGACTCCGCTAGCGCGCCCTGACGGGCGCGTTGGGAGTCTGCCCTGGCACGAACTCCTGCATGGCACGCTCTACGGCGCAGACTCCTAGTAGACTCCGACCGTCGTCGATGACGCCAGCGCGCTGAACGGACGTACGCCGCTCACCCCGTCCCACGGGTACTGCTCGCACGGCCGCTCCCGCTCGCCCTCGTCCCGCTCGAGAAAGCGCGGCACGAAGAACTCGCGGGTGAGGGTGGTCAGCATCACGCGGCCGGTCTCGCCGTAGTCGACGACCTGCTCGGCGTCATCCGGATCGACCACCTGCAGGACGGCGCGCGGCTGCGGGGCGTGGTACGTGATCTTGTAGCCCTCGGCCGGGCCGCTCGGCGGACTCCCGGCCAGCCCCATCAGCGTGTTGCCGTAGGTCGGCGTCATGTAGACGCCGTCGAGCAGCTCCTCGTTGGCGAAGCGGTTCCACTGCGGGGTGAACTCGGTGCCGCCGGCGAAGATGCCGGTGATTCCGGTTTCCTTGATGCTCGAGCCTTCCTCCTCCAGCCGGTTGGCGAGGGCCTCGATCAGCTTCGGCGTCGAGAAGAGGCACTTGATGTCGTGGCCGGCCGAGAGCACCGTCAGCGCCTGGTCGATCACGTGGGCCTGGTAGGCCTTCAGGTGGTCCATCCAGCCCTTCCTGATCAGCTTGATGACCCAGCGCGGATCGAGATCGACGCAGAAGCAGATGCCGCCGCGGTGCTGCGCGAGGTGCTCCACCGCGAGGCGCAGCCGCCGGGGGCCGCTCGGGCCCAGCATCAGCCAGTTGGCGCCCTTCGGGAAGCACTCTTCGGGCAGCGTCTCCGAGAACAGCTCGTAGTCGGTCCGGAAGTCGTCGATCGCGACACGGCTCTTCGGGATGCCGGTCGTCCCGCCGGTCTCGAAGACGTAGATCGGCCGGTCGGCGTAGGCCTTCGGCACCCAGCGACGGACCGGGCCGCCGCGCAGCCACTCGTCCTCGAAGTGGCCGAACTTGCGCAGGTCGTCGAAGCCGCGGACCTCCTGGCGTGGATCCCAGCCCGCCTTCGCGGCCCAGTCGAGCCAGAAGGGACTGCCCGTGGCGGGGTCGAAGTGCCACGCGACGATCTCTTGAACCCAGGCGTCGAGCGACTCCCGCGCCGCGTCCACCCTTCCCTGTAGATCGGACACCGCTGTACTCATCAACCGGCGATCTTACACTAGGAGCGGAGCCGTCAGCGACGAACGGCGGGCCGGTCTCGCGGCCGGCCGCGGCCGGTCCGAGCGCCGGCCGGGAGGCCGGCGAGGGGCCGACGGCCGCCGCGGCAGGCGCCGGCACCGCCGGGGAACGGGCGTGCGGGCGCCCGGGGAGGAACGATGAGCACCACGGGACGCCTCGATCGCATCTGGATCAAGCGCTTCCATCGCGGCCCCATGGACGCGGTGGACCGGGCCGCGCTGCGGGCCGGCCGCGGCCTCGCCGGCAACGCCAACCAGGGCGGGCGGCGCCAGGTGACCCTCATTGCGCGCGGTCGCTGGGACCACGTCAACGAGACGTTGGCCGACGACGTCGACCCAGTGCTTCGGCGGGCCAACGTGCTCGTCTCCGGTATCGACCTCGCCCACACCCGCGGCCGCGTGCTCCGCCTGGGAGCCTGCCGGCTCCGCATCAACGGCGAGACGCGCCCGTGCGAGCGGATGGACGAGGCGTGGCCCGGCCTGCGCGCCGCTCTCGAACCCGAGTGGCGGGGCGGGGTCTACGCCGAGGTGCTCGACGACGGCGAGATTGCGGTGGGCGATGCCGTCGGCTGGGAAGCGTCGGCCGACGCCCGGGAGTCCGCGCCGTAGACGACGCGGACTCCCGTAGGCTTGGCCGGGCGCCGAGCGGAGTCGCAAGGCGACGAATGGGGGGCTGGGAGTCCCGCCGCAGAACGCGCCGGAGTGAGGGCCGTGGCGCAGGCCCCCGGGCCACTGACCCGTCTCCCTACAGGCCGGGGCGCCAGCGACCGACACTCCCGTGTGCAGGCCTTCGGGCCGGCACGGGAGGGACGATTGCGACTTCGGCTGTGCGCGTCGGCGCTCGGTGCTCTGCTGCTGACAGGCTGCGAGGCGGGCGGGTTCTCGCCCTTCAACGTCTTCTCGCCTACGAATCCCACCGCCGTGACGGATACGACCGCTCCGGCGGACGTCTCCGGAACGTGGACCGCCGTCCTCTCCGCGTCGACGGACGACATCCAGGGCGGCGGCTGCGCCGGCAGCGTTGCGCGCGCCCTCCGGAGCAGCATCACGCGCAGCACGACCGTCACGCTCACCCAGAACGGCGGCACCCTCGCGGCCACATCCGTCACGATCAACGGGATGACCTGCCAGTTCCGGGGCTCGGTCAGCGGAACGACGGTCAACGCCACCGTCGACGCCTGCACCCCGGACGCGATCTCCCTCGGCGTGCTCGCCGGCTGCGGCTCCGACTCCTGGAACCTCGCGTCGCCCTCGCTCACGATGGCCGCCACCGCGACCGGGGACACCATCACCGGCACCCCGACCGCAAGCGGGACGGCCACCAATGGGAGCGAGTCCCACCCCGTGTCGGCGACGGCCGACCTCACGATGACTCGCTAGGAGGAACGGCGAAGCGGCAGGTTGGACCGGGGGCGCGCGCGAGCCGCCCATCGAGCGTCGCCAGGGGGCAGTCGAGGTCTTCGGCCAGCGCCACGTACCAGGCGTCGTAGCTCGTGAGATTGGCCCGAAGTGCCCATACGCGATCCGCGAAGGGCGCGAACGGAAACAGTGCGATGTCGACTTCCAGCAGATCCCGATGTGCGGTCGCCGCCTCGAGCCGAGAGAGAACGCCGGCCGCCTCGAATCGGCGTAGCACGTTGCTGGCCTCGGCCAACGCCAGCTCCGGGCCGGCCAGCTCGCCGGCCGCCAGTTGCGCTTCTGCCCAGCGACCCTCCCGACCCGAGTCCACGAGCCCCGCGACGATCACCGAGGCATCGACGACGGCCCTCACTTCCGATCCGCGTCGCGGGCGCTCAGGATGCTCGCCGCCGGCACTCTCGTGCCCGCCGCGGCCTTGCGCTCGCGGACGCGCTCCAGCCACTCCGCGGCGGAGGGTCGGGACGCGATTCGCTCGAGCTCGCCCCGCAGGAACCCCTGCATCGACTGGCGCTGCCGCGCAGCACGGACCGCAAGAGCGTCGCGCACCGCTTCGGGAACGTCGCGAATGGTGATCTGGACCGGCATGCCCGCATTCTGCCAGCATCGACAGCAGGGAGCAACTTCTCCGTGGCGCCCTGCGCAGCCGCCGGGAACGCGTTGGCAGCCCAGGCCTCACAGGAACTGAGACAGCAGCGTCCGGGCCGGGACCACGAGGGGCGGGCCCGGCGAGGCGAAGCAGTCCGCGTCGACGAAGTCGGCGTCGACGACGACCTGAAACGCGAACGGCGCGCCGACCTGCCGCTGAAAGTGCGCGAGGGCCGGCCCCAGGGCCGTCTCGCGGTGCTTCACCTCGGCGAGGAACCAGGGGCGTCCGTCGCGCACCACCAGGAAGTCGACCTCACGCTTCTCCTTGTCGCGCAGGTAGCCGAGCTCGAAGCGGCCGAGCCCCAGGTCGTTCCAGCCGTCGACCGCCTTCAGCAGATGGCAGGCCACGAAGGTCTCCGATCGGGAGCCGACATCCTCGATGTCCGCCCAGTCCCGCAGATACCACTTCGGCTCCTTGCGGAGCGAGCGCGACACGTTGCGGAACCACGGCCGGACCAGGAATCCCAGGTGGAAGTCGCACAGAGAGGCGATCCAGCGGCGGACCGTATCCACCGCGACCCGCGTCTCGCCCGCCAGCGTGCCGTAGACGAGCTGGCGGCCCGACCCGCGCGACAACTGCCGCACCAGCAGCTCCATCTGGTCGATCTGCTGCACGCGGGTGAGGTCGCGGACGTCCTCCCGGACGAGCTGCCGCAGGCGCAGCGACCGCCAGCGGCGGCTGAACCGTTGGTCGCGCCGCAGGAACGGCTCGGGGTAGCCGCCGTGCGTCCAGAGCGCGTCGAGCTCGGCTGCCTCGACGGGCCGGGGCGAACGGACGATCCGCTCGGCATCGGGCAGGTCCCGGCTCACCACCTCCGCGACGGAGAACGGGTGCATCCGATACCCGAAGTAGCGGCCCATCAGGCTGTCGCCGCCGCGCCGGTAGATGTCCAGGCGGCTGCTGCCGGTCACGATGATCCGCAGCCGATCCCCGTAGGTGTCGTAGACGCCCTTCAGGTACGGCTTCCAGCGCGGAAACTTGTGCAGCTCGTCGAACAGCGCCACCGGACTCGCCGCCGACAGCCGGTGCACTCCGAGCCGGTCCGCGAGCGCCGCCGGCCCCGCCAGCAGGAGCGCGCGGTCGTCCAGGTTGTCCCAGTTGTGGTACGCGTCGGCATGGCGACGACAGGTGGTGGTCTTCCCCACCTGGCGCGGCCCGCTGACGAACGCCATCTGCCGATTCGCCGCGAAGTGATCCTCCAGCAGCGCGTCGTAGACGCGGCGCTCGGCCGGCCCCGTGCTGACCATTACAAGCAGTATCGTATTTCAGTCGCGACCATTCTGCGACTGAGCGTCGGCTGGTCGGCGCGGTCGGACCCTTCGGCCAGCCGCGCGCAACTGGGAAATTCGGTCGCCCGAGCGAGAGCGCCGCGCGCGGGACTCAATCGACGTCGATGCCACATCGAGCGGCGCAGCGGCGTCGCGTAGACCAGGTGGAGCGCCGGGGCGCGGGACCTCAATCGACGTCGATGCGGACGCGGTCGCCGAGCGTCAGGTCGTCCAGAGATCTGCCGCAGGTCGGCCGCCATCGCAGCCGCGTCGGCGCCGTTCGTCGCGAGCTCGAACGAGACGCCGACCTTCAGGTTCTGACCCTCCCTCGGCACGGTTGGGGAGTTCATCGGCAGCACCGGCCTCCGCTGCGCCACGGTGGGCCGCGCCCGGGCCGGCCAATCGTCGCCCGCCCGCTCCGCCTGGCGCCCAGCCCGGTCTCCGGGCTGCGCGCCGTTTCACGGCGCAGACTACTACGCGTCGCTCCCCTTCCTGATGACGTTCATCGCGGTGGCGACGGCGCCGGCGACGTCGGTCAGGTTGGCAGGCAGGATCATCGAGTTCGACTCAGAAGCGAGGCGGCCGAACTCGGTGACGTACTGCTCGGCCACCCGGAGCTGGGCCGACTCGAAGCCGCCCGGCGCCGAGATGGCCTCGGCCACCTGCCGCACGCCCTCCGCGGTGGCGGTGGCCACGGCGCGGATCGCCTCGGCCTCGCCCTGGGCCTCGTTGATCTGCTTCTCGCGCTGCGCCTCCGACTCGCGGATGACGCGCTGCTTCTCGCCCTCGGCGCGGTTGATCTGGGCCTCGCGTTCGGCCTCCGAGGCCAGGATGACGGCGCGCTTCTCGCGCTCGGCGCGCATCTGCTTCTCCATCGCGCTCAGCACGTCGCGGGGCGGCGCGATGTCGCGGATCTCGTAGCGCAGCACCTTCACGCCCCACGGATCGCTGGCCTTGTCGACCTCGCGGACGACGGACATGTTGATGGTGGCGCGCTCCTCGAACGTCCGGTCGAGGTCGATCTTGCCGACCTCGCTGCGCAGCGTCGTCTGCGCGAGCTGGCTGATGGCGAAGACGTAGTCGTTGATGCCGTAGGAGGCCCGCTCGGGATCGATGACCTGGAGATACAGCACGCCGTCGACGGAGATCTGCACGTTGTCGCGCGTGATGCAGACCTGCTGCGCGATGTCGACGGCCCGCTCCTTGAGGGAGTGGCGGTAGGCCACGCGGTCGACGAACGGGACGAGGAAGTGGAAGCCGGCGTTCAGGGTCCCGTGGTAGCGCCCGAGGCGCTCGACGACGAAGACCGCCTGCTGGGGCACCACGCGCGCGGTCCGGAAGAGCACGAAGACGACGACGGCGGCGAGCACGATCAGCACGATGGTGGCGGGCGAGATGGGAAGCATCAATCAGTCCTCCAAGGAAGGCGGGGGCGCGGCGCCCCGGCGGCGCAGGGCAGCAGCGGGACCGCTGCGGCGGGCGGACGGCGCTACTCGGGCTCCACGTAGAGCGACACGCCCTCCACCCAGACCACGCGAACGCCGGTTCCCGGAGCCATGGCCCGGTCGCCCGCGCAGCGCGCGGTCCAGGACGTGCCGCGCAGCTCGGCGGTGCCCACCTTGCCCGGCGCGATCTCGGTCACGGCCACGCCGAGCTCCCCCACGAGCGTCGGCGTGCCCGCGTCCGGCCGGCCCGAAGCGGGCAACAGCCGGGACTTCACGAGGTAGACGGAGCCGCCGAGCAGCGAGAAAATCAGGAGCTGCAGGGCGACGCTGTCGACGCCGGCGAGGGCGGCCACCCCGACCAGCACGGCGGCGAGACCGGCCAGGAGCAGCCACAGCTCGCCGCCCGCCAGCAGTTCCAGCGTCACGAGGCCCGCGCCGGCCAGCATCCAGATCCACCAAGCCATCGGTTCGAGCCCCTGGCCGCTCCGACCTGGCTTCCCACGCCACGCCCGAGAGCCTTGCAGGATCATAACCACACCGGCGGTCAGGCGTTCGGCCTGTCGCGAGCTCCGCAGTCCGCCGGGGGCGCGCGCGATGGTGGCCGACGACGCGAGCGCCTCCGCGCCATCGCCGTGCAGGTCGTTCCCCTGAGCGTCATTCCCCCAGGACGGCGCGGCGATGACGTTCTTGCCCCTCCCCCGGTGGAGTTGGCTGGACCTCCGGTGGACCTTCTGCTCGGTCTCCCGGCTACGAGGCGAGCGTCCGGAGGATGGCGACGGCGGCTCCGATGACCGCGGCGAGAATCAACCCCGTCTGCGCCAGCATGGCTCCAGCGAAACGCCACGTCAGGCGAGCCTCCAACTCGGCGATGTCCGCCCTGGTGGCGACCGGTTCGGCCGTGTTGTCGTGTTCGGCCGCCAGGCGGACGGCGGCCGTGATCGCGTCGGCGTGGGCCGGCTCGATGCCCGCGTCGGTCAACGCGCGGGCGATGGCGTGGGTATCGAACATGGTCAGACTCTCCTGCAGGGCAGGAGGGGCCAGCTCGGCGCCAGTCTGCCGACGCTGGGCAGGATCGGTCGCCCGCCCCGGATCAGACGGGGGCCAGCAGGGCGTCCGCCTTCGCCGCGAAGACGAAGTCGCTCTCCGTCAGGCCGTCGATCTTGTGGGTCCAGATGGTGATCTTGACGCGGCCCCAGGTGAGGTACAGGTCCGGGTGGTGGTCCTGCTCCTCCGCCATCTCGCCCACCCGCACCGTGAAGTCGAGCGCCTGCCGGAAGTCGTCGAACTTGTAGACCTTCTCCAGGTGGTGCTGCTCCACGACGTTCCAGTCGCCCCCCAGCTTCCCCTGGAGAGCGGCGAGATCCTGGCCGGCCAGCGGCGGCACGCCGCCCCGGCACGGAACGCACTGCTGCTTCGCGAGTTCGCTCATCGCCTGTCAGCTCCGGATTCGGGCGCGCTCACCCGCCGCCGCCCGGCGGGTCGCAGATGCCGCCGCCCGCCGGTTCACGGATGCCGCCGCCCGGCGGGTCGCGGATGGCCCCGTCGGGGCGCTAGCCCGGCCGCGCGCCGCCGTTCCCGGTCAGTGTATGCCACTCCGCGTATAGTGGTCCGTAGTCCCATGTTTCACGGCCGCGCTGCGCATCCCCGCGCCGCGGCCTCACCCCGCGGAGACCGACACCGATGGCCGACAAGCCGCAGAACTACGCCAACCACACCCGATGGCAGCCCGTGTGGCACTTCTTCGCCTTCCCGATGCTGGGGATCAACGTCCTCTGGTCCCTGGTCGGGCTCCGGAACGGGCCGACGCTGGAGGTGCTGTTCGACATCGCCGTGGCCCTGGCGCTGCTGGTCGTCGTCGGCCTGGTGCGCGTCAGCCCCCTGACGGTGCAGGACCGCCTGATTCGGCTCGAGGAGCGGCTGCGCATGGAGCGCCTCCTGCCGGACGACCTCAAGGCGCGCCTCGACGAGCTCACGCTCCAGCAGTTCATCGCGCTCCGGTTCGCGAGTGACGGCGAGCTCGAAGCCCTGACCCGCAAGGCGCTCGACGAGAAGGCCGAGCCGAAGGCGATCAAGCAGGCCATCCAGAACTGGCGCGCCGACTACCAGCGCGTGTAGCGCGCGCCGGGGACCCGGCGGTCGGCCCCTCCACCGGTCGGTGAGGCGAGCATTGGCCCCGGCGGCGACCGCCGGCCCCTGCTAGGACTGCCCCGACGCGGCCTCGACCGCCGTGGCCCATGCCTCGGCCATGCGGCTCGACGCCAGCCAGAGCCCGCCGTCGACCACGAGCGTGACGCCGGTGACGTAGGAGGCCGCGTCCGAGCAGAGGTACAGCGCGGCGTCCGAGATGTGCCGGATCTCGCCCAGGCGCCCGAGCGGCGTCATCCTGGCCGCGCGCTCCTTTGCCGGCCCGACGAGCAGCCGCCGGACGCCCTCGGTCTCGGCGATGGGGCCCGGCGCGATGCCGTTCACGCGGATGCCGTGCGGCCCCCATTCGACCGCCAGGACGCGCGTGAGGGCGTCGATGCCCGCCTTGGCCGCCGACACATGGAGTTGCGCGACGGTACCGAAGTAGTGGAGCGTGGCGCTGATGTTCAGCACGACGCCGCCCCGCTCCTTGAGATGCGGGAGCGCGGCCCGACACATGTGGAACGTCCCCTTGAGGTCGATGTCGACGACGGTGCCGAAACCGTTGGGCGACAGATTCTCGGCCATGCAGAGGAAGTTGCCCGCCGCGCCGTTGACGAGGATGTCGAGCCGGCCGAGGTCGTCCACCGTCCGCGCCACCGCCCGGTCGACCGCGGCCGGATCCCGCACGTCGGCCGGCACCGCGAGCGACCGGACCCCGAGCGCCTCGATCTCGCGCCGGGTCGGCTCGAGGTGGTCCGCCTTCCGGCTCGTGATGGCCACGTCGCAGCCGTGCGCCGCGAGCGCCAGCGACAACCCCCGGCAGATGCCTGTGCCGCCTCCAGTCACCAGCGCCGTCTTGCCCTTCAGCAGATCCGGTTGAAAGCTCATCGCGCATGCACCTCGGCCGGCGGCGATCCGGTCGCCCCGCCGGCGCTCGTTGGAAGGTCGTCTCACCCTGCCCCGGCGCGCCCGGCCGCGCCGCGGGAGCCTGCGTCGGCACGATACTCCGGCATCGCCGATCCACGGCGTGCAGGCTCCCCCGGCGCGGGGCCGGCTGGAAGCGCCACCCGCCCGAACCGTACAATGCTTGCACGTTGCCGGTCCTGGCCGCCGTCACCAACGCGTTTCCGCTCTGGCTGCTGCTCGCGAGCGGCGCCGCGCTCGTCCGCCCCGAGCTCTTCACCTGGTTCAGCGGCCCCCTGATCCCGATCGGGCTCGGGATCATCATGCTGAGCATGGGAATGACGGTCGGGTTCGAGGACTTCCGCCGCATCGGGCGCGAGCGCGCCAGCGTCCTGCCAGGCGTCGCGCTCCAATATACGCTGATGCCGCTGCTCGGGCTGACCCTCGGGTGGGCGTTCGCCCTGCCGCTGCCGTTCGCGGCCGGCCTCATCCTGGTGTCGTGCTGCCCGGGCGGCACCGCCTCGAACGTCATCGCCTTCCTGGCCCGGGCGGACGTCGCGCTGTCGGTGACGATGACCACCGCCTCGACGCTCCTTGCCGTGCTGATGACGCCGGCCCTCACGGCGCTCCTCGCCGGCAACCGGATCGACGTGCCGGCGGGCGGGCTGCTGCTCGACACGGTGCAGGTGGTCGTCCTGCCGGTGGTGGCCGGCGCCCTGCTCAAGGCACGCTTCCCGGGCGCCTGCAGCCGCGTGCTGCCGGTGGCGCCGCTCGTCGCGGTGGCGACGATCGTCCTCATCGCGGCCTCCGTGATCGGCGGCGGGCGCGAGCAGGTGATCGAGGCGGGCGGGCGGCTGATCCTGGCCGTGCTCTGCCTTCACGCCGGCGGCTTCGTGCTCGGCTACGGGGTGGCCCGGCTCTGGGTCGGCCGGGAGCAGGCGGCCCGGACGGCGGCGATCGAGGTCGGGATGCAGAACTCGGGGCTCGGCGTCGTCCTGGCCCAGCAGAACTTCGTCAATCCGCTCGTGGCGATCCCGAGCGCCATCTCGGCCGTCATGCACTCCGTGGTCGGGAGCATCGCGGCGGCGATCTGGCGGGCGACGGCGCCGAAAGGACCAGCGCCGTGAGTGGCAAGGGAGCGTGACCCGATGAGGACAGGCGCCGCGGTCGTCGCGTGTTTCGTCGTACTGGCGTGGGCCGCGCCGCCCGCGGAGGCGCAGTCGCGCGATACCGTGGGCTGGATCTCCATCGCGGCCGGGTCCGGCCTGCTGCTGGGCGCGTTCAACTACGAGGGCGACATCTGCCCCGACGGCTACAGCACGCACCGCTACCAGCACCAGACGACGCAGTGCTACTACGAGAGCCCCGGCCCGCCGTACGACACCGACCTCCGGGACGCGTCGGTGCGCATCACGTTCGAACGCCCCGGACTGATGTGGGCGGGCATCGGTGCCATCGGCCTCGGCGCGGTGCTGCTGACGCTGCCCGAGAACCCGGTGACGCGCGACCTCGACGTGCAGGTGTCGCCGCAGCGGTTCGCCGTGCGGCGGCGCATCGGCTGGTAGTCGCGGAAGGAGCTGACCGATGAAGAGGCTCGCCGTCGCCCTTGCGTTGCTCGCGTTGGTCGTGCCGGCGTCCGCCCAGGAGCCGTCGGCGACCGCGGCGCCTCCCGCGGAAGCCGGTGCGCCGTCGTTCTCCCCCGTCACATGGGAGCGGCTGCTGGCGGCGGCCGACGAGCCGCACAACTGGCTGATGTACTCGGGCACCTTCGACAGCAAGCGCTACAGCGGGCTCGACCAGGTGCACGCCGGCAACGTGGGCGAGCTGGAGCTCAAGTGGGCGTACCAGCTCTCGGCCCTCGACCGTGCCGAGACCACGCCGCTGGTCGTCGACGGCGTGATGTTCGTCACCGAGGCCCCGAGCAACGTCGTGGCCCTCGACGCCGCCACCGGCCGCGAGTACTGGCGCTACGAGCACGAGCTGCCGGACGACCTCCGCATCTGCTGCGGGCGGAACAACCGGGGCGTGGCCATCCTGGGCGACACCCTCTACATGAGCACCCTCGACGCGCACCTCGCCGCCGTCGACGCCCGCTCGGGAAACCTGCGCTGGCAGGCCGAGGTGGCCGACCACCGCGGCGGCTACAGCAAGACCGCGGCGCCGCTCGTCGTCAAGGACCGCGTGGTGACCGGCATCGCGGGCGGCGAGTTCGGCATCCGCGGCTTCCTCGACGCCTACGACGCCGAGAGCGGCGAGCGCGCCTGGCGGACCTACACGATTCCCGGGCCCGACCATCCCGACAACCGGACCTGGTCCGGGGAGTCGTGGCGCACCGGCGGCTCGCCGACCTGGATCACGGGCTCCTACGACCCGGACCTCGACCTCGTCTACTGGGGCACCGGCAACCCCGGCCCCGACTACAACGGCGAGGTTCGCCTGGGCGACAACCTGTACGCCGACTCCGTGCTGGCCCTCGACGGCGACAGCGGCGACATGGCCTGGTACTTCCAGTTCACGCCGCACGACGTGCACGACTGGGACGCCATCCAGATCCCGATCCTGGCCGACCTCGACGTCGACGGCGAGCGCCGCCGCCTGATGCTCTGGGCAAACCGCAACGGCTTCTACTACACGCTGGATCGCGAGACCGGCGAGTTCCTCACCGGCCGGCCCTTCGCCCGCATGACGTGGGCCTCGGGCCTCGACGACAGCGGCCGCCCGATCCGCGTGCCGGGGCTGTTCCCCAGCGAGGAAGGCGTGGTGGTCTCGCCGTCGGCGGCCGGCGCCACCAACTGGATGTCGCCTGCGTTCAGCCCGCGGACGGAGCTCTTCTACGTGATGGCCTACGACGGCGAGGCGCGCTTCTTCATCCGCGACGAGGAGTACGTCGAGGGCGACCGCTACATCGGCGGCGGCCAGATCCAGTTCCAGCCCATCGAGGAGTACACGAGCGCCGTGCGCGCCCTCGACCCGCTGACCGGCGACCTGCGGTGGGAGTACCGCGTGCAGCCGCACACCTGGGCCGGCCTGCTCGCGACGGCCGGCGACCTCGTCTTCGGCGGGAGCGTCGACGGCTACTTCTACGCCCTCGACGCCGCGAGCGGCCGCGAGCTGTGGCACGTCGCGGTCGGGGCGCAGGTGCGCGCGTCGCCCATGACGTACGCCGTCGACGGCCAGCAGTACGTCACGATCGCGGCCGGGAACGTCATCTTCACCTTCGGCCTCGACGCCGAGTGAGCGGAAGGACCATGACCATGATCATGAAGGACGCTCTCGCAGCCACCGTCGCCTGCGTCGTCGTACTTCTCCTCCTGGTGGTTGACCTCCCGCCCACGTCTTCCGCGGCGGCCGCGGGCGCGGAGGCGCAACAGGAGAACGCCGAGCAGAGCGTGACGCCCGAGCAGTTCGACCGCTGGATGGCGGAGCTCTCCAACTGGGGCCGCTGGGGCCCCGACGACGAGCTCGGCACGCTCAACCTGATCACTGACGAGAAGCGCGTCGAGGCCGCCGCGCTCGTCCGCGCGGGGCGGACCGTCTCCCTCTCCCGCGACCCGGTCGTCGGCCAGGCGGCGACCTTCCAGCGCGGCTTCGAGAACGTGTTCGCCTACGGCGCCCCGGTGCTCGGCGAGCGCGCGGCGTGGATCGAGGAACTGCACCGCATCGGCTACCACGGGAGCCCCCTCACCCACCTCGACGCGCTCTGCCACGTCGCCTGGGACGGGATGACCTACAACGGCCGCCGCTTCGACGAGACCGCCACGGTCGAGGAGGGCTGCACGAAGAACGGCGTCTATCCGATACGGGACGGCGTCGTCACCCGGGGGATCCTGATGGACATGCCGGGCGCCGAGCGCGTCGACGCCGAGGACATCGAGGCGTGGGAGCGGGAGACCGGCATCACGATCACCCCGGGCGACGCCCTCTTCCTCTGGACGGCCGGGAGCGGCGGCTTCGACAACTCCATTATGCCGTTCCTCCGCGAGCGCGACATCGCGCTGCTTCTCGCCGACAGCGGCGTCGTCGACGGCGGCCCCATCGAAGGCCGCACGACGCTCCCGATGCACATGTTCACGCTGGTCGCCCTCGGCATGCCGCTCATCGACGGCGCCGACCTCGAGCCCCTCGCCGCCACCGCGGCCGAGCTCGGCCGCTACGAGTTCCTCTTCGTCATCGCCCCGCTGCGCGTGCCCAACGGCGCCGGGTCGGCCATCAACCCGCTCGCCGTGTTCTGAGCCGGGCTCGAACCGTCGTCAGAGCGGCGCGCGGAACGCGCCGGAGGCTCCCCGTGAAGCTCACGGTTATCGTCCCCGCCTTCAACGAGGCGGCGTGCCTCGCGGGCACGCTGCATGCGATCGACGAGGCGGTGGCGCAGTTGCGGGCGCGGCCCGGCGTCGACGCTGATGTCGTCGTGGTCGACAACGCCAGTGTGGACGCAACCGGAGCGATTGCCCGGCGCCACGGCGCGACTGTTGTCCGGGAACCGGTGCAGGGCATTGCGCGGGCAAGGAACGCGGGGGCCCGGAGCGCGACCGGAGGCGTGCTGGTCTTCATCGATGCCGATGTCATCGTGCCCCGCTCGCTCCTCGATACGATTGGCGAGACGATGCGCGATTCGACGTGCGTCGGAGGCGGTGTGGACGTGGACTACCGGCCCCGGCGCGCCATCGTGCGGCTCTACCTCCGTGCCTGGCGGCTTCTCGCGCGAGTCACGGGGATGGTGCAGGGGGCCGCCCAGTTCTGTCGCAAGGATGCGTTCGCCGAGGTCGGGGGCTACGACGAAAGCGTCTGGATCGGCGAGGACGTCGACTTCTACTGGAGTCTCCGGACGCTGGCGGGGCGCACCGGCCGACACGTTCGCCTCCTGCGGGAACCGCGCGTGCGGCCGTCCTGTCGGCGCTTCGACGAGTGGCCGGTGTGGAAGACCCTGGTCTGGACCAACCCCGTCGTCATCGGGTTGTTCCGCCGCTGGCGGGCGGTCTGGAAGGGCTGGTACTCGGATCCGGTTCGCTGAACGCTCGAGGCCGCTGCTCCGTCGGTTCCGGCGCGGGGCTCTCGCCGTGGGCGGCAAGCGCTTGCCGCGTCTGCTCGATCAACTGCGGAACGCGCGCGTGCGCGTGGTCCAGTATGTCCTCGCCCGTCGTCCTGTTCTCCTGCCACGTCGCTTCCGGGTCCTCGTCGGCCGGCGTGTCGTAGCGCCACTCGCCGGCGTACCGACTCAGCTTCTCGAGCTGCACGGGGTTGCGTGTCGCACGGACGCGCTCGCCGGTCGCCTCGACTTGCCCCCAGAGGTCGTCGAGCTCGTGCACGTGCCGGACGCGCCGGCCGCGGGCCGTGATGAGGGCCTTGAACGCGTGCTCGATCGACCGCTGGAGATACTCGCACCGGTCGGCCGGGTGTTCGGTCCGGTTCGCGTCCACCCACTTGCGCCGGGCCTTGTCGAGCAGCTCGGCCGCGTGGTCCGGCTCGAACTGCGTGGTCTTGACCATCTCGAACCCATTCCAGGTGTAGGCGGGGCCGGTCGCGGTCGGCGTGACCCCCTCGCGCAGGTAGAGCGTGCGGCCTTCCTCCAACGCGGCCCCCTGCACGTACGACGCGCTCATGCGGTAGCGCTCGGCCGCGGCCCGGGTCATCACCACGACGTCGAGCTGGTCTCCGTTCGACGGACACCGCCACCGCTCGTGGCGCGCCGACAAGGGGTCGTGGCCGTCGTCGTCCTTGATGACCAGCAGGTCGAGGTCGCTCTTCCCGGTCATCTCACCACGCGCACCGGAGCCGAACAGGATGATCTGGTCGGGCGCGAGTCTCTCGACGATCAGTCCCACGGCGGCGTCGAGGCGTTCAGGGCCAGGCGTTGGGGCCGAGGCTGTCATCGCTTCCGCATCCTACCACCGGGGCAGTCGTGGACGGTTGCCGGCAAGAGCGCAGGCGGGACCGGAGGAGATCCGATGAGTGCAGCGAACTGGCAGAGTCAGGCTGTGATCCTGCTAATGGACTCGTTGCGGGTCACCGCTCCGGTGACCGGGTGATGCGCGTGACCCGCCCGGCGGTGCCGTCGACCCGCAGCCGGTCGCCGTCGGTCAGCGTGCGCATGGCGTCGCGCACGTTGACCACAGCCGGCAAGCCGAACTCGCGGGCCACGACGGCGCCGTGGGACAAGTAGCCGCCGGTCTCCGTCACCAACGCGGAGGCACGCAGGAACAGCGGCGTCCACCCGGGGTCGGTGGAGGGCGCCACCAGCACGTCGTGGCGGCCCATCCGCCCGCCGTCATGGGGCGTTCGCAGCACGCAGGCGGCGCCTTCGGCCTCACCGGGCGCCGCCGCGACCCCCGTCCACGCGTCGGCTTCCGACACGGGGGTCGCGGCCGGGGCGGTTGATAAGCCCGAATCCGCCGGCGGCGATTCCTGGATCACGCCGGGCAGCTCCAGCTCCTGCTGGGCGGCGAGGCGCGCCCGGCGGTCGGCGACCAGGCCGCCCGCGCCCGTCCCGTCCCAGGCTCCGGTCAGCCACGCTTCCACCTCGACGATGCTGAGGTGGAAGACGTCCTCGGCGGCGGCGATGCGGCCGGAAGCCCGCAAGCGACGTCCCACCTCGAGGCACACCTGGCGGATGAGCGCGATGGCCGCGGCCGACCCCGACTTGGCGTTCTCCCGCAACGCGGCGCCGCGCCGGGCGCGGGCCAGCACCCACCGCGCCACGGGACGCAGGACGGCAGGGAACGCCGCCAGCTCCGCTTCCGCCCGCCGCCGCACCTCGGCCGCCCGCGATCGCGCGTCACCGGCCGGCGGATGGTCGAGATGGAAGCGCACCTGCTCGAGCACGTAGTGGGGATCCTCGGCCCAGCGCGTGCTGGCGAGCTCCATCTCGAACACCGCCCGGTGGCCGAAGTGATCGAGGTAGTCCTCCATCGCGGTCCGGAACGGGGCATCCGCCGGCAGCTTGCGCCAAGCCAACGGGTCGGGGTCCCGCAGCGCGGCCAGAGCGGCGGCGTCTCCCGCGGCTCGGTCGGCGAGATCCTGCAGGCGGAACCCGTGCTCGGCGCTGGCCACATCCCCCGATGCCGCCAGCAGACGCGAGACCAGGGACCGCGCCCCGCCGCGGGCGGCCAGCTCGAGCACCCACTCCAGCGCCCGCGCCCACACGCCGCTGTACGTGGCGGCAAGCTGCAGGACCGGCTCGTACGCGGCACCGAGCGACTGCAGCTCCCGGAATCGCGCCAGCAATCGATCGTCGCTCAGGGTCGAAAGATCGACCGCGCGACTCCGCCTGGCTTGCGCGACCATGGCGTCGATCCGCCGGGGGGCGTCCCGCTGGAACCGCCGCAGCCGCCCCACGAGCCGCATCCGTCGCCGCGCGCGGGCGAGGCCGGCGCGGCCGCGCATCGGGCTCCCGTCCGGCACCGGGATCTCCGGCTGGAACCCGCCCATGGTGACATTGGTGTCCGCCGGCAGGATGCCGATCGAGTCGTAGAGGCTCCACTGCAGGCTGTCGAGGTCGAAGTAGGGCCGGCCGCCGAAACGACGCATCACCTGCATGCCGGGCGGCAGCGGGTACTCCACGAGCCGGGCCGAGGCGTAGACGATCGCCTGCGCCGTCGCATCCACCAGAGACCAGGTAGCCATCGTCAACGGCCGCGGGAACGAGTCCCGGATGTTGCCGTCCGACCAGGTCGGGGTGCGGGTGGGAACGCCGGGGAAGGTCCACCGCGGCAGCCGGGTGACCGGGCGGGACTGGAGCATCCAGAAGGTCCGGCCGTCGCAGGCCCATTCCACGTCCTGCGGGGTGTCCCCGTCGCCGAGCGCCCAGTGGACTCGCATCACGAGTGCGGCCAGTGTCTCGATCGCCCCGTCGTCGAGGACCGCGGCGTCGCCCGTGTCGTCCAGTCGCGCGATCTCGGTCGCCAGGCCGGCACGTCGAACCGCGTATCGCTGGGGCGCGACCGCCCCCTGGACGACGGCGCCCCCCCGCCCCGCGGCCAGCTCGATGGTGACGACCTGCCGCTCGCCGGTCACGGGGTCGCACGAGAAGGCGACACCGGCGGCCGCCGGGCCACGACGGGGGTCGCCCACCATCTCGCAGATCACCACCGCGCACGGCGTGGCGTCGTCCGCGACCCCCATCCGCCGCCGGTAGGCGACGGCGTGCGGGGTCCACAGCGACGCATAGCAGCGCGAGGCGGCCGCACACACCGCGTCGAGCCCGGTCACGCCGAGCTGGCTCTCGTGGACGCCGGCGAACGCCGCGCCGGCCCCGTCCTCCGCCACCGCGGACGAGCGGACGGCGAGCGGACGGCCCTCCAGTCCGGCGCGGTTCAGAAACCGGCCCACCGCCTCGCGGGTGGCAGGGGGGAGGCCCGTCCGGATGACGAGGTCGCGGAGCGCGGCGAGCTGCTTCTGGACGTCGGCGCGCTCGACGTCGGCCGGGGTCAGGGTCGCGAGGGGCGCCGCCAGCGCGGCGACCTCGGCCGTTCGGAACAGCTCGGCGTAGATGGAGGCGGCCACGACGACGCCGCGCGGCACCGCGAAGCCGTAGCGCGCGAGACGGGCGAGGTTCCAGCCCTTGCCCCCGACCACGGCGGAGCCGGCGGCGAACGCTTCGTCCCAGGTCAGCAGCGGGTCGTGGGGATCTGCTTCGCGGGCTGGTGCTACGGTCGTCGGCATCGGGAGGGGGAGTCGCGTGGTGTGCGCGTCAAGGCCGCGACGCGGCGTCCCCGCTCCTCCCATCGTACCATCGTGTAGTCTCGCCCGGACGCCAGGCGACGGGATGAGCCTGGGCGGTGAAAGCGGGGCCCGGGGAGCGCGGGGGCTCGCCCTCGGTCGGTCGGCCGGGGGTGGCCCAGCCAGATCCGAGTTCTACGCTTCGGAGCGCGGATCTCCGCATCACGTCCGGCGCCGCGTAGCGGGCCGGGCGCCGACCCGCGAAGGTGAGGATGGACATGAAGACGGACAGGAACCGGTGGTTCTCGATGCCCTTGCTGGCGGCCGCGCTGCTGATCGTCGGGACGCCCGCGGAAGCGCAGCCCCTCGACGCGGCGGCTCGGGAGGCAGTGCGCGCCGAGCTCGATGCCTTCTTCGATCAGTACTACGCGTGGTACTCGGTCGGCGCAGCCGATGAAGTCTCCCGGCACGCCTACAACGTCCCCTTCTTCCGCGGCGGCAGCGCGCTCGGAACGCAGCAGGAGGTGCGCCAATCGGTCGCGGACGCGTACGCGCGCCTCGACGCGCAGGGCTACGCCGGCTCGGACATGCCCGACCGCAACATCTGCGTCCTCAGCGACAGCGCGGCGATCGTCAGCGGCCGGGGCATTCGCCGTCACCGGGAGGGCGGGCTGCTGGGCGAGTACGGCTGGACCTACACGGTCGTGATGACCGACGACGGCTGGCGCATCCTCACCATCGCCGGGCACGACCCGACGGTGGCGGTGCTCTGCCCGTAGCGCGCCCCGACGGCGTTGGGAGTCTGCGCCGGTGTGAACGCCGGCATCGCTCGTTCTACGGCGCGGACTCCTGGCGGGCCGTACGTCGCCTGACGACTCCGACCGGCCCGCCGGGCCCTCCGGGCAACCTCAACCGTTCTGCGGAGCCGGCTCCCGGCCCCAGCGCGACGGTCGCCGCAGCCGGGGTTCACGACCGTCGGGCGCGCAGCCCGTTCAGGAACGCGGCGTGGCTCGGATCCCCGACTCCCTCGTGGAGGGTCCGCAAGACAGCGGCGAGGTCGTCGCTCAGCAGAGCGCCGACGTTCAGCCACAAGCCGGGGAACACCATGCTGCGGACCACGCCGGCGGCATCCGCGGCGCGAGCCCGATACGCGCCCCGCACCAGCTCGAACCAGTCGAGCCGGCGATCCGGCACGCAACAGACGAGGTACTCCCGAACGCCGTTCCTCTCATACAAGCGGAGCTTCTCGTGCAGGTCGCGTGACGCACGGTTCACGGCGATCTCCGCGACCAGTTCCGGCCCTCCCTCGAGGTAGTCGTCCGCGCTCACCCGCGCCTGACCTCCGGCACCCGGATCGATCAGCATCGCGGCGTCCGGCTGCAGATCGTTGTCGCCGTCGAGCCGCAGTGTGGCGTTGTCGACCACGTGAACGCGCGGTGCCCCTACCGCGTAGGTGACGAGCCAGGCGACCATGGCCGCATGGGGCTTCCCGTGGGCGGCGTATCGGACCGCGGACGGCATGCGAACCACCCCATCGATGAGCTCCACCTTCTTGAGATCCGGCCGCTCGGCGGACCGGCGCTCGAACTCGACACGGGAGAGCCGCAGTCCCTCACGCAAGCCGCGCGCCGCCGTCGTGGCCGCGCCGGGAGCTGTCGTCGCTGCACGGAACGAAGGACCGGTGCTGGGGATTGCCATAGGCCCGACGGTGCAGCCGTTGGCCCCAACATACCACGCACCCGACGAAGCCGGCTCACCTCAAGATAGGCCGGCACTCGCGACCGGCGCCTACGCCAGCAGCTCGCCGTCCCACAGGGCGCGGAGGAACTCCGTCACCGGCAGGATGCGGATGCCGTCGACGACGCGCGCGGCGGACTCGCGACAGACGACGATCCGGTGCGCCAGCGGGGTCTCCTGCGCCAGGCGCCGAAGTCCGCCGAGGTCGCGGCGCGTCACCGCCCCGGTCGCCTTCACCTCGATGGCCGCCGAGTCCCCGACGACGAAGTCCACCTCCGAGCCGTCCGCCGTGCGCCAGAAGGTGAGCGGCCGGTCGTCGCGCGTGTACGCCAGCCAGGCGCGGAGCTCGCAGAAGACGAGCTGCTCGAGCGCCAGTCCGAACGCAGGGCTCCCGGCCTCGATATGGGTGATCCCGGCGAGCACGTTGGCGACGCCGACATCGAAGAAGTACAGCTTGGCGTGCGACACCGGCTTCCGGCGGAACTGCCGGGGCGCGAACGGCGGAAGCAGAACGGCGAGCAGCGTCTCTTCCAGCACCTGGAAGTACTCGCGCACGGTGCGCGCGGGCACGGCGGCGTCGGAGGCCAGCCGCTCGAACACGATGGGCTGTCCACGGCTGACTGCCGCGGCGGTGAGGAACCGGGAGAACGGCTCGATCCCGCGCACCAGCCCCTCGGCCTGGACCTCGAGCTGCAGGTAGCTGCCGCAGTAGGCCCGCAGATCCTCGATCGGCTCGGTCGAGAGATAAATCGACGGGATGCCCCCGACGTTGATCGCCCGCATCAGATCCCAGTCCGGAATCTCCGCGGAGACGAACGGAAAGAGCGCCCGCGTGCGTGCCCGCCCCCCGAGAAGGTTGACGCCTCCGCGCCTCAGCTTCACGGGGCTGCTCGCGGCCAGCACGAACCGCAGACCCCGGCTCTCCATGAGGTCGTGCACCTCGTCGAGCAGGCTCGGCAGTTTCTGGATCTCGTCGATGATCACGGGACCGGACGGCGTAGCGGGACCAGCAGCGAGCTCGGTCCGCAGGCGGCCGGGTTCTCGGGCAAACCGGAGAAACACCTCTCCGTGCAGCAGGTTGAACCAGGGCGCGTCGGGGTAGCTCCGGCGGAGCCAGGTCGTCTTGCCGGTCTGCCGCGGTCCGAACAGGAATACGGAGCGGCTGCGCAGATCCCGGGCGATGTCCAGACGACGCGGCAGCGCGCGCGCTGAGTCGACCACGAAGCGATGATACGCAGGACATCTGCGGAAAAACTACTATTTCCGGCAATTGCTTTGCGGAAAACACGGACACCGACGGGCGGACCACTCGATCGACCAGGGGTGCGCGCAGCGCCCCTCGTCCCGGCGGGAGACGACTCGCGCCTCGGCGATGCTGGCGCTGGCGGCGCCTCGCCACCTTACGCCGATGTTGCTCCCCCGACCGCCCGCGCCACCAGCGCCCGCAGCCCGTCCGGCAGGTCAATCTCCAGCGCTGCAGCCCGGCCGCGGTCGGACATCTTGCGCCAGGTCTTGCGCAGAATGTCCGTCAGCTTCTCGTCGTCGTGCTGCGCGGCGAACTGGGCCAGGTAGTGCTGGAGGAACACGAGGCAGATCACGTCCTCGAGGAGCTGCACGTCCGGGTCGGCCTTCAGCCGCTCCTTGCGGAGGAGCGCTGCGACACGCGCGACGGTCGCCTGGTCGTAGCCGACCTCCCGGAGGATCTCCCCCGCCGTATCGGCGTGGAAGCGGCCGAGGTCGGTCCGCCAGCGGCGGTAGCCGTCGCGGCCTGCCGGATACCGGTCGCGGGGGATGGTCCAGCGCCGGATGTGCTGGCAGCGCGCGGCGAGCCGTACGGCCTCCGGTGCATCGGGCGCGAACCGATCGAGCGCCGCCGTCATCCGCCGCGCGTAGACCAGCTCGCGCGGCTGCGGCTCGCCGTCGACGGGCTCGCGGCGCGGATCCTCGGCGTTGGCCGCGTCGAAGCGGGCCACCGCGGCCGCGAAGCGGTCCTGCGAACCGGGTGCCTCCCCCATGGTCACCATCCCGGCGTTGACGGCCCCCGCGCCAGGCCGCCCCCAAGCTCGTCACGCCGTACGGGCCCGCTTCCGCCAGCCCACGGTCGCGCCTCGACTCGGGCGTCGTCCGACGCTCGGCTCAGGCGTCGTCCTCCGCGCCGTAGTAGCCGGCCTTCTCCAGGTGCAGGATGATCTGCTGCGCCGCCTCGTCCGGGGTCAGGTCCGTCGTGTCGAGCGTCATCTCCGCATCGGTCGGCGCCTCGTAGGGGTCGGAGATGCCCGTGAACTCCTTGATGATGCCGGCGCGCGCCTTCGCGTAGAGGCCCTTGCGGTCGCGCTGCTCGCACACCTCGAGCGGCGTGTCGACGAAGACCAGCATGAAGCCGCCGACCGGCGCCACCATCGCCCGCACGTCCTTGCGCACCGCGTCGTAGGGAGCGATCGGGGCGCAGACGGCGATGCCGCCGTTCTTCGTGATCTCCGACGCGACGTAGCCGATGCGGCGGATGTTGATGTCGCGGTGCTCCTTCGAGAAGCCGAGCTCGCTCGAGAGATGCTTGCGGACGAGGTCGCCGTCGAGAATCGTGACGGGCCGCCCGCCCAGCTCGAGCAGCTTGACCAGCAGCGCGTTCGCGATGGTCGACTTGCCGGAGCCCGAGAGTCCCGTGAAGAAGACCGTGAAGCCCTGCCGGTGGCGCGGCGGGTGGCTGCGCCGCAGCTCGGAGGCCACGTCGGCGAACGTGAACCACTCCGGGACGTCGCGTCCGTCGGCCAGGCGCTGCCGGAGCTCGGTGCCCGAAATGTTCAGCGTGCGCTTCCCCTCCGGCACCTCGTCGACCGGCACGTACGAGTCGAGGTCCTCGACGTAGACCATCATCTTGAACGGCACCATCGCGACGCCGAGCTCCGTCTCGTGCTGCCGCAGCAGCTCCTGCGCGTCGTACGGTCCGTAGAACGGCGTGCCGCTCGAGTCGCTGCCCGGCCCGGCGTGGTCACGGCCGACGATGAGGTGCGTGCAGCCGTGGTTCTTGCGGATGATCGCGTGCCAGACCGCCTCCCGCGGGCCGCCCATCCGCATCGCGAGGGGCAGCAGCGACAGCATCGCCGTCTTGCGCGGGTAGCGGTGCAGCAACGCCTGGTAGCAGCGCACGCGCGTGTAGTGATCGACGTCGCCCGGCTTGGTCATCCCGACGACGGGGTGGATCAGCAGGTTCGCCTCCGCCTCCTTGGCCGCACGCAGGGTCAACTCCTGGTGGGCGCGGTGCATCGGGTTGCGGGTCTGGAAGGCGACCACCTTCGTCCATCCCAGCTTCCCGAACTCCGCGCGGAGCTCGGCCGGACGGTGCCGCAGCAGCCGGTAGTCGTAGTGCGTGACGGGCGCGATGCCCGTCACCCGTCCGCCCACGTAGCAGGGGCGCACCGCGTTCAGCAGGTGCGCCACGCCGGGGTGCTCGGGGTTCGCGGTGCCGAACACCGCCTCGGCTTCCGCCTCGCGGTCCGGCCGCCAGACGTCCTCGACGGACAGCACGGCGACCATGACGCCCTCCTCGTCGCGCAGGGCGAGGCTCGAGCCGGGGGCGAGCTGGCCGGCGAGGTCCTCCGTGACGTCGAGCGTGATCGGGATCGGCCACAGCGTGCCGCCCTCGTCCGCGAGCCGCATCTCCGCGCAGACCCGCTCGTGATCGGCGCGCCCCATGAAGCCGGTGAGCGGCGAGAACCCGCCGTGCAGCAGCAGCTCGAGGTCGCAGATCTGGCGCGGGGTCAGGTCGTGCGACGGCCAGTCGCGCGAGGCGGACTTCAGGGACTGGGCGCGTTCGTCATCGACGAACAGATCGACGAGCGTCCCGCCATGCGGGGCGATGAGATGGTCTGACACGAGTGCGTGGTCTCCCTGTTGCCGGTGGTGGGGTGTCGTGGTGGACGCGAACCCGACAGAATAGCATGCGCCGGGGCGCGGTCGCCGAACCGGGGCGCCACTTGACCCGGCCCGGGAATCGGTCAAGACTGGCGGCCAGGATGGGCATTCTGGACGCCATCGGCCGCGTGTTCCGCGGTCGCGCCGGCGGGCCGCCGATCGTCGTCGTCTCCGGGCTCCCGCGCTCCGGGACGTCGATGCTGATGCGGATGCTCTCGGCGGGCGGCCTCGAGCTGGTCGTCGACGGCATCCGGACCGCCGACGACGACAATCCGAACGGCTACTTCGAGCTCGAGCGGGTGAAGGACCTCGACAAGTCCGGCAACGCCTCCTGGCTGGCCGACGCGCGCGGCAAGGGAGTCAAGGTGATCTCGGCCCTCCTGCCCCACCTGCCCCCGGAGTACGACTACAAGGTCATCTTCGTGCGCCGCAGCCTGCCCGAGGTGCTGGCGTCGCAGCGCAAGATGCTGGAGCGGCGCGGGGAAGCCACCGACGCGGTGAGCGACGACGACATGAAGGCGCACTTCACCGCTCACCTGCGTCGCATCGAGGCACAGCTCGCCTCCCGCACCCGCTGCGACGTGCTGTACGTCGAGCACCGCCGCGCCGTCACCGAGCCCTCCGCGGTTGCGGCGGAGGTCGGCGATTTTGTCGGCGACCTCGATGTGGAGGCGATGGCGGGGGCCGTCGACGCCAGCCTCTATCGGAACCGGGCCTAGGCCGATGGCGAGGTTCCGCACACTCGATGCTCCGCGCCGGACCGGCGACCGACGCTCGCGGGGCGCCCGCCGCCCCCGCGAGGCCCGCCGTCCGGTGTCCCGCTTCGGATCGTTGCGCTGGTGGCTCGCCGCGGCCATCGTGCTCGCCGCCCCCGCGCCCGCGGCGGCCTACGTGGGTCCGGGGGCCGGCTTCGCCTTCGTTTCGTCGCTCCTGATCATCCTCGTCACGACGCTCCTCGCGATCCTGACGCTGCTCACCTGGCCCATCCGCTGGGTCGTGCAGCGCATCCGCGGCAGCCGCGCGCTCGGGGCGGCGCGCGCGCGGCGGGTCGTCGTCCTCGGACTCGACGGCCAGGATCCGGAGCTCACGGAGCAGTTCCTGGCCGAGGGCCTGCTCCCGAACTTCGCGAGGCTCCGGGAGCGCGGCACGTTCACGCCGCTCCGGACGACGCTTCTCGCCGAGTCCCCGGTCGCCTGGACGTCGTTCCAGACCGGCTGCAACCCCGGCAAGCACCGCATCTTCGACTTCCTGGTGCCGAACCGGGCGTCGCACCTCCCCGAGCTCGGCTCCGCGCGCGTCGACCCGCCGGCCCGCTCCCTGCGGCTCGGCCCCTACCGCATCCCCATCGGCAAACCGCGCATCAGCGCCGGGCGCCGCAGCGTGCCGTTCTGGAAGATCCTCGGCGACCACGGGATCTTCAGCACCATCCTGCGCGTGCCGATCACGTTCCCGGCCGAGCGCTTCGGCGGCGTGCTGCTGTCGGCGATGAGCGTGCCCGATCTCCGGGGGACGCAGGGCACCTACACCTACTTCACGAGCGACCCGGCCGACGTCGAGCGGCTCTCGGGCACCGTGCAGAGCGGCGAGCTGGTGCGGTTGGCGGTCGACGGGGGGACGGCCCGCGCCTCCATCACCGGTCCCGAGAACCCGGTGCGCGACGGCGGCGGAGCCATCGAGATCCCGCTGGAGGTGCGCGCGGCGGACGAGGGCCCCGGAGCGAGCCTGACGGTCGACGGGACGACCTACGACCTCGCCCGGCGCACCTACACGCCCTGGATCCCGCTAGGGTTCCGGGCGGCGCCCGGCGTCACGGTCCACGGCATCGTGCGCTTCTATCTCCTGGAGAGCGCGCCGCACGTCAAGCTCTACATGACGCCGATCAACATCGATCCGGACCGGCCGGCGCTCCCGATCTCGCATCCGTTCACCTACGCCGTATACCTCTCCAAGACGCAGGGCCGCTACTCGACGCTCGGCCTGGCCGAGGACACGTCGGCGCTCAACGAGGGCGTCGTCGACGAGGACGCGTTCCTCGACCTCACGTGGCAGATCCACGAGGAGCGCGAGCGGATGTTCTTCGACGCGCTGGAGAAGACGGCGCGCGGTGCGGTGGTCTGCGTCTTCGACGTCACCGACCGGCTGCAGCACATGTTCTTCCGACACCTCGACGAGCGGCATCCGGCCAACCGCGGGCGGGACCCGAGCCGGCACCGCGACGCCATCCGCGACCTCTACACGCGGATGGACGACCTCGTGGGCCGGACGATGGCGCGGCTCGGGGACGACGACGTCCTGCTCGTGATGTCGGACCACGGGTTCAAGCCATACCGGCGCAGCGTCAACCTCAACAGTTGGCTCTACACGCACGGCTTCCTGGCCCTCCGCAACGGCGGTCCGACCGGGGCCGACATGTTCTCCGACGTCGACTGGTCGAGGACGAAGGCCTACGCGGTCGGATTCGGCGGCATCTACCTGAACCTTGCCGGCCGCGAGGCCCGCGGCATCGTGGCGCCGGGCGCCGAGGCCGCGGACGTCAAGCGCGCGATCCGCGACGGGTTGCGCGAGCTCTACGACGAAGAGGAAGGGACGCACCCCGTCCGCGAGGTCTACGACGCCACCGAGGTCTACTCCGGTCCCTACGTCGCGGACGCACCCGACCTCATAGTCGGCTGCCGGCCCGGGCACCGCGTCGGCTGGCTGTCGGTGACCGGCGGCGTGAGCACGGAGGAGCTCGAGGACAACGTCCGGCCCTGGAGCGGCGACCACAACTTCAACCCGCCCGACGTGCCGGGCATGCTCTTCTGCAACCGGCGCATCGCCGCCGCCTCCCCCGGCATCTGCGACATCGGCCCGACCGTGCTGGACCTGTTCGGCGTGCCGGTGCCGCCCCACTGCGACGGGGCCCCGCTGCTGCCGGCGGTCCCCGCGAGGGAGGCGCCGGCCCCGGCCGCTGCACCTGCCGCCGCCGCGCGGCAGGCGGAGAGCGGCTCGTGAAGCCGCACTTCCGGCCCGTCCGCCGGCACGAGGGCGATTCCCGTCCCACGGGCGAGGCGGAGAGCGGCCCGTGAAGCCGCATCCTCGGCCGGAGCGACGCGCCGCCCGGGGCGGCCGGAGCGAGCGGCGGGTCGCTCGGGCACGGCTCGGGGCAGCTCTGCTCGGCGCCCTCGGGGCCGCCGCGGTCGCCGCCGGCTGCGGATCGCCCGGCGGAGCAGACGGCCGGCGCGTCATCGTCCTCGGCATCGACGGCATGGACCCCGGCTACCTCCAGCGCTTCATGGACGAAGGCCGGCTCCCCAACTTCGCGCGCCTCGCCGCCGAGGGGAACTTCGCGCCGCTCGAGACCAGCATGCCGCCCCTCAGCCCGGTTGCCTGGTCCAACTTCATCACCGGCATGGACCCGGGCGGGCACGGGGTGTTCGACTTCCTGCACCGCGAGGCGGCGACGATCGAGATGTACCCGCCGACCTACCGCGTCCTGCCGGCGGGGCGCAGCCTGCGCTTCGGCTCGTGGGAGCTGCCGCTCACCGGCGGGGGCGTCGAGCTGGTGCGGCGGGGGCGCGCCCTCTGGGAGATCCTCGAGGACACCGGGGTCCCGACCACCATCTACCGCATGCCGATGAACTTCCCGCCGGTGGAGGCGGGCGGCCGGTCGCTGTCCGGCATGGGGACGCCGGACGTGCTCGGCACCTCCGGCACCTACGCGCTCTACGCCGACTATCCGCCGGCGAACGCGGACGACCTGTCGGGCGGCGCCTTTCAGCTCGTCGAGGTGGTCGACAATCGCGTCCGGGCAAGGCTCGTCGGGCCCCCGAACACGTTCCGCCACCTGCCGTCGGAATCGGGCGCCGCGCGCCTCACCGGAGCCGAGCCCGCCTTCGAGAACCCCGACCTCGAGATCGACTTCGAGGTCCTGCTCGATCCGGAAGCGCCGGCCGCCCGGATCGTCATCCAGGACACCGAGGTCGTCCTGAACGAAGGCGAGTGGAGCGACTGGGTGGGCGTCGAGTTCGAGGCGGTGCCGTACGTGGCGGGCGTCGGCGCGGCGGCACGCTTCTACCTTCAGGAGGTCCGCCCCGACTTCCGGCTCTACGTCACACCGCTCCAGATCGACCCGGCGAACCCCGCCCTGCCGCTCTCGACCCCTACGGACTGGGCAGGCGAGTTGAGTGCGGCGCTCGACCGCTTCTACACGCAGGAGCTCCCCGAGGACACCGACGCCTACCTGGACGGCGTGTTCACGGCCCGCGAGTTCTGGGAGCAGGCGCGCTTCGTCTACGGCGAGCAGCGCCGCGCCCTCGACCACGCGCTGACCGGGTTCGACGAGGGCTTCCTCTTCTTCTACTTCTCGAGCGTCGACCAGGGGAGCCACATGCTCCACCACTTCGCCGACCGCGACCACCCCGCGTTCGTCGAGGACGACCTCCTCGCGGCGGGGCTCGCCACGCTCTACGAGGAGATGGACGAGGTGCTCGGGCGGGTCGTCGAGTGGATCGGCGACGACGAGCGGACGACCCTCATCGTGATGTCGGACCACGGCTTCACCCCGTGGTACTGGACCGTGCAGCTCAACTCGTGGCTGGTCGAGCAGGGCTACGTGGCGCTCCGCGACCCGTCGCGCCAGGGCGAGTCGCCGCTCTTCCTGAACGTCGACTGGAGCCGCACCACCGCCTACGCGCTCGGCCTCCAGGGCCTCTACGTGAACCTGGCCGGCCGCGAGGAGCAGGGCATCGTCGCGCCCGGGGCGGAGTACGAGGCACTGCTCGATCGGCTCGAGTCGGACCTGCTGGCCATGGTCGACGAGCGCAACGGGCGGTCGCCGGTGTCGCTGGTCTACCGCTCGCGGGAGGAGCTCCGCGGCCCCTACGCCGACGAGGCGCCCGACATCGTGGTCGGCTACAGCCGCGGCTACCGGTCGTCGTGGGAGAGCCCCCTCGGCGAGTTCCCGCGCGAGGTCTTCGGGGACAACGACGAGGCCTGGAGCGGTGACCACCAGAACGACTACCGGCTGGTCCCCGGCGTGCTCCTCACGAACCGGGAGATCGCGCTGGCGGAACCGGCGCTCTACGACGTCACCGTCGCCGTCCTCGACGAGTTCGGCGTGCCGCCCGGACCCGGGATGATCGGCGAGGACGCCATCGGACACTGATCACGCGGGAGGCGCAATCGATGTTCGGTTCCAGGGTGAAGATCGACAAGGCGCTGCTCGAAAAGGCCCGGCGCTACGCGGGGATCGCCGGCTACGCGAGCGTCGACGAGTTCATCGCCCACGCGCTGGAGAATGAGATCGCCAAGCTCGAGGACGCCGACTCCGAGGACGAGATCCGCAAGCGGTTGAAGGGCCTCGGCTACATCTCGTAGCCGGACCGCCTCAGCGAACCCGTACTCGTAGCCTTCGCAGCGGGATTGTCTCGTGGTCACTCTCGTCGACCTGGTCAACCGCGGCCTGACGCCGCTCTTCGACCTGCTCTGCTGGCCGTTCCGGACGCTCCCGCCCATCTGGGCGATGCTGGCCATCTCCTGCCTGAGCGGCGTGGCGATGGTGTGGATCTTCGGCAAGACGTCGGACCAGGACCGCATCCGGCAGCTTCGCGAGCAGATCCGCGGCAACCTGATCGGCGTGCGGCTCTTCCAGCGCGACGTGGGCGTCATCCTGCGCCTGCAGCGGCGCATCTTCGGCGACACGTTGCGCTACATGCGGCTCGCGCTGGTACCGATGGTCGTGCTGCTCGTCCCCGTGCTGCTGATCATGACGCAGCTCAACCTGCGCTTCGCGGTGCGCCCGATCGCGCCGGGCGAGGCGGCGGTGGTCAAGGCCTTCGTCCGCGACGCGGACCTCCTCCGGGAACCGGCGCGCCTGGAGGCGGCCGGCGGCGTGGAGGTCGAGACGCCGGCCGTGCGCACCCCGGCGGCGGGCGAGGTGGCGTGGCGCATCCGCGCGGCCGCCCCCGGCGAGCACCGCCTCGTGATCCACGTCGGGAACGCCTCGCTGGAGACGCACCTCGTCGCCGGCGACGGCTGGGGCCCTGTCCCGAGCCGCCGCACCGGACGAGGCGTCGTCGACACGCTCCTCTACCCCGGCGAGCCGCCCATCGCCGCCGACCACGCCATCGAGGCGGTGGAGATCGGCTACGCGGCCCTCGACATGCGGGCCCTGGGCTGGCCGGTCCACTGGCTGGTGGCCTTCTTCGTCCTCTCGATCGCGTTCGGCTACGCGCTCAAGCGGCCGCTCGGCGTCGAGCTGTAGCCGAAGCGCAGAACGACGCCGCTTGACATGGAGATCGGAAGGACTTGCTGATGAGAATCCACACGACGCTGGAACGGCCGACCCGGACACCTACAACGTGGACATCGAGACGGATGGCGAGACAGTGTTTCTCCGCCTCGTTGGTGAAGCCAAGACCTAGGAATCCAAGATGACCGCCGAGGAGGCGAGTAACGTCGCGGCCGTGCTGCAGGTCGCTGCAGAGAGTGCGGCTCCAGCCGACGTGCCGGACGAGTAGGCCTACGCGACTCCGGCTACACCGAGGCGAACCGCCTCGGCGCCCACGCAAGATCGGCGCCGGCGTGCGCACAACAGCACGGCCCAGACGCGTCGAGGACAAGCACAGCTTCGCCGTCCGCCTGTGGAATCCAACGGACGACGACCATCTTGAGACGACCGGCAGATCGAGCGACACGCCCTCGACGATCAACCGTGAGGGCGCTGGTCGTGGCCGGCGAGATGGTGATCGAGCGACCAGATGCTGACATGCCGCCTCGGATGGCGCGCGCAGGCACGTTCCCATGCCTTGACGATTGCGAGATCGACCATACCGACGCCTTGCATCGCGTACTCCGGGAAGCTGTCCAGCGATTCCGCCAACTGAGTGGCGTCCGGCCCTGGAACGAGTGTCCATGGTGCCCTTCCTGCCAGGGCTTCCCGCACCCGGTCCCGAAACACCTCCGCATACCGACGACGCCGTTGGCCGTCCGGGAGTTGCGCGATGTGGTTGCCGGTCTCGAAGACGGCGCCCATGGGTAGCAGCAGGTTGGCGGCGGCCTCCACCAGCTCCCCGAACCGGCCCAGCACGGTTGCCCGGTCCTGGTTGAAACCGGGAACGTCGAGCACGTTCAACAGCACACTCGTGTCAACGATGACGATTGGCGGCATGGAGATCGTCCGCTCCGGAACCGTCGGCCCCATCGACCTGGTTTCGAAGCTCGTGCAACCAGGCCTGGGCGCGTTGTTTCCGCTGCTCCGGACCAGGATGCTCCTTCACGAATCGATCCAGGATGCCGCGCGTCAGCAGATGGCCGACCGGACCCTGCGCGATCAGCTCCGGGTAGTCCGCTACGTCGTCCAGGCGAATCAACCGGCTCGATCCGTCATCGGGATCGCGGTAGCAGAACACGACGTGAGGAACGGCGTCGTCGGGCAGCGCGTCCAGCAACGCCGGGTTGTGGCTGCTGATGAGCACGCGCAGGTCGCGTTCCTTCGCAATGCGGGACACCCGGTGGAGGATCCGGCCGGCGCGGCTTGGGTGGACTCCGTTGTCGATCTCCTCGATCACCACAAGCCCGCCCGGAGCGGACAGGATGGCGGCCGCGATCGCGAGGACGCGCAGCGTCCCGTCGGACAGAAGCGTCGCGTCATAGCGCGTTGCGTGTCCGCCGAACGTCTCGGTCAATGCGACCATCACCTCGCCTCGCGGCGTTTCGATGAAGTCGATCTCCTGGATGTCCTGCTCGGGCAGCGCTCGTACGAGTTCAAGCACTTGCTCCCGAGCCCCTTCCCGCTGGCACAGGTTGTGCAGCACGCCTGACAGGTTTCCACCCGTCTCGGTAAGACGCTGCTCGCTCTTGAAGCTGTAGCCCCTCATCAGTGACGGACGTGGATCAAGGAAAGTGATGGTTGAAAGCTGGTGGTGAATGCGCCTTGTTACCGCCGGGATCGTCGTCTGGGCCTTCTTGTGACCGGGGTAGAACCGTGCCGAGCTCATGAGCTGGCACAGTACGGCCATCTGGTCGCTGCAGACGATCTGCGGCTTCCTGCCACCCCGGGCAAAGTTGTTGTACGCGACGGACATGTCACCTAATGCTCCTTTCGATGGCGTGATGACTTCGAACAGCGGAGCCCACGAGGAGTAGCCGCCGGTCACGCGTTCGTCGGAGATGTGCAGTTCGTCTCCCTCACGTACATCGAGCCGAACCGAATAAGAACCCCAGCTAACGTCGGTCGTCTCGCAGGCAAGCGAGAAGGACCGCCCTTGACGGAATCCGAGATCGCTAATCCTTCCCCGGATCGTCCGATCCGTGTCCTGCAGGGCGTGACGGATAGCACTGAGCCTGTTACCCGAGGCGATCCAGGACAGCAGCCGAACCGCTTCGAGGGCGTTGCTCTTGCCGGCCGCGTTCGCGCCGATCAGGACGGTTAGCGGGCCAAGCTTCAGCGACGCCTTGCGGTAGCTCCTGAACTGCTCGATCTTGACCTCGGCCAGCATCGAATGCTCCCTGGCTGATGCACTTGCCTGGCTTGGCTCCCGAGTCGGGGCAAGAGCACATCCGACGAGAGGTCGATCGTATCCCGCGCGGGTGGTTTCACTCCACCCTGGACGACAGATCGGCCAGCGATACGGAGTTGGTTGCGCCGATGACGCAGCCGAGATGGTCAGACTCGACCAGGGACCGTACATCGACGGCAGCGTCGCCGAAGAGGCGGGCCCCGAGGGCGGCGACCGCCCCGCGCAAGGCGGCTTCGGCGGCCGCATCGGTCGGCGGCGCGATCAGGCGGTCGATGGCGACGACCGCCATCTCGCTTCCGAGAAACGCGGCAGCACCGTCAACCAAACCCGCCGTGTCCTGCTCCAGACGCTCGGCCGCGGCGAGCAGGATGCCGGCCGCTGCCGCCAGCCGCTCCGGGAGGGTTCCCTCCAGCGGCTGCTTGCGTGTGTAGACGAGTCCCATCCGACCATCGGCATCGTCGAGGGCGTAGTGCCCCTCGTGGGCCACCAGCACCACCCGGGGGCCGCCGGTGAGATGCGTGTAGTCGGCGACGTCGATGAGGAGTCCGGGCACGGCGCCCAGCTGGATCCAGCGATGGAAGATCTCGACGCAGGAGCGCGGCGCGAGCGCGCTGCCCGGCTCGAGGTACAGCTTCACGGCGAAGCGCTGCAGCCGGTCGATTGCGTGCTCCATGGTAATCACGGCGCGGTCGGGGCCGGCGACGGCGGGGGGCCTGCGGCGGGGCGCGCGGCGAGCCGTGCCTGGCAGGCATGGCTCGCTTCCAGGAAGAGCTGCGCCTCCTCGATGAGCTGGTGGGCCGCCTCGGCGCCGGAGGCGGGGCCCCGCTCGTGGCGGCGGAACAGGTACATGGCGAACTTGCCGCCCGCGTACTTGTCGAAGAAGACCTGCGTGTCGAAGAACCGGGTGCGGAACTCCCGGACGATGTCGGCCGGGTCGTCGCCGACATCGATGAACTCCGCCTTCACGAGGCCCTTCGCGGCGAGAAGCATGCCTCGATACGCGCGGTCGTCCGCGGCGCCGGCGCGGCCCGCCTCCAGCTCGAGCTGCGCCTCGAAGATCTGCGCTTCGGCCGCCGCAAGGTCGAACTCCGTGAGCGAGACGACCTCGCCCGCGCACTCGCCTACCCCCATGTCGCCGAGCGTGAACTCACGCGGATCGCCCCAGTCGGAGTAGAACGCCCGGCCGCGGGCGCCGGCGTCGTCGCGGGCCGGCACCGGCACCAGGTCGGCGAGCATCTCCTTGAGCGCGCGCTTCCCGATGCGCCGCGTGAACGCCTGGAACGATTCGGATCCCTGTCGCTCGGCGACGAAGCGGGCCGTGATCCGCTCGAGCACCTCGGGGATGCGCTTGGACGGGATGGCGCCGGAGGCGAGCCCGTACGATGCCGCGTTCTCCGTCCACTGACCGCCCAGCACCACCTGGAAGTGCGGCACCGTGTAGCCGTCGACCGTCCGGCTGACGCCGTAGAAGCCGAGGTCGGCGATGTGGTGCTGGCCGCACGAGTTGAAGCAGCCGCTCGTCTTGATGCGCAGGCCCTCGACGGCGGGGTCCGGCGGCGACGCGGCGGCGCTCAGCCGCTCCCGCAGTTCCGCCGCCAGCCCGCGCGACGAGGCGATGCCCAGCTTGCAGGTGTCGGTGCCCGGGCAGGCGGTGATGTCGGCGATGGTGCCGGCGCCCGGCTCCGCGAGCCCCAGCGCGGCGAGGTCGCCGTGGAGGTCCCGCAGGTCGGCGGCGCTGACCCAGCGCAGCGCGATGTTCTGCTCGACGGTGGTCCGGATCGTGTCGCCCACGTAGCGCCGCGCGACGGCGGCCAGTCCGCGCATCTGCCGGGCGGTCAGGTCGCCGAGCGGCAGGGCCACGGTGACGGTGGCGTAGCCCGCCTGCCGCTGCTCGTAGACGTTGGTGCGCGACCAGGCCCCGAAGGGGTCCGCGGACGAAGGGCTGCCGGCCAGGGACGCCGGCGGCCGGAGCGGCGTCTCCGCCTCGTCCGGTGCGGCGGCAACGTGGGCGTCCCAGCGGGCGTCCGACGCAAGCCCCGCCCGCTCCTCCAGGACGAGCCGCTTGAACTCGTCGATGCCGAGGTGGGCGACCAGGAACTTGATGCGGGCCCGGGCCCGGTTGCGCTTCTCGCCGAGGCGGGCGAACACCCGGGCGATGGCCTGCGCCAGCGGGAGGAGCTCCGCCACCGGCAGGAAGGGATCGAACAGCTTCGCCTGGTGCGGGACCGCCCCGAGACCTCCGCCGACGTAGGTCTCGAAGCCGCGCTCCACCCGGCCGTCCACCGTCCGCGTGACCGCGATCAGCCCGAGGTCGTGCATCGAGACCAGCCCGCAGGCGTGCTCGCGGCAGCCGGAGAAGGCCACCTTGAACTTGCGCCCGAAGTCCTGCGCGTCCGGATGGCCGAGCAGGAAGCGCATGCATGCCTTCGCGTAGGGTGTGACGTCGAACGTCTCGTCCCGGCAGACGCCGGCGAGCGGGCACGCGGTGACGTTGCGGACCGTGTTGCCGCACGCCTCGCGCGTCGTGATGCCGACGGCCGCGAGCCGGCGCATCAGGTCGGGGGTGTCGTCGATGTGGACGAAGTGGAGCTGGACGTCCTGGCGCGTGGTGATATGGCAGACGCCGTCGCTGTACTCCTCGGCCAGGTCGGCGAGCGTGTCCATCTGGTCCGCCGTGAGACCGCCCAAGGGAATCTTGATGCGCTGCATCCCCGGCGCGTCCCAGACGGTCTCCGGTCCCTTGGTGAACCCGTTCGAGGGATAGGGGAGCTGCTTCGCTCCGGTCCCGTCGTTGCGCTGGCCGTTGTCGTAGCGCTGGCCGTAGACGCCGCGGCGGAGGCGTGTCTCGGCGAAGACCTTCTCGTCAATCTTCCCCTGCCGCCGCAGCGCGATCTGGCGCTCGAAGGTCTCGATCTCCTCCGCCAGCTCGCCGGGCATCCGGTCCGCCAATGCTGCTTTCCAGGTCACTTCATACCTCCGCGCGCCAGCGAAGCTCCAACCCGTCCGTCATCAGGGCATGCCGCGGCCGGGCTGCCGGCCGCCAGCGCACCGAGGCTCACCACGTCGCCGACCACGATCGTTCCGGGCGCCTCGCCGTCGTCCAGCGGGGCATCGCCGAGATCGTCCAGCCGCCCGACCCACTGCTGCATCTCCGGACGCGAGGCCGCCAGAACGACGGCGGCCGGCGTGTCCCTCCGCCAGCCGGCCTCCAGCAGCGCGGCCGCGATACGGGCGCGGGCCCCGAGGCCCATCAGCACGACCACGGTCAGCGCGTTGGGCGCCAGGGTCTCGACGACGGGTCGGAAGGAGTCCTCGGCATGCCCCGACACGACCACGAATCCCGAGGCGAGCCCGCGGTGCGTGAGCGGGATGCTCGCCGCCTGCGGGGCCGCGACGACGCTCGTCACCCCGGGTACGACCTCGAACGGCACGCCTGCGGCCCTGAGCGCCAGCGCTTCCTCGCCGCCGCGACCGAGCACGAACGGATCGCCGCCCTTCAGGCGGACGACCCGCTTGCCCTGCCGCGCCCCGCGGATGAGCAGGCGATGAATCGTCTCCTGCGTGACGGCCTTGCGGCCGGCGCGCTTGCCGACGCGGAAGCGCTGGGCACGGCGCGCCGTCGCCACCACCTCCGCCGGCACCAGCGCGTCGTACAGGACGAGGTCCGCTTCCTCGAGCCGGCGCGCGGCGCGGATCGTCAGCAGCTCGGGGTCGCCGGGTCCGGCCCCCACGAGGGAGACGAAGCCGCGGGACGTCGCTGCCGTCATGCTCGGGGCTCGCCGGCCGGCCGCGGCCGGCCATCGTGCAGGCGCACGAGGGCGTCCAGGAGCTGTGGCCGTCGATCGGGCATCGGAACGCCCGTGCGGCGCCACTCGGCCCGCAGGCGGTCCGCCTCGGCCAGCCAGCGCTCGACCTGCTCGGCCGGCAACAGCGCGTCGAGGGCCTGCCGAAGCAGGCCGGCCAGGGCGGGCGCCCGCCCGTTGGTGGAGATGGCCACCGTCAGGCCGGATCGCCGCACCACGCCGCCCAGGTAGAGGCTGGCGTTCGGCGGATCGTCGACCGCGTTCACGAAGATGCGCCGCTCCTCCGCGGCCTCGGCGACCCGCCGGTTCACCGCCGGCGGCGCGGCCGCGACGACCAGCCACGCACCGTCCAGATCCCGTGCCTCGAACGGGCGCCGGACGTAGACCACGCCCGCGTCGGCGATCTGATCCGAGACTTCGGGGGCGACTATCGACACGTCGGCGCCGGCGTCGAGCAGGGCGCGGACCTTGGAGCCGGCGACGCGGCCGCCGCCCACGACGACGACGCGCCGGCCGTCCAGCTTCAGAAAGGCGGGGAAGAGGGTCATGCGTCTCCGCCGTCGAGGCAGTTACGTCGCGGGCGCCTCCTCCAGCACCGACGATCCATGGAGCCCGCACTCGGTCTTCGCCGTGCCGCGCCAACGGCCGGCGCGAGCGTCCTCTCCCGGCCGTACGGGGCTCGTGCACGGCCGGCAGCCGACGCTGGGGTAGCCGCGGTCGTGCAGCGGGTTGTACGGCACATCGTTCGTGCGGAGGTACCGCCAGACGTCCCGGCTGGTCCAGGCTACGAGGGGGTTGACCTTCGCAATGCCGAACTTGGCGTCCCAGCCGACGATCGGCGCGTTGGCGCGCTGCGGGGTCTGGTCGCGGCGGATGGCGGTGATCCAGGCATCCACCCGGCCGAGCTCGGCGGCGAGCGGAAGCACCTTGCGGCGCGCGCAGCATCCATCGGGGTCGCGCTCCCAGAGCCGATGGGCCGGGTCGAGCGAAACTCCCGCGTCGTCCCCCGGCGCCGGCTGCGGCCGGACGCCGCGGATCGTGAGGCGGTAGCGCGCCTCGAGACGCCGCCACAGCTCGCGCGTCTCCGGGAACAGGACCCCGGTGTCGAGCGTGAAGAGGTCGATCGGCAGCCGGTGCCGCCCGATCAGGTCGATCAGGACGCAGCCCTCGGCGCCGAAGCCGGTGGCGAACGTGAGCCGGTCGGCGTAACGGTCTATGGCCCAGCGCAGGATCTCCTCCGGAGGAGCACCCTCCAGCGCGTCCGCGCACGCTTCGAGCGGTGCCGTGCGATCCGCCCACCCCTGCAACACTGCAACGTTGCTCACGATGCTCCACCTCCGTACGTCGCCGGCGCGTTCTGGGACACGCCGAAGACCGCCAGTTGCACGCCGAGAACGAACAGGACGACGGCGAGGCCGGCCCGCAGCGGCCGCTCGGGAACCGCCGTCGCCAACCGGGCGCCGGCCAGCACACCCGGGATGCCGCCCACCAGGACCGCCCCGGCCAGGGCGACGTCGACGCGGCCGGCGGCCGCGTGTCCGACCGTCGCCGCGGACGACAGGGCGAGCGCGTGGACCAGATCCGTGCCGACGCTGGTGCGGGCGGCGAGCGGATAGCCGAGCGCGAGCACGCACAGGAGCAGCGACCCGCTGCCGACGCTGGTCATGCTGACCAGGACGCCGGTGAGGAAGCCGAGGCCGACCGTCATCCCGGTGGCGGGCATGCGGCGCGGCCGGAACCGGTCCGCGAAGCGCACCCGCACGAAGAGCGCGGCCGCGGCCAGGATCAGCACGAAGCCGAGGCAGTGCGCCAACCACGCCTCGAGCCGGTCGCCGGGCAGCCGGTTGAGGATCGCGATGCCGACCACCGCCCCCGGGAGCGATCCGGCCGCCAGCCGCGCCGCGGTCTGCCAGTGCACCTCGCGCCGCAGCGCGTAGAAGCCGCCGCCGACCAGCTTCATGCCGGCCGCGATCAGCACGTCCGATCCGATCGCGATCGACGGCGGTACCCTCGCCAGCAGGACGAGGGCCGGCGTCAGCAGGGCGCCGCCCCCGGTCGACGTCGCACCGACGAGGGCGCCCACGACGAAGCCGACGGCGATCGGTCCGAGGTCGAATCCGGTCACGTTCTCGAATGCGGGTAAAAAGAAAGGCCCGCGGGGCGTTCGCCCCCCGGGCCTTGGGTCCTTCGCGTCCGATGTTTCGCTGGCTCTCTAGTGACGCAGCGCACGTGACGCAGCACGACCGTCGGCGCGGGGGCCCTCAGCGGGCTCGCTACAACAGCAGCCGGTCGTCCAGAGCGTCACGGCGGATATTGTGTCAGCCCCCGTTCCCGTCGTCAAGGGGTGTCGGTCGCGGCGAGGCTGGCCAGCGCCGCCTGCAACCGAATCGCCGCCTCCGGCAAGCCCTGCTCCCCGGCCTTGCCGTCGATCACGATGTCGACCGAGTCGAGCCGCGCGCCGTAGAAGCGCTCGTTCGCGTCGCGGTCGGCCCGGAACGTCGCGCCCCCGAGGGCCGCGCCCGCGAACACGCCGCGGGTGCGCGAGTAGCTGAGGATCTCGGCCGTCAACTGCAGATCCGTGGAAGCCTCGAGACTCCTCCCGATCGGCCCCACGACCGCGGAGGCGTCGCCGCCCAGCTTGAACTGATTGTCGAGCAGACGCCGCAACCCGCGGCGGTTCTGTATCAGCAGGATGACGTCGGCCGACTGCGCCCCCACCTGGAGGCCGATGCTGCCGCCGGTCAGCGTCATGAACGCGGGGGCGGACCAGGCTCCGGTGTCCGGGTCCCTCCCCGCGATGAAGCCGCGTCCGCGCTGCCCTCCGAGGAAGAAGCCCGCCTTGACCGTCGACGGAAAGACCGCCATGGCGACCGCCCGGTCGAGGATGGCACGCGGAATCGCCGCGTCGGGCGCATTCAGGATCTCTTCGAGAACGATGACGCCCTCCTCGAGCCGCGCCGCCTCCTCGTCCGCGCCGGCGGCAGGCGAGGTGCCGGCGAGGATCAGGCCGATCAGCGCGGCCGATGCGCGGAGGCGCCGGAGGGAGGATGGACGATGTGTGGTAACCATACCTCCATGCTAGGAGATTGCGCCGCAGAACGCCAACAGAGTGCGTGCCGCGGCGCAAGCTCCTGGGACGGTGGGGGCTGGGGCCGACCCGG